>NZ_WSRO01000002.1:3662142-3970178 GCF_009769735.1 Streptomyces sp. BA2
CTCTTACCCCACCCATGGGAGCGCTTCCATGCCTGAATCCCTCGCCTTTCCGGCCGATTTCCTCTGGGGTGCCGCCACGTCCGCGTACCAGATCGAGGGCGCCGTACGTGAAGACGGCCGCACCCCCTCCATCTGGGACACCTTCAGTCACACGCCCGGCAGGACGGCCGACGGCGACACCGGTGACGTGGCCGTCGAGCACTACCACCGCTACCGCGACGACGTGGCCCTCATGGCGGACCTCGGTCTGAACGCCTACCGCTTCTCCGTCTCCTGGTCGCGGGTGCAGCCCACCGGGCGCGGCCCCGCCGTCCAGCGCGGGCTCGACTTCTACCGGCGGCTCGTCGACGAACTGCTCGGCAAGGGCATCAAGCCCGCCCTGACCCTCTACCACTGGGACCTGCCACAGGAGTTGGAGGACGCGGGCGGCTGGCCGGCACGGGAGACCGCCTACCGCTTCGCCGAGTACGCGGGTTTCGTCGCCGAAGCCCTCGGCGACCGTGTCGAGTCGTGGATCACGCTCAACGAGCCGTGGTGCAGCGCCTTCCTCGGCTACGGCTCGGGCGTGCACGCCCCCGGCCGCACCGACCCGGCGGCCGCGCTGCAGGCAGCGCACCACCTCAACCTCGCGCACGGCCTGGGCACCCAGGCGCTGCGCGCCGCCCTGCCTGCCCGCGCCCGGGTGGCGGTGAGCCTCAACTCCTCGGTGGTCAGGGCGGTTTCGCAGAGCCCCGCGGACTTGGACGCCCGCCGGCGCATCGACAACCTCGCGAACGGCGTCTTCCACGGCCCGATGCTGCACGGCGCCTACCCCGCGGACCTGCTCACCGACACGGCCCGGGTCACCGACTGGTCCTTCGTGCAGGACGGCGACCTGGCCGCCGCCCACCAGCCGCTGGACGCGCTCGGCCTGAACTACTACACGCCCGCGCTGGTCTCAGCGGCGCACGACGACCCGGGCAACCCCCGCGCCGACGGGCACGGCGCCAGTGAGCACTCCCCGTGGCCCGCGGCCGACGACGTGGCCTTCCACCAGACGCCGGGCGACCGCACCGAGATGGGCTGGACCATCGACCCGACCGGGCTGCACGAGCTGATCATGCGCTACTCCCGGGAGGCGCCAGGCCTCCCGCTGTACGTCACCGAGAACGGCGCGGCCTACGACGACAAGCCGGACCCGGAAGGCCGCGTCCACGACCCGGAGCGCATCGCCTACCTGCACGGCCACTTGGCGGCCGTCCGCCGGGCCATCACGGACGGCGCCGACGTCCGCGGCTACTACCTCTGGTCCCTGATGGACAACTTCGAATGGTCGTACGGCTACGGCAAGCGCTTCGGCGCGGTGTACGTCGACTACGAGACGCAGGCCCGCACCCCGAAGTCCAGCGCCCACTGGTACGCGGGCGTCGCGTCGACCGGTGAGCTGCCGCGCGAGTACGTCGTGGACTGACAGCTCAGGCACGAGGTGGGCGCCCCGACCGGGTGGGGGGATGCCGGTCGGGGCGCCGTGGGGGGTGGTGGTTCAGGGGAGCTCGGAGCTACTTGTAGGCGGCGAACGCCTTCGTGAAGGCGAGCGGCTCCTGCTCGATCGACGAACAGGTCGGCTGCGCGCCGTTGTTGGCGCCGCCCTCACAGGCCTTGTCGCGGGTCGACGACCACATCGCCAGCCAGCCGAGCCCCTTCTCCTCGGCGAACTTCACCAGCTCGGTGGCGTCGTCGACCTTGAATATCTCGGTGGTGACGTCGTTCACGCCGATCATCGGGGTGACCGCGACGGCCTTCCAGGCGGCCTCGTCGGACAGGTCGAGGGCGCCCTTGATCTGCTTCTGCGTGGCGGTCGCCGCGTCGATGGCGTACTTGCCCATGTCACCGCTGTAGGACGGCCCGTAGTCCATCGCCATGATGTTGACGGCGGAGACCTTCACGCCGTTCTTCTTGGCGTCGGCGACGAGGTCGACGCCCGGCTGGGTAAGACCCTCGGGCATGACGGGCAGCGTGAACGAGACGTCCAGGCCCTCGTGTTCCTTCTGGAGCTGCGCGATGGCCTGCGCGCGGCGGGTGTTGGCCGCGGTGTCGGGAAGCGCGGCGCCCTCGATGTCGAAGTCGACCTTCGTCAGCTTGTACTTGTCGATGACCTTGCCGTACGCCTTCGCCAGCTCGTCGGCGCTGCCGCACTTGAGGCCGAGCTCCGAGCCCGCCGCGCCGCCGAAGGACACGCGTACGTCGCCGCCCTTGGCCCGCAGGTCACCGATCTGCGAGGCGACCTTGTCGTCGTCGAGCCCGGTGGTGCCGCCCCAGAGGGGCTCGCAGCTGCCGCCGGAGGTGATGAAAGCGAGGGTGAACTCCTTCACGCCGGTCTTGGTGGCGGTGTCGACGAGGTCGTACGCGGGGGCGAGCGAAGTGTCCACGAACGGGGCGAACTTGGCCTGGGCGGCGGCCTTGGCGGGGGTCTTCTCCGCGGGCGCCTTGGTCGCAAGCGCCGTCCCGGAGAAGAGGAAAGCGCCGCCGCCGACGAGGCCCGCGGCCACGATGCCGCCTATGACCTTGGACTTGGTGCTCACCGTGCGCCGATGCGTGCTGCTCATCACGTGCCTGCCTTAGCTGTGCGGGGGGTGGGGTGCGTCAGCAACTTAGCCCCGCGAGGGCACGGCATTGCGGGCAAAGCGGGCGGCGGCTTGGATCTTAGGGTGGGCTTAAGGGAGCGATCGGGGGTGGTTAACTTCCCGCGCTCCGCGCGGATCTTTCCCGCCCGACCACCCATGACCCCGCGGTGGAAATCTCGGGCGCGGGAAGCCTCCGGTCGGGGCACGGTTGGATGCGGGGTGATCGGGTGGGTGGGCGGGAAAGATCCGCCGCGAAGCGGCGGATCAGGGCGTCAGCGGAGGCTCGGGCTGCGCTTTCGGCGACGTACAGCAGCACCCCGATGCCCACGGCCCCCGGCCACGGGCCGACGCCCGTCCAGCTGAATCCAGATCCGGACCTCCGTGCCGCCCAGCACGGACCGCCCGATACGGACATCACCGCCGGTGGACTCCGCCAGCTGCCGCACGATGTCCAGGCCGAGCCCCGTCGAACCATCGGCCCCCGACCCCGCGCCCCGCGCCAACGCGGCCTCGGGATCGGCGATCCCCGCCCCCGCGTCCGACACCAGGACGATCACCGCGTCCTCGCCACTGTGCACGTCCACCGCGAACGCCGCCCCCTCCCGCGTGTGCCGGAAGACGTTGCCCAGCAACGCGTCCAGGGATGCGACCAGTTCGGGGCGCGCCACCGGTATCCACACCGGCCGCTCCACCCCCGCGACCCGCACCTCGCGCCCCTCGTCCTCAGCGAGCGCCGACCAGAAGGCCATACGGTCCTGGATCACCTCGGAGGCGTCGCAGCCCGCGCCGGGCCCGACCGTGGCGGTCTGCGGCTTGGCGTCGCGGGCGGTGCGGATGATCGTGTCGACCTCGCGCTCCAGCTTCTCCACCGCGATACGGGTCTGCTCGGCCGCAGGGCCGTCACCCAGCGAGGCGGCGTTGAGCCGAAGCACCGTCAGCGGAGTGCGCAGGCGGTGCGACAGGTCCGCCGCCAACTCCCGCTCGTTCGCCAGGAGTTGCACCACCTGGTCCGCCATCGAATTGAACGCCACGGCCGCCAGGCGCAGTTCCGTGGGGCCCTCCTCCTGGACCCTCGCCCCCAGCTTTCCCTCCCCGAGGGACTGCGCCGCGCCCACGAGCCGCTTGGCGGGCTGCACCATGCGTACGCCCAGACGGTCCGCCACCGCCACGGACCCGATGATCAGCGCGACGCCGACGCCCGCGAGCACCAGCCACGCCGTGGTCACGCCGTTGCTGACCGCGCCCTCGGGCACGAAGATCTCGACCACGGCGATCTGCCCGGAGCTCAGCGCCGTCGGCTGGAGCAGCGCGAAGCCGCCCTCGACCGTCGCCGTCCGCGCCCGGCCCTCCTTGCGCGTGGTCTCCACCGCGTGCGTGTCCGCACGCCGGTCGCCGATCTCCAGGGCGGGCGCCTTGTCGATGGGCGGCACGTACACGGCCATGCGGCCCTCGCCGCCCGCCTCGGACGTGGCGACGGCCCGCGTCAGCTGATCGCGGTCGGTGGTGATGGAGAGCGTGGGGCCCATGCCGGCCGCGTGCCGCTCCGCGTTCGAGAAGGCACGGTCCCGCGCCATCTCCTGGATGACAAGGCCGAGCGGCACCGCGAAGGCGACCACGACCATCGTCGTGACGGCCAGGCACACCTTGACGAGTGCCCACCTCACAGCGGTGGCTCCAGCTTGACGCCGACACCCCGCAGCGTGTGCAGATAACGCGGCCTCGCGGCCGTTTCGCCCAACTTCCGCCGCAGCCACGACAGATGTACGTCGATGGTCTGGTCGTCCCCGTAACTCTGCTGCCACACCTCGGCGAGCAGCTCCTTACGGGGTACGACGACGCCGGGGCGCCCGGCGAGAAAGGCCAGCAGGTCGAACTCGCGCCGGGTCAGATCGAGCCGCGCCCCGTCCAGCTCTGCCTGGCGGCGCAGCGGGTCGATGGCGAGCCCCCCGACCCGTAGCTCCCGGCTCGGCGGGTCCTCGCCCGCCGTGACGCGTGAGCGGCGCAGCACGGCGGCCATCCGGGCCGAGAGGTGCTCGACGGAGAACGGCTTGGTCAGGTAGTCGTCGGCGCCGTCGTTCAGGAGCCTGACGATCTCGGTCTCGTCGTCACGCGCGGTGGCGATGATCACGGGGACGTCGGTGATCCCGCGCAGCATCTTCAGCGCTTCGGAACCGTCCAGATCGGGCAGACCGAGGTCCAGGATCACCACGTCGAACCGGAAATGGGCCACCTCGCGCAGCGCCTCAAGGGCAGTGCCGACACTGCGCACGGTGTGCGATGCCTCGGTCAGATGCCGGATGAGAGCGGAGCGTACGAACTGGTCATCCTCGACGACGAGCACACTTGCCATGGGCGGCACCGTACGCCATAGGAGTGAGCACGGTCCTCCTGGGACGCCGACGGGTCCGGTGGTGCAGTATGGCTCGCGATGCGCAGAGGACTCATACACGCAATGGCTTGGTCGCTCGCCACGGGCGCGGCGGTCACGCTCTCCTGGTGGGGTGTCCACACGGTCATGGCGGGCACCGCCTACGACCCGCCGCGTGCCGTTCCGCTCGCGGCCGACGGCGACCGCGCCGAGCCGCTCTCCTCCTCCACGCACCGCCCTGACCCGACGCCGTCCCCCTCACCGTCGAAGTCGAAGAAGCCCTCGAAGACGGCCGAACCCCCCGAGAGCAAGCCGTCGAAGACGAAGACCGGCAAGCCGAGCAGCCCCTCCGCTCCCGCCTCCGCACCCGGCAACGTGAAGAGCTACTCCTCCGAGGGCGGCCGGGTCGTCTTCGACCTCGGCAAGGACTCCGCGACGCTGGTGTCGGCGACCCCGGCGGCGGGCTGGTCGGTGCAGGTGTGGAAGCAGGACACCTGGATCCGGGTGGAATTCACGGCGGGGGCCGACAAGGTCTCGGTGTTCTGCACCTGGCACGACCACGCGCCGTCGGTGGAGATCAACGACTACTGACCGGTCGGTTCAGCGGAACACAGAGGGAGGCGGCGCGGGTGACGCCACCGCGCTCGCGTCCGTGACCGCCGCCGCTCCCCCGCTGAAGTCGATGAGCGCCCTGCCGTGCTCGACCCGTGCCGGATGCGAGTCCCCGGCGCTGCGCCGGGTCAGCTCGGCGACCGGCAGCGGCACGTCCGAGCCGACGAGCACCGCGTTGCCGAAGCGCTTGCCGCGCAGCACGGCCGGGTCGGCGATGAGCGCGAGCTCCGGGAAGAGCGTGGCGGCGGTGGCGAGCTGGCCGCGCAGATGCGCGAGCGGCGGTCCGTCGGCGAGATTGGCCGCGTAGAGACCGCCGGGCTTCAGGACCCTGCGTACGTCACCGAGGAACTCGGCGCTTGTGAGGTGGGCGGGGGTGCGGGCGCCGCTGAAGACGTCGGCGATGACGAGGTCCGCCCAGCCGTCCGCGATCTTCGCGAGGCCTTCGCGGGCGTCGGTGCCGCGCACCCTGACCCGGGCCTGCGGGTCCAACGGCAGTTCGCGGCGGACGAGTTGGATGAGCGCCGTGTCGCGCTCGATGACCTGCTGGGTGGAGCGGGGCCGTGTCGCGGCTATGTAGCGGGCGAGGGTGAAGGCGCCGCCGCCGAGGTGCAGGGCATGGACCGGTTTGCCGGGCGGCGCGACCAGGTCGGCGACGTGGCCGAGCCTGCGCTGGTACTCGAAGTCGAGATACGCGGGGTCGTCGAGGTCGACATGGGACTGCGGGGCGCCGTCCACGAGCAGCGTCCACGCGCGCGGCCTGTCCCGGTCGGGCATCAGCTCGGCGAGCCCACCGTCCACCTTCTCGACGACGGCTTCCGCCTCTTCCCGGGACCGCCTGTTCCTTGCCATCAGACCATTATCGGCGTACGCGGAGTGCGCGGCCCGATGACCTTGCAGAACCGCTTCGCCCAGGGCTCAGCGGCAGTTGTCGGCGGCCTCGATGGTGCGGGCCGCCTGGCCGAGCGCCGCGCGCAGGACGGCGGGGTCGGTGACCGGGTCGGTCTCGCCGGGGGGCAGCAGCCAGCCGGTGCCCGCGACCGGGGGCGGCGGGGGGACGGGCTCCGGCTCGGCGGGCAGGCGCATGCCGCGGCCGAAGGTCTGCGTACACGCGCTGCCCGGCAGGTCCCAGGCGTCGGCGGTGCCGGGCGGGACCAGGAAGCCGAGGGTGTCGCAGCTCCCGTCGTGCAGGACGGGGCCGACGGCGTCGCCCGCCCCGCGGCGCAGGATGTCGACCGCTTCGAGGCCCTGGCGGGCCGGGACGGTGACGAGATCGCAGAAGTCGGGGGGTTCCGGGGGCGGGGCTCCCTGCTGTGGTGGTGCGCTGCGGTCCTGGGTCGGCAGGTGCCGTGCTGTGGTCAGCGACGCCCGCGATTCGCCGTTCTCCACGCCGATCTCCAACAAGGGGACCTCCTCGCAAGGGCGGAAGCCGCGTCGCTCCCTCTCCTCATGGTTCAACGCGGCACGGCGTCAACAGCTACGGCGCAATGCCGCCGCAAAGGATGGCACTTCATGGCAGATCATGGGTGAGATATCCGGTTTGTAGCCAAACTCCGCGTGCCGTCCCCGTCACAGCGGGTACGTTCGTGCTCCGCCGGAACAGGGGCAGCACCGCCGGATCCACAGGATTCGGCGCAATCCGGCACGATCCGTACGAGAGGGTCAGGCCATGGCGTCGTCACCGATGGCATCGTCAACTCCGTCCCCACGACCGAACCTTCATTTCCGGCAGCTGCGCGGACAGCGCTCGCCGGGCGAGTTCGCCGCGTTGATCCGCCGGGCCGCTCGCGACATCGGTGAGCGCGTCAGCTGCGACGCCCGTTACATCGGGCGCGTCGAGGCGGGCGAGATCCGCTGCCCCAACTACGCCTACGAGCGGGTGTTCCTGCACATGTTCCCCGGCCTGACGCTGACGGATCTGGGGTTCGCGTCCCGCTCCGCAGTGCGCGGACGGGGGGCGCGCGCCGAGTCCGAAGCGCCCGCATCACACACCACGATCCAGCTGTATGAGTCTCCCCCGTCCGGGCCGCTGGGCCCCGAACTGAACGAGTGCGACCCGTACGAGATCCAGAGTCACGAGGAGATCGACGTGCGGCGTCGCGCATTCATGAGCGGAACGGCCACCGTGGCCGCCGCCTCTCTGGGGCCCTTCGGACTCGCGGAAGCGAGCCCGGCCGAGGCCACCGCACAGCACGGCGGCCGGGCGGGCGAGGCCGAGGCGAGCGCGGTCGAGGAGGCCGTGCGCAGGATCCGGTTGCTCGACGACCGGCACGGCGCCGACGGCCTGTACCGACGCGCTGCCGCCCCGCTGCGGACCGCCTACGCCCTGCTCGACGCGGGCACCACCCGGCAGCCTGTGGCGGACCGGCTCTACACGGGCGCCGGGGAACTGTCCATCTCCGTGGGCTGGTTGGCGCACGACTCGGGCCGCTTCGACGACGCGCGCTCGCACTACGCCGAGGCTCTCGCGACGGCCCGGATGGCCGGCGATCCGGCCCTGGAGGCGCACGCCTTCTGCAACACGGCCTTCCTGGCACGCGACGCCGGGCGGCCCAGGGAGGCGGTGCGCGCGTCCCAGGCGGCGACGCGGGCGGCCCGGCATCTCTCGTCGCCGCGGCTGCTCTCGCTCCTCGCGCTGCGGGAGGCCGGGGGCTGGGCGGGGCTCGGCGACCGGGCCGGCTGCGAACGGTCACTGACCCGCGCGCACGCCCTCTTCGACCGGGGTCCCACGGACGCCGACCCGGAGTGGATGACCTTCTACGGCCCCGCCGAGCTTGAGGTCCTCGAGGCACAGTGCTGGTCGGCGCTCGGTGACTGGGGGCGGGCCGCCCGGCACGCACGGCGCGCGGCGGGCATCGCGTCGGCGCAGACCCCGCAGTTCACCCGCAACATCGCCCTCTACACCGCGGAGCTCGCCGACGACCTGGCCCGCGCGGGCCGCCCCGACGAGGCGGCGACGGCGGGCATGCGCGTGCTCGGGCTCCTGGACGAGGTGCAGTCGTCGCGCATCCAGTCGATGCTCGCCACGACGGCCCGGGTGCTGCTTCCGCACCGACGGGCCTCGGGGGTGTGCGGCTTCCTGGAGCGGCATGCTTCCTTGCCGCGGGCCGTGTAGACAGCCGTACGCGTCCGGGGCGGCCCTGCGCCCCTGGCGGCTACGCCAGGTGCCCGGTGTCGTTCCACGACTCGATGGCCGGTTCGCCGTAGGCCCAGCCCAGGGTCGAGATCGAGGTCGGGTTGAGGCGGACGCGGGCGGCGAAGTCGACGCCGAGGCCCAGCCAGCGTGCGCCGATGGAGCGCAGGATGTGCCCGTGCGCGAAGACCAGGACATCGCGGTCCGCGCTGCGGGCCCAGGCCACCACCTCGTCCGCGCGCGCGGTGATCTGCTCCAGGGTCTCGCCCCTGGGGACGCCGTCGCGCCAGATGAACCAGCCGGGGCGTACGCCCTGGATGTCGGCCGGGGTCATCCCCTCGTAGGAGCCGTAGTCCCACTCCATGAGCGTGTCCCAGGTGGTGGCACGGTCTCCGAAGCCGGCGATCTCGCAGGTCTCCCGCGCACGCGCGAGGGGGCTGGTGCGCACCTCGGCGTCCGGGAGGCCGTCGAAGGGGGCGCGGTGCAGGCGCTCGCCCAGGAGCTTCGCGCCGACCCGGCCCTCTTCCAGGAGCGGGACGTCCGTCCTGCCGGTGTGCTTCCCGGACAGGGACCACTCCGTCTGTCCGTGTCGGGCCAGCAGGATGCGCGGTGCCATGTCGAGCCTTTCCGAGCCGACAGCCATCGGTAGAGACCATCAGGACCATCAGCTGTCATAGAGCGAATTCTGTGGACAGGCGACTGTCCGTACCCTGCATCATCACTCACGCGCCATGTCGCGATCACTCGTGCCCGCGAGGAGCAACCCGCTCGTCGATCTCTGCGTCTAAGACGACCGGGGACCGCCTCAGCGGGCTTTCGCGTGCGCCGTAAAGTGATGCGGCGGCGAACACCGCATGACCAAAGACAGATGGGGGACCGACCGGATGCCGCAGACCCACGCTCCGGGCACCAGGGGCATAGGCGGGCTCCGGCTTCGCTGGTGGACGGAGCTGCCGCTGATCGTGCTGGTGTACGCCGCGTACTCGGCGGGACGCCTGCTGGTCCGCGGTGACGTGGCCGACGCCGTCGACAACGGCCTGGACATACTCCACGTCGAGAAGCTCCTGAGCCTCAACGCAGAGCACCCGCTGAACCGTCTCTTCACCGACCACTCCTGGATAGGCGTCCCCGCCGACTTCTGGTACGCGTCGCTGCACTACCTGGTGACGCCCGTGGTCCTCGTCTGGCTCTTCCGCAGCCGCGCGGTCCACTACCGCGCCGCACGCGCGTGGCTGATGACCTCCACCATGATCGGCCTGATCGGCTTCACGCTCCTGCCGACCTGCCCGCCCCGCCTGCTGAGCGAGGGGTACGGCTTCGTCGACACCATGGCGCAGTACAGCGACTTCGGCTGGTGGGGCGGCGAGGCGAGTGCGCCGCGCGGGCTCGGCGGCATGACCAACCAGTACGCGGCGATGCCGAGCCTGCACGTGGGGTGGGCGCTGTGGTGCGGGGTCATACTGTGGCGTCACGGCCGTTCGCCGCTGGTCAGGACCGCGGCGGTGGCCTACCCCCTGATCACCACGATCGTCGTGATGGGCACCGCGAACCACTACTTCCTCGACGCGGTCGCGGGCGCCGTGGTGATGGGCGTCGGACTGCTCCTCGTACGGCCGGTGCTGCGGATCGCGGACCGGGTGAAGGCGAGCGTCAAACTCCCGTTCGGTGCCGCGCGACCTTCGTCGGGGACGGTGGCCGGGTCGAGGCCGGTGTCCCTAGCGGGCTCGCCGTCGGCCTCATCCGCCCCAGAGTCCTCAATTGTCAGTGGCGGGTGCCAGACTTCGACGGGTGAGCGAATTCCCCGGCCGCGCAAGCGGCCTGCCGAGCCAGGCGCCGAGCCGAGTGCCCGCCCCGCCGAAGCGGGGGACAGCACTAAGACAGCGGCTCGCTGAGCTGCGCGGCCCCGACGTCCCCGCGTCACCGCTCGACGCCCGCGCGCTCGCGGCCCTCGCCGCGAATCCGGGCTGCCAGAGGCGGGCGCTGCTCGACGGCGCGGGCGTGGACAAGACGACGCTGGCGCGGTCGCTCGGCTCCCCCGCACCCTTCGGTCAGTCGCAGTTCGCGTTCATGCGGGGCAATGCCTTCGAGGCGAAGGTCAAGGCCGACGGCGGCGCGGAGCTGCTGCGTCTGGTGCACGGCAGGACGGGAGGCGGCCCGGAGCCCGTGCCGGGCGAGTCGTCCGTCCCCGACCTCGCCGCGGTGGGGCCCGAAGGCCGCGCGGCCCGCACCTCGCTGGCGCTGCGCGAGGCGACGCCGACGGAGGGCTGGACCCTCCTGGACCACCCCATGCTGGCCCTTGACGTGGCCGGGACGCCCGCCTTCCTCGAACCGGACGCGGTGGTGGTCCATCCCGACGGCAGCTGGACGGTCGTCGAGATCAAGTCCTTCCCGATGATCGACGGTTCGGCGGACGCGGCGAAGGTGGGCGCGGCGGCGCGCCAGGCCGCGGTGTACGCCCTGGCCCTGGAGCGGGTGGCGGCGCACATGGACCCCGCGCCCCACATCCGGCACCACGTGCTCCTGGTCTGCCCCAAGGACTTCTCGAACCTCCCCACCGCGTCGGCGATCGACGTGCGCAAACAAATCTCGGTGACGAGGCGCCAGTTGGCGCGCCTGACCCGCATCGAGGACATCGCGGCAGCACTCCCGGAGGGCACCACCTTCGACGTGAACCGCCCCGCGGCCGAGCTGACGGCGGCGGTCGAGTCGGTCCCCGCGACGTACGCCCCCGAGTGCCTGGCCGCCTGCGAACTGGCCTTCCACTGCCGCGAGCGCTCCCGCGAGGAGGGCGCTGTGACGTCCCTGGGGCGTTCGGTGCGGGGCGAGCTGGGCGGCCTGACGACGGTCGCGGGGGTTCTCTCCGCGGCGACCGGAGCCTCGGGCGACCCTGCGGACCCGGCGGTGGCGGCGCTTCGGCGGGCGGCGGCGCTGCGGGCCGAGGCATTGTCTGGCGCGGGCGCCTCGGGCGGGCATACGGCGGGGGGCACGCCGTGCTGAGCGCCACTGCGACGCGGTCGCCCGGCACGCACCACCGCCGCTCACACCGGCGCCCTGCGGCTGCCGTTCCCTTCACACCCAACCACCCACCGGCCAGCCCTTCAGTAAGCGGATGTCGCCGGGTAATCGGGTGGGCAGGTGGGGAGAATCCGCCGCGAAGCGGCGGGAAAAGAACCCACAACCCGCCGGGAGGGACGGACCGGTGTCACTGATCGACAACCTCGCCCGTCTGGAGGCGGTGGCCACCGGCCGCGCCCAGCCGAGGGCGACCGTGCGCCACCGCCACCTCTCCCAGCGCCCCCTCGTCCTCGTCCCCCTCATCACCGCCGGCGAGGCAGGCGCTCCCCTCGGCGCCCTCGTCGGGACCGAGCGCACCTCGCCCCGCATCCTCGTCGTACCGCAGCCCCGCGACCGCGACCTCCGCTTCACCTTCCTGGCCCAACTCGCGGACACCGTCCTGGAGTACGTCGACTCGTTCACGGACGACGTCGAGGCGGCGGAGCGCAGCGAGACGGACCCGGAGACCGGCAAGCGCGTCAAGGTGGAGGTCGAACTCTGCGCGGACGCACCGCAGTTGATCGTCCCGAGCCGCGCCGGCATCGACTTCGTACGGCTCATCGGCCGCTCCACCCGTTTCCGCCGCACCGCCGAGCAGGACCCGGAGACCCCGTATCCCGCCCCGCCCCGCGTCCCCCTCCTCGGCCGCTGGCTGACCCACTTCGGGGAGCGGGCCCGCGTCCCGGGCTCCTCCCTCCTCGTCGCCATGACCGAGCTGCTCTCCCGGCACTGGGCCACCGGGCAGAGCAGCCTCGAAGACCAGCATCTCGGCGCCCTGCTCGCCTGGATCGAGGCCCCGGAAGGCACATCCGGGGCCGACGCCGCGCTCCGCGCCGAGCTGGCGCGGGACGAAGGCGGCCAGCTGCTCTGTCCGCCCGCGGGCCCCGCCACGGATCCGGCGTTCGACAACCACCTCCTCGCCCCGGCCATCGAGCGCTACGACCGCGCGCGCGGCACCCTCGCCGGTGCCGAGGACGGCATCCAGGCGGACACCCGTCTCGCCGAACTGGCCGCGGCCGAGCGGGAGATCCGTTCCCTGATCGAGAGCAGGACCCGCCCCACCTGGGACGCGGTGTGGCGCGGTCTCGACGCGCTCTGCACGCTCCCGGAGGCACCGCACGCCACCGACCGCTGGACCCGCGACCGCTGGTCGTTCACCGGCCACCGCGACCGCGTCACGGCGGGCGAACCCCCGCAGCCCCGCGTCGACGACGCGGTGACGTCGGCGAACAAGCTGGCCACGCGCGAGCGCGAGCAGGCCAGGCTCGACGCCCAGGAAGCACTCGACGACCCCCTGGTGATGGCGGGCCGCCGGCTCGCGGGCGAGGCCTTCGCGGGCGAGGTGACCGAGGTGGTCATGGCGTACAGCGAGAGCAAGCGCCCGAGCCCCCGCCCCCTGGTCACCGTCCGCACGGACGACCACCCGCACCTGGCCGAGCGCGCGAAGGTGTACCGCTCGCTCCAAGGCAAGCCGCAGACAGCCGAGTTCGTGACGTACGAGGCCGGGGGTGGCGGCGCTTCTGTCGTCCTGCGCATCACCGACAAGATGGGCCGCGGCAAGGAGCCCGAACCCGGCTCCGTGCCGGAGAAGGGCGACCGGATCTGCTGGACGCTCTTCGAGCACGAGCAGCGCGGCGGCCCCAAGCTCCCCGACCCCGAGGCGACTCCCTGGACCCACGGCGGCCCGCCGGGCGACGCCGCCGAGCGCCCTGACCCCGTGACGCCGGAGGACACCCTGTGAGTCCGACCGCCCCCTTCGACCGCGCGTCGTTCGACCCCGGCGCGGCGGCAGGCCGCGCCACGGACGCGATCCTGCACGACACGCTGCACGGCGCGCACCGCGGTGTCGTCGTCGACTCGCCGCCCGGCGCGGGCAAGTCGACCCTCGTGGTCCGCGCGGCCCGCGAACTGGCCGCCGCAGGGCGCCCGTTGATGGTGATCGCGCAGACGAACGCGCAGGTCGACGACCTGGTCCTGCGCCTCGCCGAGAAGGACCCCGAGCTGCCGATCGGCCGTCTGCACAGCAGCGACCCGGACGCGTACGACAAGGCGCTCGACGACCTGCCCTTCGTCCGTACGTCCACGAAGGCCGCCGACCTCGCGGGGCTCGACGTCGTCGTGTCGACCGCGGCGAAGTGGGCGCACGTCGACGTCACCAAGCTCGACGCGCCCTGGCGGCACGCGATCGTGGACGAGGCGTACCAAATGCGCTCGGACGCGCTGCTCGCGGTGGCCGGGCTCTTCGAGCGGGCCCTGTTCGTGGGCGACCCCGGCCAGCTCGACCCGTTCTCGATCGTGGGCGCCGACCAGTGGGCCGGTCTCGCGTACGACCCTTCGGCGAGCGCCGTGACGACCCTGCTCGCGCACAACCCCGAGCTGCCCCAGCACCGCCTGCCGGTGTCCTGGCGGCTCCCGGCGTCGGCGGCCCCGCTGGTCTCGGCCGCGTTCTATCCGTACACGCCCTTCCGCAGCGGCACGGACCACGGCGACAGGCGGCTCGACTTCGGTGTGCCGTCCGACGGCTCGGGCCCGGACCGGGTGATCGACGAGGCGGCGGAGTCGGGCTGGGGCCTGCTCGAACTGCCCGCGCGGAACACGCCGCGCACCGACCCCGAGGCCGTACGCGCGGTGGCCCAGGTCGTCCGGCGCCTCCTCGACCGCGGCGGCGCGGCCACGTCGGAGCGCGGCCCGGACCCCACTCCCCTGACGGCCGACCGGATCGCCGTCGGCACCGCCCACCGCGACCAGGCGGCGGCGGTGCGGGCGATCCTCGCGGACATGGGCGTAAGGGACGTCACGGTGGATACGGCCAACCGGCTCCAGGGCCGCGAGTTCGACGTGACGGTGGTCCTGCACCCGCTCTCCGGCCGCCCGGACGCCACCGCGTTCCACCTGGAGACGGGCCGCCTCTGCGTCCTGGCGTCCCGCCACCGCCACGCGTGCATCGTGATCTGCCGAGCGGGCGTCAGCGAACTCCTCGACGACCACCCGTCGACGGAACCGGTCCAGCTGGGAGTCACGGTGAAGTTCCCAGATGGCTGGGAAGCGAACCACGCAGTGCTCGCCCGCCTCGCCGAGCACCGGGTGGAATGGCGCCCGTGAACCCGCGGGCACACCACCCCAAACGCCGGACGGAGTCCGGCACGCCGCCGGAGGCGGCCAAGAGAAACAGCCCAGATGGCTGGGAAGCGAACCACGCAGTGCTCGCCCGCCTCGCCGAGCACCGGGTGGAATGGCGCCCCTAGACCGCCAGGCACCCGGCCCCCTTGCGCGGCAAGGGAGAATGGAAGACGGCCCCACGGCCGGAAACCGTACGAGGAGGAAGAACCATGGCGGAGCCCGAGCGGAGCCGGACCGAGCGGCGTCTACGACCCGCGCCCCTGCTCTTCGAGCCCGCGGAAGCCGTCGCCGACCCGGAGCACTTCTTCGACCTGGAGTCGATGGAGGACCCCCGGGAGCTCCTGGCCCGCGCCACCGAGCTGACCCACGCCTTCCGTGCCGCCACGGACCGTTCGGTCGAGTTCCAGGCGATCGCGGCGGCCCAGCTAGCCGACCCCCGGCGCTTCGACCGGCTGACGCCCGCCGCGATCGCCGAGCGCGCGCAGTGGACCGAGGACTACGCGAAGAAGATGGTCGAGTTCGGGCGGGATCTCCTGCGCGGGGCCGGTGCGAGTGGCGGCGGCGGCCCGGAGGCCTGAGAGCGGTGAGAGCGCCGGAAGTGGCCCTGAACGGCCCTGAACGGGGCCCTGAACACGGCCCTGAACGACCGATAAGAGAAGATCACGGGGCATATGCCACGAGGGCAAGGTACTCCCTCCCACCCATCGTTGTCCCGATTTCTGGCAACTCTCAGAAATGGAACCCTCACTACCGGTAGATGTAGTCGCCATGAGCCCCACGCGCCTTCACCCGGATCCCGCCCCCGCCGACGTCCAGGACATCTCCGACGTCACCACCGAGGGAGCCGCCTGGCTCGCCTCTGCGGAAACGTATCCGCGCAGCACCCTCGCCCACTGGCGCAGTCGCCCCACCGCCCCCGCCGTCCTCCCCTGCGGCTCCGTCTTCGACGTGGTGAGCGTCCCCGCGGTCTTCGGCCGGCGGATGCTCGACCGCTTATGGGAGGAAGGCCCCGGCTCGGGCCCCGTAGCCGCGCACCGCGGCCGCATGCTGCTCTTCGCCGCCCCCGGGACCGCTCAGCGACTGCCCTCGCTCCTCGAGTGGGAGGAATGGGGCCGGGCCGTGCCGGGCGTCCTCTGCCACGGCATGGGGGACGCCGTGACGGTGCCGCCGATCACCGCGGGGAAGCGGGACGCCTCGCCCTCCGGCCGCCTCGAAGGGCACCTCGAATCGCGCTGGCTGGTGGCCCCCGATGCCCGGCACCCCTGGCTTCCCGGGCCCGAGGTAGCGCTCTGGGCCTGCGTCCGCGCGGCCCGCGCGGCGGCCGGCTCCACGGTCCGTATATCGATTTTTCCTGGCGGCGATCAGGGTGCTAAGGTCTACGACGTCAGCAGGCGCCGCTAGCTCAGTTGGTTAGAGCAGCTGACTCTTAATCAGCGGGTCCGGGGTTCGAGTCCCTGGCGGCGCACAGACAGAAAGAAGCCCCTCGCGCAAGCGGGGGGCTTCTTTCATGCTCGGCCACATGCCGTGGACTTCTTTCACGCTCGGCCGCATGCCGTGGACCTCAGCCCACCGCCACCTTCACCGTCCACGCCCCCGAAGCCGTCCGCCCCTCGACCTCGACGCGCACGTCCTCGTCCGGCACCGTGAAGCTCTCCCCCTCCCCCACCGGCGCGTCCGCGAGCGGCGGATACACCGAGTCGCCCCAGCACGCCTCCGAGTCCGGGTGGGCGTCGAGGACCTCGACCGGGCCACCTCCGGACGGCGCCTCATTGCGTACGCGATAGACGAGCACCCCCTCGCTGCACGTCTCCCGGTCGTTGCCCTCCGCGCCGCGCGCCTCGAAGGCGATCGCGCTGCCGTGGCCCGTGCGCACGACCGCCAGCTTGGTGCCGCCGACGCCCCCGCGCGCCGGCCGCGTCGACAGCGGCTCCAGGGTCAGCCGCCGCCCCTCGCCGTCCACACACGCCACCTGCCGCTGGTCCAGCCAGCCGAGCTTCCACTTGTGCCAGCCGAAGAGGTCGGGGGAGAGCCCGAACTGGCTGCCCATGACGTCCCAGTCGCCGACGTGCGTGTCCCAGTCGCCCTTGCCGTCCGTCGGCCGGTGGTAGAGGTCGGGCAGGTCGAAGACGTGGCCGGTCTCGTGGGCGAGGACGTTGCGGTCCGGCGGATGCCGCTCGAAGACGGTGACGATGCGCTTGATCTCCGCGCCGTCGGCCCGCATCGGCCGGTCGAAGTTGACGACCTTCGTCGCGTCCGAGTTGACCCCGGGCGCGTCCGGGTCGGCGACGAAGTAGACGACGTCGTACCGCGAGAAGTCGACGTGCGGATCGGTGGCGGCCACAGCGTCCCGAAGGTAGGCGCTGCGCCGCGAAGCGTTCCAGTCGCGCTGTATGGCGTACGAGGTGGAGTCGTCCGGCATCTCGACCCACTCGCGCCGCGGGTGCGGGCGTAGGGCGAACCTGCCGTAGGAGGCACGGTCGAAGAACTGGCTGGTGGCGGGGAAGTAGTCGGCCGCCAGTTCCTCGGGGGCGGTCCGGGGCGGGGAGTCGGGGAAGGAGAGGAAGACCATCACCGCGTCGAGGGCCCTGTCGGGGCGCGGATAGGCGCCGTTCCAGGTGTCCAGGCCCTCCGAGTGATGTGCCGGGGTGCGCTGGAGCGCGCAGGGGACCGAGGTCTGGGCGATCGCGGGGCCCGCGACGAGCCCCGTGGCGGCGAGTGCGGTCAGGGACGTAAGGGCGGCGGCCGTGCTGCGCAACCGGGGTCTCTCCCCTCCACGGGTGAGTCCCCAGGGGGGTAGCTGACGCGGCACGTCCACCTCCGGATGCGGATTACGGGGCATCCCACCCACCCTGTGACGCTTTCGGGAAATACGCCCTGTTTGTCTGAGCCAGCCGGGTGACGCGCCACTCCCGGAGTGCTCACGGAACGTCACAAGTTGTCGCCGGGCAGATTGAGGCGTAAAGGAAGCAGTAAGCGGGCGAGCAGAAACGATCTACCGCCTGGTGGGTGCCACATCCGTACCGGGCATGCGCCTGTCCTATGCCCTGCGTGCCCGCCACGCGGCGCCGCTCCGTGGCTGGATGCGCCCTCGGGCCAGCCCCTATGATCGGCACACTTTCCTGCGCGGGCCCGGCCTCGCCGAACAACTGCACTGCGGGAGCAAGTGGTGAACGGAACGTCTGAAGGCCAAGCGCCCACAGCGGTCACAGCACCCGACCTCGCCAGGGCGCCCACTACGGAGCGTCGCCATCCGGGGCAGCGGCCCGACCACCGAGCCGCATTCGCCGCCGCCCCTCTCGCCCTCGGCGTCGTGGACGGCGAGGGCCTCGTCGTCGATGCCAACGACGCGCTCGCCGAGCTGCTCGGCGCGACCCCGGACGAGCTCGCGGGACGTCTCGCCGCCGATCTGGTGGACCTGGCGTCGGACGCACGCACCTGGCACGCGTACCGCGAGGTGCTCCGCGGCCGGCAGGCGAAGCTGCGCTGCACCCGGCGCCTGAAACACCCCGACGGGCACTCGCTGTGGGTCCAGGTCACCGTCTCGCCGATGCCCGGCGGACGCACGGTGCTGCTCGCCGCCACCGACATCAGCGCACGCCGCGAGCTCCAGGCCCGGCTGCGGCATCTGCAGATGCACGACCCCGTGACCCGGCTCCCCAACCGCAGCCTGTTCTTCGAACGCCTCGCCGCCGCGCTCGAAGCGGGTGCGTACGACGACACGGGCACCGGACGGATCGGGCTCTGCTATCTGGACCTCGACGGGTTCAAGGCGGTCAACGACACCCTCGGCCACCGGGTCGGCGACCGGCTGCTCGCGGCCGTCGCGGAGCGGCTCACGCGGTGCGCCGACGAGGCCGGGCACGGCAGGACCGCGGCGCCGCTGGTCGCGCGGCTCGGCGGCGACGAGTTCGCGCTGCTCGTGGAGGACTCGACGGGCACGGACCAGCTGGCCGACCTCGCCGACGCGGCGCTCAAGGCGCTGCAGGACCCCTTCGACCTGTCGGGCCAGCGGCTCTCCGTCTCGGCGTCGATCGGCGTGGTGGAGCGGCGCGCGGCAGGGACGACGACGACCTGCCTGATGCAGGCGGCCGACACGACGCTGTACTGGGCGAAGTCGGACGGCAAGGCACGCTGGACGCTCTTCGACCCTGAGCGCAACGCCCACCGCATGACCCGCCAGACGCTGTCGAGTTCGCTGCGCCCGGCCGTCGAGCGAGGCGAATTCCTCCTGGACTACCAGCCGTTGGTGCGCCTTGAGGACGGCGGAGTGCGCGGGGTCGAGGCACTGGTGCGGTGGCAGCATCCGCGCTTCGGCCTGCTTACGCCGAATCGGTTCATCGGATTGGCGGAGGAGGACGGTTCGATCGTGCAGCTGGGCCGCTGGGTGCTGCGGACGGCGTGCCGCCAGGCCCGGCAGTGGCAGCTGGACCACCCGGAGCGGCCGCCGGTCTTCGTGAGCGTCAACGTCGCGGTGCGCCAGGTGTGGGACTCGGACCTGGTGGCCGACGTCGCGGAGATCCTCGCCGAGACCGGACTCTCCCCCGAACTGCTCCAGTTGGAGCTCACCGAGTCGGCGGTGATGGGCTCGGCGGGCCGGCCGCTGCAGGCACTCCAGTCGCTCAGCGACATGGGGGTGCGGATCGCCATCGACGACTTCGGCACGGGGTACTCGAACCTCGCGTACCTGAGCCGGCTACCGGTCTCCGTCCTCAAACTGGACGGCTCCTTCGTACGCGGCTTCCAGTACGACGCGGAAGCGGGCGAGGCACACATCAACCCCGCCGACGAGGTCATCGTCGAAGCCCTGGTGCAACTCGCGCACCGGCTCGGCCTGACCGTCACCGCCGAGTGCGTGGAGACCACGTCCCAGGCGGCGCGGCTGCGGCGGATCGGGTGCGACACCGGGCAGGGGTGGCTGTACTCCCGCCCGGTGGCGCCGGATCGTATCTCCGCTCTGCTCGCGGCCGGTTGAGCCGCTTGACCGCTACGCGGCGGGGAGCCCGTAGGCGTCCGCGATCAACTCGTAGGAGCGAAGGCGCACTTCGCCGCTGTGCGCGTTGGCCGTGAGCATCATCTCGTCGGCGCCGGTGCGCTTGGCGAGGTCGTCGAGGCCGGTGCGGACCTGGTCGGCGGTGCCGTGGATGACGTTGGAGTTCCAGCTGTTGACGAACTCCCGCTCCAGCTCACTGAATTCGTACGCCTCGGCTTCCTCGGGGGTCGGGACGAGCCCCGGCTTTCCGGTGCGCAGCCGGACCATGTTCAGTGCGGCGGCGAGGACTTGACGCCGGGCTTCGTTCTCGTCATCGGTGGCCAACGCCGAGACGCCGATGAGGGCATAGGGAGCATCGAGAACGGCGGAAGGCTTGAAGGACTCGCGGTAGAGGTCGAGGGCCGGGATCGTGTTCTGCGCGGAGAAGTGGTGCGCGAAGGCGAAGGGCAGGCCGAGGACTCCCGCGAGGCGGGCGCTGAACCCGGAGGAGCCGAGCAGCCACAGGGGCGGGCGGTGCGGGGACTGTACGCCGCCGGGTGAGGTGGCCTGGATCGGGCCGGGGACGGCGTGGATGCGGCCGTACGGGTGCCCGTCGGGAAAGTCGTCGTCCAGGAAGCGGGTCAGCTCGGCGAGCTGCTGCGGGAAGTCGTCGGCGCCTTCGTTCAGACGGTCCGTCCTGCGCAGGGCGGCGGCGGTCGCGCCGTCCGTGCCCGGGGCGCGCCCCAGGCCCAGGTCGACGCGGCCCGGGGCCATGGCCTCCAGGGTGCCGAACTGCTCCGCGATGACGAGGGGGGCGTGGTTGGGGAGCATGACGCCGCCCGAGCCGAGGCGGATCCGCTCCGTGTGGGCGGCGAGGTGGGCGAGGATGACCGCCGGGGAGGAGGAGGCCACTCCCGGCATGGAGTGGTGCTCGGCCACCCAGTAGCGGTGGTAGCCCCGCCCCTCCGCCAGCTTGGCGATCTCCACGCTCTTCTTCAGGGCATCGCTGGCGGTCCGCCCCGCACCCACGGTCACCAGGTCAAGGACGGAGAGCGGAACCGGCGCGCTGCCGTACCGCTCACCGCGAATGTCGTCGCTCGGGTCCACTGTCACGGGGGTCCTGCCTCCTGCTGCGCGGTGCGTTTCTCCTACTCCGCCGTGCAACAGGAGGCGGGCTCCGCTTTATTCCCGTAGGGGTGCGGGGCGCGGGGCGCGGGGCTGCCTGGGTGTGATTTTTCGCCCCGCGGCTGGTCCTTGCCGAAACAGGCCTTTCCCGCCCACCCACCCGATTGCCCCGCAGCGACCAGCGAACAGCCGCACCCCCCGAGCCGGACCCTAGTCCCGGGCCTGTACCACCGGCTCCTTGGTGAACAGGGCGCCCAGCGAGGGTGCGTTTACCCGGCGGGAGGCCAGGCGCAGGGCTTCCCAGACCGTGACCTGGTTCGCCGTCAGGACCGGCTTGCCCAGGTCCTGCTCCAGGTCCTTCACGTACGCCGCCGTGTGCAGCGCCGTGTCGGGGAGCAGGAGCGCCTCCGCGTCGGGGTGGTCGCCCGCGTGGGCCATGGCCCTGACCTCCTGCCACCCCCACGTACCCACCTCCGCCGCCGTGATGATGCCGTTCCCCTGCGTCGACACGACCTCCACGCCGGACGCCTTCAGGAACGAGGCGAAGAGCCCCGCCACGTCCTCCGGATACGTCGCGGCGACCGCGACCCTGCCCGCCCCCACCTCACGTGCCGCGTGGGCGAACGCGAAGGACGTACTGGACGCCGGCAGGCCCGCCGACCGGGCCAGGGCGCGGACCTGGTCGTGCGCCCCCTCCCAGCCGAAGACGAAGCTCGCGCTGGTGCACGCCCACACCACGGCCTCCGCGCCGGACAGGCGCAGCTCCTCGACCCCGGCGGCGAGCCGTTTCGGCGACCCCATCTCCAGGAGGGCGTCGACCCGGTGCGCGTCCTCGCCGATGTCGGTGTGGACGACCTGCAGCCGGACGTCACTCCCCAGCATCTGCTCCATGCGGGGGTAGTCGTCCTCAGCCGAGTGACCCGGATAGAGGAAACCAAGTGCGGTCACTTCCAGCCTCCTTCAAGGCAGCGTTGGTGGTCCTTCGGGCAGACCCTGGGGCGGATCGAGCGGTACGACGCCGGGCAGCTCGCCCGGCGAGGCGACCGGACCCGCGCCCGGCCTCGCACTCGGATTGATCAGCGCCTGGTAGGGCCCTACCGCATGCGTACCCAGACGGCGCAGGGCGGACCACATCGTCACCTGGTTCGCGGAGATCACCGGCATCCGCAGCTCGGCCTCCAGCTGCGGAATGACGTCGTACGTCGCGAGATTGGTGCAGCTGATGAAGAGCGCGTCGGCCCCGCCGAGCACCGCCCGCCGCGCCATCTCCGCCACGTCCTTGTAGGGAACCTTCCAGATGTGCCTGGTCAGGCCCAGGTAGGCGCGCCCGGTGACGGACACACCCGATTCGCCCAGGTAGTGCTCCAGGGACTGGGTCACCGACCAGGTGTAGGGCGTGACGAGCGCGATGCGCCGCGCGCCCAGATCGTCGAGCGCTTCGAGCAGCGCGCCCGAGGTGGTGACGGCGGAGACCGCGCCCTCGCGGGTCATGGCCTCGCACATCGCGCGCTCGCCCGCGATGCCGCCGACGAAGCTTCCCGAAGTGCAGGCGTACGCGAGGACTTCGGGTTCGGCGGCGCTCAGCGCTCGCACCGCCTCGCCGAGCGTTTCGTGCTCGCTGACGAGTCGTGCCAGGTCAAGGCTTACCTCGACGGGCACGTACGGGGTGCGCGTCAGGTGGAGGGAGACCTCGTCGGGCACCCAGCGCCAGAGCTCCCGGTCGAGGGCGAAGTCGAAAGGGGCGACGACACCCACACCTCGTTGAGGGTGTGGTCCGCCGAGGAAGGAGACGTCCATGAGCAGGCCCCAAGTTCGTGCGTGCGTGCAGTGGAGGGACCGGCCGGGGGCCGGGAGATGCGGTGCCGGCGACGCGCCGGGACGTCGGGACGGGGCAGAAGGCGCCAAGAAAGCGCTACAGAGCGTGCTATGACCTCGTACGGAGAGTACTCAGCCGTGGGGTGCTTGTGATAGAGCACCTCTGTTGACGAAGGTAGTTTCAGGTGCGAGCGTGGTCAATCCGCGCATCTCAGACGGCTCTGGCCGACACAACTCAGGGAAGCGGACTCTCATTGCGAAACGGTTTCTCCTCGATGTCCGAATCAACGTCTGATCCGACGCCCGGCGCGATGTCCGAACCAACCGTTCTTGTCCTTGATGCCCCGTCCCCAGCTCCGGCACCCCGCCTCGGCAGCCTCACCGGGCGCGCCCGGATCCTGCACGCGGACGCGGACACCCTGGCGGCCCAACTCCCCCACGCCGATGTGCTCCTCGTATGGGACTTCCTCTCGGACGCGGTGCGGCTCGCCTGGCCGGGCGAGGGGCCGCGGCCCCGCTGGGTGCACACCGCGAGCGCGGGCGTGGACCGCCTCATGTGCCCGGAGCTCGCCGAGTCCGACACGCTGGTCACCAACGCCCGCGGCGTCTTCGACCAGCCGATCGCCGAGTACGTGGCCGCTCTCGTCCTCGCCATGGCCAAGGACCTGCCGCGCACCCTCCAGCTCCAGGGCGAGCGCGCCTGGCAGCACCGCGAGACCCAGCGAGTCGCCCGTACGCGCGCGTGTGTCGTGGGTTCGGGGCCGATCGGACACGCCATCGTCCGCATGCTGAAGGGGCTCGGGATCATCACCGCCCTGGTGGGGCGCAGCGCGCGGAACGGCGTCCACGGCCCGGACGAACTCGACCGGCTGATGGCGCGCGCCGACTGGGTGGTGTGCGCGGCGCCCCTCACGGACGACACGCGCGGCATGTTCGACGAGCGGCGCTTCGGGATGATGCAGCCGTCGGCGCGCTTCATCAACATCGGGCGCGGCGCGCTCGTCGTGGAGGACGATCTCGCGGCCGCCCTGTCGAAGCGGTGGATCGCGGGCGCGGCGCTCGACGTCTTCGAGCACGAGCCGCTGCCGGCGGACAGCCCGCTGTGGACGGCGCCGGGTCTCCTCGTCTCCCCGCACATGAGCGGCGACACGGTGGGCTGGCGCGATGAACTGGGCGCGCAGTTCGTGGAGTTGTACGAGGAGTGGGCCGCCGGGCGGCCTCTTTCCAACGTGGTCGACAAGAAACGCGGGTATGTACCCGGGAGTTGATCACTGCCGAAAGTCACGTCCCACCCCCTGAGGAGCGTGCATGACCGAGCTCACGGATCTCACCGCGGTACAACTCGTCGAGGCCTATCGCAAGGGCGAATTCAGTCCGGTCGACGCGACACGGGCGGCGCTGCGCAGGGCCGAGGAGGTGCAGCCCGCGGTGAACGCCTTCGTGCGCGTCGACGCCGACGAGGCCCTCGCGCAGGCCGAGTCGAGCGCCGAGCTGTGGCGGCGCGGTGAGCCGCGCGGTCTCCTTGAGGGGGTTCCGGTCTCGGTCAAGGACATCCTGCTGCAGCGGGGCGGCCCGACGCTGCGGGGCTCGAAGGCCGTCAGCACGGAAGGGACTTGGGACGAGGACGCGCCGTCGGTGGCGCGGCTCCGTGAGCACGGCGCGGTGTTCATCGGCAAGACGACTACGCCCGAGTTCGGCTGGAAGGGCGTCACGGACAGCCCGCTGAGCGGGATCACACGCAATCCGTACGACACCTCGCGCACCGCGGGCGGATCCAGCGGCGGCAGCGCGGCGGCCGTGGCGCTCGGCGCGGCGCCGGTGTCGCTCGGCACGGACGGCGGCGGCTCGGTGCGGATCCCGGGTGCCTTCTGCGGGATCTTCGCGCTGAAGCCGACGTACGGCAGGGTGCCGCTGTACCCCGCGTCCGCGTTCGGCACGCTGGCGCACGTCGGGCCCATGACGCGGGACGCGGCGGACGCGGCGCTCCTGATGGACGTCATCAGCGGCCCCGACACGCGCGACTGGTCGCAGCTCGGCCCGGTGACGGACGGCTTCCGGGCGGGTATCGCAGGCGGCGTACGCGGCCTGCGCATCGCGTACTCGCCCTCGCTCGGCGGCCAGGTCGCGGTGCGGCCCGCGGTCGCCGCCGCGGTGCGGCATGCGGTGGAGGCCCTCGCGGCGCAGGGTGCGTACGTCGAGGAGACCGACCCGGACTTCACGGATCCGGTGGAGGCCTTCCACACGCTGTGGTTCAGCGGCGCCGCGCGGGTGACCCAGCATCTGCCGCCCGACCGGCGGGAGTTGCTCGACCCGGGGCTGCGCGAGATCTGTGCGCAGGGCGCACGGTACAGCGCGCTCGACTACCTTGCCGCAGTTGACGTACGCATGGAGCTCGGCCGTCGCATGGGCCGCTTCCACCAGACGTACGACCTTCTGGTCACTCCGACGTTGCCGATCACCGCGTTCGAGGCGGGGGCGGAGGTACCGAAAGGTTCCGGCCATCGTCGGTGGACGGGATGGACGCCTTTCACGTACCCCTTCAACATGACGCAGCAGCCGGCCGCGACCGTCCCCTGCGGGGTGGACGGCGATGGGCTGCCCATCGGGGTGCAGATCGTGGCGGCGCGGCACGCGGACGTACTCGTCCTGCGGGCCGCGCACGCGCTGTACGAGGCGGGCAGCGCGGGGATCGCGCCGCCCGCCGCTGTCTGAACCCGCAGGCGGGAGCTACGCTCTGCGGAAATTCAGCGTCTCGCCCTGCGCGCCGCCGCGCCACAGGTCGTTGCAGGCCTCGGCCATCCGGTCGAGGCCGTCGACCACCTGGCCCCAGACGATGCCGGGGACCCAGCCCACGTCTCCGTTGAGCAGCAGGTTGTTGCGCTCGTAGAAGAGGGCGAGGTCCACGACCGTGGCGCCCGCCTTGACGTCCGCGGCCGGTTCGTACCCATAGGCCTGCGTGCCCAGCTGTGTCCCGTTGAAGGAGAAATAGCAGAGGTCGCCGGGAATGGGGGTGACTGTCGGGTTCTCCAGGGGCGGCTCGCGGTCCGCGAAAGCCGGAAAGAGGGCGTAGATCTCATTGCGGGCGTACTTCGCGTGATAGACGTCCTCGCTGAGCGGAAGCGCCTCCCACACCGCCGCACAGGTCAACGGGGCCCGGTCGTCGAGCAGCTTTGCCGTGCACTGAACTCCCCGCTTGGCGAGGGAGACTTCGATGAATCGGTCTGCCATGTGTCCCATGCTCCTCCCTGGGTCAAGAGGACAACGATTGCATCAGGGGCTGAAATTGGCCCGCATATCTTGTGTCGAGTCGGGTAGCCGCGCGCCCATGGCTCCACCACTTGGGAACAACGAGGGATTCATCGGCAAAGCAGTCCGCCGCCGCTCTCTGCTCACCGGAGCGGGCGTGGCGGCACTGGGCGTATTCGGGGGCGCGGCCTGCAGCCGGGTGCCTGAGGAAGGGAAGGTCGAGGGCGGAGATCTGCTGGACCGGCTGCGTGACACCGGCGAGGTCAGGATCGGTGTCGCGGGCGAGGTCCCGTTCGGGTACATCGACAAGAACGGCGAGGTGACCGGCGAGGCACCGGAAATCGCCAAGGTGATCTTCCCTCGCCTCGGTGTGCCCAGGGTCAAGGCGGTGCCCACCAAGTTCGGTGCGCTGATCCCCGGGTTGACCCAGGCCCGGCAGTTCGACGTGGTCTCGGCGGGCATGTACATCAACCCGACGCGCTGCGAGCGGGTGCTGTTCTCCGACCCCGACTACCTGATGCTCGACTCCTTCATCGTGAAGAAGGGCAATCCGCACGGCATCAAGAAATATGAGGACATCGCCAAGAAGGGCCTGAAGCTGGCGAGCGGTACGGCCTACGCGCAGATCGCCACCGCCGAGGCGAACGGCGTGAAATCCGTCCTCGTGGTGCCCGACCAGGTGGCGGGCGCCGACGCCGTCGCGCTCGGCCGGGTCGACGCTTTCGCCGGGACCGCGGTCACCGTGCGCGACGTGGTCAAGGGCAATCCGCGGGTGGAGGCGACGAAGCCCTTCCAGCCGATCATCGACGGCGAACCGGCCTACGGAGCGGGTGGTTTCGCCTTCAGGCTGTACGAGAAGAACCTGCGGGACGCCTTCAACAAGGAGCTGCACAAGCTCAAGGAGAGCGGTGAACTGCTCAGGATCGTCAAGCCGTTCGGGTTCACCGAGACCGAGATGACCGATCTGACGGCCGAGAAGTTGTGCCCCCCTGTGAAGGGAGCCTCCTGATGATGTCGTCACAGTTCCTCGAGAACTGGTTCCTGCCCGGCGTCTGGATCACCGTGCAGGTCACCGTCCTCAGCGCGGCCCTCGCCTTCGTGATCGCCTTCCCCATCGGGGTGCTCCGCACGTCCCGTCTCTGGATCGTGCGCTTCCTGGCCGGAACGTACTTCGAGATCTTCCGCAGCACCTCGTCGCTGGTCTTCATGTTCTGGATCGCGTTCACGGTGCCCGCGCTGTTCCAGATCAGCTTCGAGCCGCTTTTCGCGGGTGTCATCGCCCTGGGCATCACCTACGGGGCGTACGCCTCCGAGATCGTGCGCGGCGCGCTCGCCGCGGTGCCGCAGGCGCAGCGCGAGGCGGGCATCGCCCTGAACTTCACGCCGCTGCAGCGGCTGCGCCGCATCGAACTGCCGCAGGCCTGGCCCGAGATGCTGCCGCCCTTCAACAACCTGCTGATCGAGCTGCTCAAGGGCACGTCCCTCGTCTCCCTCATCGCGGTGGCCGACATGACCTTCGCCGGCGATCTGCTCCGTCTCGTCACGACCGAAAGTGGGCCGATCTACACGCTGTTGCTCGCGCTCTACTTCGTGTTCGCGTTCATCCTCACGCGCGGCATGCGGCTCCTTGAGCGGCACGCCAAGAAGGGCGTGGGGCAGGCTCCCGAGAAGCTGGGCCTGTTCAGCGGGATCCGCTCCAAGTCGTCGATCGACGTCGTCACCGGCGCGGGGGGTGCCAAGTGAACTGGGATTGGCAGAACGTCGATGACTTCATGCCCCTCTTCTGGGACGGCGTGTGGATCACGCTCAAGGCGCTGTTCTTCGGCACCCTGATCGCCTTCTCGCTCGGCATGGTCTGGGCCATCGCGCAGCGGTCGGAGAAGAAATGGATCCGCTGGCCGGTGACGGTGTTCACCGAGTTCATCCGGAACACTCCGCTGCTGGTCCAGCTGTTCTTCCTCTTCTACGTGGTGCCGGAGTGGGGCCCGTCCATGTCGCCGCTCGTCACGGGCATCGTCGGGCTCGGTCTGCACTACTCGACGTACACCTCCGAGGTGTACCGGGCGGGCATCGAGGGTGTCCCGGAAGGGCAGTGGGAGGCGGCCACCGCGCTCAGCCTCACCAAGCAGCGCACCTGGACCGCTGTGATCCTGCCGCAGGCCGTGCGCCGGGTGGTCCCCGCGCTCGGCAACTACGTGATCGTCATGCTGAAGGAGTCGCCGCAGATGGCTGCCATCGGCGCGCTCGACATGCTGGGCCAGGCCCAGGGGTACAGCCAGGCGACCTTCACCTACGAGGCCATCAGCATCGTCGGCGTCGCCTTCATCGTCATCGCCTACCCGGCCTCTCTTCTTCTGCGAGTTTTGGAGCGTCGTCTTGTCCGCTGACAGCAGCACTTCCCAGGAAATCCCCAACCCGGCCGTGGACGGCAGCGAGCTGATCCGCTTCGACAAGGTGGTCAAGCGCTACGGCTCGAACACCGTCCTCGACGAGCTGGACTTCTCCGTGGACTCCGGCAAGCACGTCACCCTGATCGGCCCGTCCGGCTCCGGCAAGACCACGATCCTGCGCCTCCTGATGACCCTGGTGAAGCCCGATCAGGGCACCATCAAGGTGGGCGGCAACTACCTCATGCACGAGGAGAAGAACGGCAAGCTCGTCCCGGCGGGCGAGAAGCACATCCGCGAGGTCCGCAAGAACATCGGGATGGTCTTCCAGCAGTTCAACCTCTTCCCGAACATGAAGGTCCTGCGCAACATCATGGAGGCGCCGGTCAACGTCCTCGGCCTGCCCAAGGACGAGGCGGAGCAGCGGGCGCGCGAGCTGCTCGACCTGGTCGGCCTCGGGGACCGCTGCGACGCCTACCCGACGCAGCTCTCCGGCGGCCAGCAGCAGCGCGTGGCCATCGCGCGCGCCCTGGCGATGCGTCCGCAGGTGCTGCTCCTGGACGAGGTCACGTCCGCGCTCGACCCCGAGCTGGTGGCGGGCGTCCTCGACGTCCTCAGGGACATCGCGCACACCACGGACATCACGATGCTGTGCGTGACCCACGAGATGAACTTCGCCCGTGACATTTCGGACCAGGTCCTGATGTTCGACTCGGGCCGGGTCATCGAGGCCGGGACGCCGGAGAAGATCTTCACGGAGCCGGAGCACGAGCGGACCCGGGAGTTCCTCAGCGCAGTCCTGTGACCGCGTTCCGTAATCACGCAGGCTATGGCCTTGGGTGGTGACGCTGGCATATGCCAGGGTGGCGCGTTCCTGCTGACAGAGCCGGGGCGCGCCGCCAATCTCGTCAACAGCCGCTCCATATCGACCTCTTGGCGGCTATCGTGGGACGGAGCCCAGCTGTCCGGAACCGTTCCACGCAGGGGGAAGCCGTGGCGCTGAAGCACGAGCCGACGACGCCGCAGCACTCTGTGCAGAGCGCCCTGCGAGTGCTCGAAATCGTCGCCAGGCACGAGGGCGGCGTCACCGACGTCGAGCTCGCCCGGCAGACCAAACTGCCCGCACCCCAGCTCGCCCCCCTGCTGCGCATGCTGCGCCGCGAGGCATACGTCAAGCAGGTCGCCGACGGTGCGTACGTGACCGGCGAATCCCTCACCCGCCTCGGCTCGGCCCACCGCCGTGACCAGGCCCTGCGGGACAAGCTCAGGGTGACGCTCGACGGCCTGCGCGACTCGATCGGCGCCGCCGTCTACATCAGCCGGTACGAGGACGGCGAAATCAAGATCACCGACTTCGCGGACGGCCCCCGCACCCCCAAGGTCAACGAGTGGGTGGACTTCCGCTCCTCCGCGCACGCCAGCGCGGTCGGCAAGAGCCTGCTGACCCAGCTCGACCTGAACGGCCGCAGGGATCACCTCTCCCGCCACAAGATGGCCCGCCTCACCTCGCGGACGATCACGAACGAGCGGGTCCTCCTGAACCGCCTCGCCGCCCAGCCCGCCACGGTCCCGGTCCTCGACCTCCAGGAGTACGCGGTCGGCACGGTCTGCGCCGCCGTCCCCATCACCGCGGGCTCCGCGGTCGGCTGCCTGGCGCTCTCCCTGCCGGTGGAGCACGCGCACCGGCTCCGGGAGGCGGCCCAGACGCTCAACCGCGGGGCGGCGCCGGTACTGCTCTCGCTGGCGATCTAGGCACACCTCACGGCCGGTCCGGAGCACCCTCCGGGACCAGGTATTATTTTCGAGTCAGCAGGCGCCGCTAGCTCAGTTGGTTAGAGCAGCTGACTCTTAATCAGCGGGTCCGGGGTTCGAGTCCCTGGCGGCGCACAGACAGAGAGAAGCCCCTCGCGGAAGCGAGGGGCTTCTCTCGTTCCGCATACCCCTTCGTTCCGTATATCCCCCGCACCGGTGAGGACAGCGCCGCGGGGCCGCCGCGATACTGGCACGGCCCTCCTGCCCCGAGGAGCCGCCCGATGCGACGTCCCTTCCCCGCGCTGTCCCGGCTGCGCACCACCCACCCCTACGTCGTGGACACCGCTCTCGCCGCCCTGGTGCTGTTCGCCGTGTCGCTCCAGTTCCTGTTCCCCGACGAGGGGGGCGACGAGCTGAGCGCCGCCGGGTTCGCCCTCGGCGCCGGTACCGCGGTGCCGCTGATCTGGCGGCGCCTCGCGCCTTTCGCCTGCGCCGCCGTGATCGCCTTCTTCACGCCCGCCATGGCGCTCTACCACCGGCCGCCGCCCGACGTCTGCTTCGGCGGCATGGTCGCCCTCTACACCGTGGCCGCCCTGAGCACCCCGCTGAAACGGCGCGTCATGCTCGCCGGGTGGCTGACGGGGGCCGCCGTCACGATGGCCTTCAAGGAGCACGCGGAGCCGTACGAGTACCCTTTCCACCTGCTCAGCCTCATCAGCGCGTACGCCCTCGGAGCCTTCGCCCGTGTGCAGCGCGCGTACACCGCGGCCCTGGAGGACCGGGCCCGGCGCCTGGAGCGGGAGCGCGCCACCGAGACGGCGCGAGCGGTCAGCCAGGAGCGGTCCAGGATCGCCCGCGACATGCACGACATCCTCGCCCACGCGGTGAGCCTGATGGTGGTCCAGGCGGAGGCGGGCCCCGTGGTCGTCCGCAGCGACCCCGACCGCGCGGTGGGGGCGTTCGACGCGATCGCCGGTGCGGGACGCGACGCGATGGAGCAGTTGCGGCGGATCCTGGGCGTACTGAGGGAGTCGTCGCCCCCGGACGGCGGACGCGTGCCGCAGCCGACGCTCGCGGCGCTCCCGGCACTCGCCGCGCTGGTCGAACGCACGGGTCCGCGCGTGGAGTTGAGGGAGGAAGGCCGTCCTCTCCCGCTGGCCCCCGACGTCGAGGTGGCCGCGTACCGCATCGTCCAGGAGGCGCTGACCAACTGTGTGAAGCACGCGGGGGCGAGCGCTGTCAGCATTCAACTCAGCTGGACAGGTAGCGAATTGAGCATTCTGGTCCAGGACGACGGAACCGGGCTCTCCGCCTCGGACGGCGCGGGTCACGGCCTCGTCGGCATCCATGAACGCGCCGCCGCGTGCGGTGGCACCGCCGAAGCCGGTGACGGACCCGATGGTGGATTCCGTGTCGCCGTACGGCTGCCCACGGCATCCTTGGGGGATGAGCATCCGGGTGGCGGTCGCCGACGATCAGGAGCTGGTGCGCAGCGGCTTCTCCATGATCCTTGAGGCGCAGCCCGACATCGAGGTGGTGGCGGAGGCGGGTGACGGCGCGGAGGCGGTGGCAGCGGTGCGCCGGCACGCGCCCGACGTCATCCTCCTGGACATCCGGATGCCGGGGATGGACGGCATCGAGGCGGCCCGCCAGGTGTGCGCGCAGTCCAGCTGCCGGGTCGTCATGCTCACCACGTTCGACCTCGACGAGTATGTGTACGAGGCGCTCTACGCGGGGGCGAGCGGCTTCCTGCTCAAGGACGTCCGCAGGGACGACCTGGTGCACGCGGTGCGCGTCGTGGCGGCCGGGGACTCCCTGCTCGCGCCCTCGGTGACGCGGCGCCTGGTGGCGGACGTGGTCCGGCGCCGCCGCACGGAGGCCGACGCGCCTGCCGTGTCGCCCTCCGAACGCCTCGCGGTGCTCACGGCCCGCGAGGAGGAGACGCTGCGGCTCCTTGCCCGGGGGCTCTCCAACGCGGAGATCGCGGCGTCGTTCGTGGTCAGCGAGCACACGGTGAAGACGCATGTCAGCAACGTCCTGTCGAAGCTGGCGCTGCGGGACCGGGTGCAGGCGGTCATCTGCGCGTACGAGACGGGGCTCGTGGTTCCCGGGAGCTAGGTCCTGGCGCGGGCGCCCCGGTCGTATACGCGCACCGGACCTACACGCGCCGTCAGTCACCGGCTTCGCCGAGTTCGTCCTCAAACGCCGGACAGGCTGAAACTCCCCCGCGCGACGGAGACCTGGCCCACGCGAGGGAGGCCGCAAGACCACCCACCACGGCGATCCGCCACGGGCGGGCGAGGACGACTCTGAGGGGCGGTAACCCGGAATCCTCCAAGGAGGCGCCAGCCATGCTCGCCGCCCTCGCCCGTACAGCGACCCAACGCCCCAAGACCGTCGTCCTCATCTGGCTTCTGCTCCTCGTCCTGGGCCTCGGCTTCGGCACCCGGGTCTTCGGCGACCTGACCTCGTCGGTCGAAGACGTGCCCGGCAGCGAGTCGGTCGTCGCCGAGGAACGCCTCGCCGAACTCACCCCGGACGGCGACGACTTCAGCGCCGTCGTGTCGGCTCCCGCCGTCGACACCCCGCAGATCCGCTCGCAGGTGGGCGATGCGGTGGCCGACGTACGGAAGCATCCGGGCATCGCCCAGGTGCCGGATCCGTACACCACCAGGGGCCTGGTCGCCCAGGACGGCAAGGCCCTGCTCATCCCGGTCACGCTCAAGGGCGGCCTCGACGACGACGCCGAGGAAGAGGCCGTCGGCGACGCGGCCGACCGCATCCGCGAGATCACCGCCGGTGACGTGGCGGTGAGCGGCGGGCCGCTGCTCGGTGAGCAGATGGGCGGCAGGGCCCAAGAGGATGTGGCGCAGGCCGAGTTGATCACCCTGCCCGCCGTGCTGGTCGTCCTCCTGCTCATCTTCGGCGGGCTGCGGGCCGCGGGGCTCCCGCTCCTGGTCACCGTGAGCGGCGTCGCCGGTGCCTTCCTGACCCTCTACGGCTTCAGCCAGTTCACCGAGATCTCCGTCTACGCCGTCCAGATCGTCACCATGCTGGGCCTCGGCCTCGCCGTCGACTACGCGCTCCTGATGGTGATCCGCTTCCGCGAGGAACGAGGAAGGACGGACGACGTGGCGCAGGCGGTGCACGCGACCGTCGCCCGCGCCGGACGCACCGTCCTGTTCTCCGGCCTGACGGTGGCCATCAGCCTGTCGGGGCTCGTCTGGTTCCCCAGCCCGTTCCTGCGCAGCATGGGCCTCGCGGCCGGCGCGGTGGTCGTCGTCGACATGCTGGCGGCCCTGACGCTGCTGCCCGCGCTGCTCGCGCTGTTCGGCGGGAAGATCGCGCCCTCGGGCGCCAAGTACCGTACAGGTAAGGGGGTTTGGTGGCGACGCAAGTCCGGCACCGCGTCCGAACCCGGCGCCTTCTTCGCCCGCCTCGCCCTCTTCTCCGCCCGGCGCCCCCTGGCCGTGATCGCCGCCGTCGTAGCCGTACTCGCCCTCCTCGCGCTGCCCGCCTTCGGGATGCGGATCAACATCGGGGACGCCCGGCAGCTCCCGCACGACACCGAGGCGCGGCAGCTGTACGACACCGTGCGCGAGCACTATCCGGCGGGGACGGACACCGACCCCGTCCAGGTGCTCATCGGGTCGGGCTCCGACCCCGACTGCGAGGGCAAGATCCGGGCCCTGCCCGGGATCAGGGCGGCCGACCGCGAGCGGCTCTCCGACGGCACGGTCCTGCTCGAACTGACCCCGGACGGTTCGGTCGACGGCCCCACCGCCACCCGGCTCGTGGAGCAGGTGCGCGACCTCCGTGGCGACGAGCCCATCCAGGTCACGGGCAACGCCGCGAGCCTCGTCGACTTCCGCTCGATGCTCGCCGAGCGCGCGCCCTGGGCCGTACTCACCGTCCTGGCCGGCCTGTTCGTCCTGCTCTTCTCCTTCACCGGCTCGCTGCTGCTCCCGCTGCGTACGCTCGCCACCACCCTGCTCAGCCTGGGCTCCGCGCTCGGCGTCGTCGTGTGGGTGTTCCAGGACGGGCATCTCGCGGGGCTGCTCGGCGGTGAGGAGCTCGGGGCGCTGAGTCTGACCGCGCCGCCGCTGATCATCGCGATCGCGTTCGGGCTCGCCATGGACTACGAGCTGTTCATCCTGTCCCGGATGCGGGAGACGTGGCTGGAGACCGGCGACCACCGTGCCGCCGTCGTGGAGGGACTGCGCCGCTCGGGCCGCGTCGTCAGCTGTGCGGCGCTGCTGCTCGCGATCGTCTTCGGCGGCTTCATGACCGGTGGCTTCTCACCGATCCTGCAGATCGGGCTCGGCCTGACGCTCGCGGTGCTCATCGACGCGACCGTGGTGCGGATGTTCCTCGTCCCGGCGACGATGACGCTGCTCGGCCGCCGCGCCTGGTGGGCGCCGCGGCGGATGCGGAAGCTCCATGAGCGGTACGGGCTCCGCGAGGAAGCTCCGTCCGCCGGCCCCGTACCGGTCGACCAAGCGGTCAGGCAAGCACCACCCAGTCCATGACCAGGGCGGCCACCAGGCCGACGGCGAGGAGATAGCTGCCGAGCCGGGTCCGACCGCGCCTGCTGAGTTCGATCACCAGGCCGCAGAGGACGAGCAGCAGCCCGTACACCCCCACGACCAGGACGGACGACCGGCTCGCCAGGCGTACGGCGAGCACTACGGCCGCCGCGGCCATCAGCACCGAGGCCGCGGCGATCCGTATGCGCCGGGCCTGGCGCGGCGTGAGGCCTGCCCGTATCTGGTCTGACGTGCTCATGGTTCAGGATCGTAATGGACCGGACCGGTGGCCGGTGCATGATGCATGCTTCCGGGCGCCGCCAAGCGCTTCCGGGCTCAGGCCCGCAGGTACGCAAGGACCGCGAGCACCCTGCGGTGGGTTCCGTCTCCGGGCGGCAGGTCCAGTTTGCCGAGGATGTTGCCGATGTGTTTGCCCACCGCCGCCTCGCTGACCACGAGTTCGGCGGCGATCGACGCGTTCGACCTGCCCTCGGCCACCAGGCCGAGCACCTCGCGCTCGCGCGGCGTGAGCTGTTCGAGGGGGTCGCGGCGGCGCCTGATCAACTGGCGTACGACTTCCGGGTCCACGACCGTGCCGCCGTCCGCGACCCGCGTGACCGCGTCGGCGAACTGCTCGACCTGGCCCACCCTGTCCTTGAGCAGATAGCCGACGCCGGTGCCGTCGCCGGTGTCCAGGAGCTCGGCGGCGTACGAACGTTGCACGTACTGGCTGAGCACCAGGACCGGAAGCTTCGGCCGTTCGGCGCGCAGGGCGAGGGCCGCGCGCAGGCCCTCGTCCTGGAAAGTGGGCGGCATGCGGACGTCGGTGAGGACGAGGTCCGGTTCGTGCGCCTCGACGGCGGCGCGCAGCCCTTCCGCGTCACCGAGCGCGGCCGGTACGTCGTGGCCGAAGCGGGCGAGCAGACCGATGAGTCCCTCGCGCAGCAGCACGCTGTCCTCGGCGACGACGATTCTCAGTCGCTGAGGGGGGCCGGGGGGTGCTGGGCTCGGCACGGGATCTCCACGGACAGTACGGTCGGGCCACCGGGCGGGCTGGTGACCGTCAGTGTGCCATCGAGCACCGCGATCCGGTCCGCCAGGCCGGTCAGGCCGGTGCCGCGGGCCGGGTCCGCGCCGCCGTCGCCCTCGTCGCGCACGTCGATGCGGAGGGCTTCTTGCCGCTCGTGGCGGGCCCTGATGTGCGCGCGGGGCGCGTTGCTGTGACGCGCGATGTTGGTAAGTGCTTCCCGAGTGGCGAAGTACCCGGCGGACTCAACGGGTTCGGGGAGGCGGGGCAGGCCGTCCAGGTCGGTGGCGACGGGGATCGGGGAGCGGTCGGCGGCGTCTTCGATGGCGGCGGCAAGGCCGTAGTCGACAAGCACCTGGGGGTGGATGCCGCGGATGAGCTCGCGCAGTTCCGTGAGGACGTTCCCCGCCTCGTCGTGGGCCGTGGCGAGCCGGTCCGCGAGGGGGCTGCCGGGGGCGGCGTCGAGTCTCGCGAGCCCCAGGGTCATGCTCAGCGCGACGAGCCGCTGCTGGGCCCCGTCGTGCAAGTCCCGCTCGATGCGGCGCCGTTCCGCTTCGAAGGCGTCGACCAGGCGGGCCCTGGAGCGGGTCACTTCTGCCAGCTGGGTGGCCAACTCGGCCTCGCGGGGCGCGAGGAGGAGGTGGGCGAGGGCTGCTCGGGCGGAGGCGTAGGCGCCGAGGGGATAGAGCAGCGGGGCGAGCAGGGCGACCCCGAGGAGGGCGATGGCGAAGGCGTGCGGATAGTCACTGACGAGCCACAACTTGGCGGCACGTATCTCGCCGCCGTCGAAGGCGAGTTGGGCGGGGGCGCCGATGAGGAGGGCGGGAGCGCCGACGGTGCAGGCGAGCACGAGGAGGTCGAGGGGCCACAGGACGAGGGCGAGCAGGACGGTGTACGCGAGCTCGCGCCAGGTGGCCTGCTCCTTGACGCGCAGCTTGAACCAGGCGGGGATGCCGGGGGCTTCGGGGGTGCGGTGGGGTGTGAGGGCGGGGGGCGCGGGGTCGACGAGGCGGAGGCGGCGGCGTTCGAGGGCGGCGACGGGGATGCCGGTGAGGGCGAGGAGGGGAAGGAGGGGGAGCCCCACGAGGACGAGGGCGAGGGCAGCGCAGAGTACGAGGGCGAGAACGCCACCCACGAGAACGAAGCTCCCCAGGAGAACACCCCCGAGGAGGTACACGACGCCCCTCCAGGGCGCACTACTCCCCAGATAGGCCCGCCCCCGAAGCCCCACCCACACACTGTCCCTGGCCATGGGGCCACGGTATGCGGGGCAATCGGGTGGGTGGGCGGGAAAGCTCGTTCGTCCAGGGTCGGACGCGGGGTGAACGGGCGGGTGGGCGGGAGAGGCTTTTCGGCAGCGAAGACGGGCTCAGCCCGGCAGCCCCGGCAGCAGCCCCTCGCGGCCCTGGGCCCGGTACTGGCCAAGCAGTTCAGCCACGGCCCCCGGCGTGAGGCGGTGATAGGCCCCCGCCCCAGCATCGGGGCGCCACCACACAGACCCCCCACAGCGGAACCCCTCCCGACGCAAAGCAGAGCGGGCCACCTTATTGGTGGCCGTAACCGGCATCCGCTCCACCACCCGCACGAAGCGCGGCGCCATCTTCGTCCCCAGGTCCGGCTGGGAGAGGAGGAACTCCGCGAAGGCCAAGGGGTCGAACTCCACCCCCTCCCGGAGGGAAACCGCGGCCATCACCTGATCCCCCGCCACAGGGTCAGGAACCGCGTACACCGCCACCCCCGCGGCCCCCTCCCACCGCGCGAGGATGTTCTCGATCATCGCTGCCGCCAAGTTCTCGCTGTCCACGCGGAGCCGGTCATCCGTACGCCCCGCGAAGTAGAGGAACCCCTCCGCGTCCCGGTAGAAGAGATCCCCCGTCCAGTACCAGCCGTCCCGAAGCCGCGCCGCGTCCGCGTCGGAGTTCCGCCAGTACCCCTCGAACGGTGTGCGCCCCTTGTTCACCAACTCCCCTATCGCCTCCTCGCCGTTCAGCAGCCGCCCGTCCGCCGCGAAGACAGCGGACGGGCACTCCTCGCGCGTGCCGGGATCCACCACCGCCAGCTCATCCCCCGGCGCCGCCCGCCCGATCGCCCCGGCCGGAGTCCCCGGCGTCCGCTGGATCGCCGCCCCGCCCTCCGAAGAGCCGTAACCCTCCACCAGCCGCACGCCGAACCGCTTCTCGAAGCGCTCCGCGTCCACCGCCCCGGCCTCCGTGCCGAAACCCATCCGGAGCGGGTTCTCCGTGTCGTCGGGACGTTCAGGCGTGGCCAGGATGTACTGCACCGCCCTGCCCACGTACGTGAAGTACGTGGCCCCATGAGCCCGTACGTCGTCCAGGAACGCCGAAGCCGAGAAGCGCCGCCGCAGCGCCACCCCCGCCCCGGCCGCGAGCGCGGGCGCCCAGTCCGCGATCACCGCGTTGCCGTGGAACATGGGCATGCAGATGTAGTGGACCCCGTCAGGGCCGAGCCGGAAGTGGGTGACCAGGGACTGCCCCGCCGCCGCGAGCCGGCCCTGACTGCAGATCGCCGCCTTGGGCGCCCCGGTCGAGCCGGAAGTGAAGTAGAGCAGCATGCGGCTCGAAGGGACCGCCGCCCTCGCTATCTCCGGATGCGCGCCCGCATAGGGGGCCAGCAGCTCCCCGTACGCATCCGTGTCCGTCACCAGGATGCGTACGCCCGGGAGTTGGAGGCCGTCCAGGAGCGCGAGGTGCGCCCGTTCCGTGATCAGGACCCGGCAGTCGGTGTGCACGATGTCGCGGGCCAGTTCCGCACCCCTGCGCGTGGGGTTGATGCCCGCCACCGCCGCTCCCGCCAGCGCGGCAGCGCTCAACCACAGTGGATATTCAGGGGTGTTGTCGAGCAGGACGCCGACGTGCGGCTCGGCCCCTCTGGGCAGCAGATCGGCCAGAAGCGCCGCCCTCGCCGCCGCGCCCGCCGCGACCTGGTGGTGAGTCAGCTCCTGGCGCTCGAAGCGCAGGCCGGGGCGGTGGTCGCCCCAGCGCGCCTGTACGAGTTCCGCGACGGTACTCCCGGTGGACTTCATGGCCGCGAACCATAATTGATGGCCCGTCAGATGAGGAGGGCCTTGAGGCAGGACTAGGGCAGCTCCGACTCGAAGCCGTCGTCCGGGCCGAACGGGTCACCCGAGTCGAACGGGTCACCCGAGTCGAACATGTCGGCCGAAGCGAACATGTCGTGCGCCGTCGCCATGAAGAAAATACAGAAGGCGAGCACGACGCCGAGGAAGCAGAGCACGCCGATCATCGCCGCCGCACCCTTGGCGGGGTCCGGCGCGTGCGCCGTGGCCCTCTCGGGGCGATCCGCCGTGTAGTACACGGTGACGATGTCGCCCTCGATGGTCGTCGCGGGGCCGTTCTCCTCCTCGAACCGGACGGGACGGCCCGCGGGCGGAGTGAACTCGTAGACATGGTGCAGCGTGGTGCTGATGCGGCTGCTGTCGCTGTGGCGGCTCGTCGTGGTGTACGTGCGCAGGCAGCGCGCCTCCGCCGTCAGACCGCTCGACCACGCCTGCCGCACCTGCGCATAGCGGCTGATCACCGTGACCGCCATCGCGATCACCCCGACGCACATCAACGCCGGCACGGCGTAGAACATGAACTCCACTGCATCCCCCGATGGCTGTCGCTGGTACTGCCCCGCGCACGCCGCCCTGGTCATGGACGGCGTACGCGGAACCTACCCGTGGGGAGTGCGCCAGAGCCTCAAGCCCTGCTCAGAACTTGACGTCGGAGCAGGCGTAGAACGCGTTCGCCGTGTCGTGGACCGTCCACACCGCGACGATCACGTGGTGTCCGCTCCTGCCGCCGGGAATCGTCCCGGAGTGCGAGAGCGTGGCGGGCGGTTGCTGGCCGTTGTAGGGGACGTTGAGGAACGGGGTCGTGTCGAGGGCGGCACGGGTCACCGGCTTGCTCTCGTCCCATCCCTGCTTGGTTATGTAGTACTTGAAGTCGGTGGTGCGGTGGCGTGCCGTGAACTGCCAGCGGAAGGTGTAGTTCTGACCGGCGCTGACACTGGTCGTCGGCCAGGCGCCGCCGCCCGGTGCCTTCGGCTGGTTGAGCGTGTCGAAGCCGCTGATGCCCGCCGAGCAGATCTTGCCGTCGGCCGGCCCTGACGCCGGGAAGCCTTTGGGGCCCTCGACGCTCTGGGGTTCGTACTGGATGGAACCGCAGCCGCTCACCGTGCCCTTGGCACAGTTGATCTGGCGGCTTGCGGGCAGGTCGGTGTAGCCGTGACTGCTCGCACCACCGGACGAGAGCGCGAAGGCCCCGACCGTGGTGGCGCCGAGCATGGCCGCGTACAACTTCTTGTTTCGCATGCTGCCGCTCCAGGGGAAACGTGGGGGTTCCGTGAGCCGTGCGCGCGCCGCGGCACTGCGGGTGCAGTGGGATGCAGTGAGTTGCGTGAGTCGCGATCAGTACTGCGGTCTAGACCAAGCCCAGATTATGGGCGGTAGTTGAACATGTCCATACCAATAGTGGAGACGATCCGATCGCAGCGATGGCGCGACTTCTCCACGACATCGCCGTTCGGGCTGTCGTTGGTCGCCACCCAGGCGGCCGCCCCGTCGACCGTCCGGCCCCCCGCCAACTGCCTCTCGATCAGGCGTCGTTGGCGTACCTCTGCTGGTGCCGCCACGTACCAGCACTCCTCCATCAGCTCCCGCGCCTCGCGCCAGCCGGGCAGATCGCAGGCCAGATAGTTCCCCTCGGTGACGACGAGCCGGGCGGACGGCGGGACCCGGTGCCGGGCGGCCACCGGCTCGTGGAGGGTGCGGTCGTAATCGGGTACGTAGATGTCGTGGCCGGCGTCGGAGAGGACCCGGTCGAGCAGCGCGCCGTACCCCCGCACGTCGAAGCTCGGCTCCGAGCCCTTGCGGGAGGTCAGAAAGAGGCGCTCCAACTGGTCGTTCGAGAGATGGAAACCGTCGAGCGGCAGATACGCGGCCCCCTCGCCGATCCGATCCACCAGCGCCCGCGCGAACGTCGACTTGCCCGCGCCTGGCGGCCCCGCGATCCCGAGGAGGGCGCGGGGCCGGTCCGCGGTCAGCCTCCAGGCGTCCCGGGCGAGGGCCGCGAGGCCGGGGGTGTCGTCAGTGGCTTGTCCAGAGGCGTGGTCATCGTTCTCCATGTCCCGTATAGAACGCCACCGTCAGGTCCTTGACCAAGGCCTTGCGCTCGTAGTCGTCGAGCTCGACGAGGCCGCGGGTGGTCAGCCGGGTCACCGTGTCCTCGACGGAGTCCACCACCGAGGTGAGCACGCTGTCGCGGTGCCGTGCGTCCAGCGCGGCCACCCTGCGCAGGCGCATCGTGTCGGCGATCTCGGGGGCGTACTCGATCCGGGTCGGCTGGGCCGAGAAGATCTCGATGCCGACCGGCTCGGCCTCCGCCGCGAGCATCCGGGTCAGCATGTCGCCCACCGCCTCCGCGTCGCGCAGTGTCGGGGTGTCGTCGTGGAAGGCGTCGGCGGGCAGCCGGGACAGGACGCGGGCGGTCGCCGCCTCGACGCACTCGCGCAGATACTCCTGGTGGTCGGCTACGCCGAGCGTCGCCCGCGCCGCGTCCTTGACCCGCCAGACCACGAGGACGACGACCCGCAGCGCGACCCCGCCCCGGTCAACCGCGGGCATCGGCTCGCTGCGCCAGTGCCGCAGACGTACGTCGACACGGCGGCGCAGGAGGAGCGGGTTGACCCACATCAGGCCGGTGCGGCGGACGCTGCCGCGGTACCGCCCGAAGAGGGTGAGCACCCACGCCGTGCCGACCCGGCCCCGGGCGAGGCCCCCGAACCCGAACAGGGCGAGCGCGCCCGACCCGGCGAGCGAGGCCCACTGCGCGGCGCCGAGCCCCGCGTACGCGTCGTAGCCGCCGTACCCGTCGGGCCAGGGCAGCCCGGCTGCCCGCGCCACCGGCTCGGGCAGCACCCCCGCCCACCACAGCGCGGCCGCGCACCCGGCGACTCCCGCGGTCCCGCCGAGCACCCCGATCGCACCGGGCAGCACGCGGGCCGGCCGCTCGCCGAGCGACGGGTCCACCTCGGGCAGCGGGCGGGCGGCCACCCTCGCCGGGGGACGCCGGGCGGTGCGGGGCTGCTCGCCCGTTCCGTGCCGGCGCCCCACCACGGCGGGCGACAACGGGGCCCCGGGGTCACCGGGATCGTCGCGGAAGAGCAGATGGATGGGGATCTCGGTGGTGGCTTCGCTCTGGATCAGACGCGACGGCCGTGCGGCGGCCGTGTCCGGGGCGCCGGTGGTCTGCGGTTCCTCGGGCTGGGGGGCCTGTGACCGTGATGCCGCTGTCGCACTCATCCTTGCCTCCGCCTCATACGTACCTCGATCTCATCCGTAACCCGGTCGGCTTCCTGCCCGCTCATGCGGCTCATGCGAACAACCGCCGCCAGGTCTCGGGGCCCGGATATCCGTCCGCGGCCCCGCCCCGCCAGCCCTGCGCCCGCTGGAACGCCTCGACGTTGCGGCGGTCGCTCTCGCTCCACCGCGGGCCCGGACCCTGCGCGTAGTGCAGGCCGAAGCCCTTCGCCACCAGTTGCCTGCCGAGCTTCTCGATCGACGGGCTCGACTGGCCGGGGCGGAACACTCCCCTGCCGGGGTACGCGGGCGCCCTGTCCTGGGTGCCTCCCGCCCCCGCGCGGGGGATGTCACGCCCCTTGCCCGTCATCAGGTACGACCAGGTCGCCGGGCCCGGCAGGCCGTCCGCGTCACCGCCGGTCCAGCCCTGCGCCCGCTGGAACGCCTGCGTGGCCCTGCGGTCCGCGTCACTCCAGCGCGGCCCCGGACCCGTCGTGTAGAAGCGGGCGCCGCCCCGGCCGGCCAGTGCCTTGCCGAGCTGGGTGACGTACTTGTTGTCGGCGCCGGGGCCGAACGATCCCGCCCCGGGATAGCGCGTCGCCGTGCCCTGCTCCGAGCCGCCCGGAGCGCCGGCCCTCACCCCTTTGTAGCGGTACGCCAGATAGCGGCTCCCATTGCTCCAATAGGCATAGGGAGTCGTCTGCTTACGGGTGTGCGGGCGGGCCTGTTCGTACGCGGTGTATTGCGTGCGCGCCGCGTTCGCCCAGCCGCCGAAAATCGTCACGTGCGACCCCTTCTGGGGGTTGTCGGGATTGTGGAACAGAAGGATGTCGCCGGGCTGCAGCTGGTCCTTCGTAATGCGCACCGCGAACGAGGGGAGACTGCCCGTCCATTCGTTGCCGCCGAGATTCCAGGCCATGGAGACAAAGCCCGAGCAGTCCTGCCGGTAACCGTCGGACCAGTACGCGCTCATGCTGTACGGCACCTTCGCCGCGACCCACAGATTGGCGCGGGCCAGGATCGCGGCCCGCGTCGTGTCCCGCGCCGCCGACACCGCGGGGCCCGGGGAACCCGGCGAGCCCGGCGCCCCGTGCAGCGCGCTCGTGTCGCCCTGCGGGCTGCCGGGGCCCGGGTCGCCCACCCCCGGGTCCTCGTCCGACGGAGCCTGGATTCCCGGGGCCGCCGCCACGGGAAGCACCTGGCCGCCGCCGAGCACGGTGCCCGCCGCCGCGGCGATGACGAGGGCACGGCGCGCACCGTGCGCCGCCGGGTGGCCGCCTTGTCGTACGGGGAGTGCGTGGGTCATGGCTCGCCGCCGGTGAATACATCCGGGGCAGTCGCAGTCGCTCTCGGGGTCGAATTCCTCGAATACCGGAGCAACGTCCATGCGATTCCCCTCACACTCCAGGAAAGAATGCCTGCGTCGCATCTGCACAGTCGTCAGCTTCTCAACTGTCCGGTGATATCGCATGTTGACGGTCCGAATGATTGATAGGCCCCGCATCCCCCGGGGACCCGCCCTCGAGCAAAGCCCGCTCGAAGCTCAGCCCAAAGCTACCCCGGGCACCCGTAAGCTCCCGGAGGGTCCGGAGCACCCGTCGGCGTCCGGTAGAGTTCTCCAGGTCAGCGCGCGCCGCTAGCTCAGTTGGTTAGAGCAGCTGACTCTTAATCAGCGGGTCCGGGGTTCGAGTCCCTGGCGGCGCACAGACAGCGAAAGCCCTCCGTTCACACGGGGGGCTTTCGTCATGCCGCCACCGGCGCGGGTACCGCTACCGTTGCGCCATGGCGCGCGACATTCAGGAGCGGATCAAGAAGCTCATCATCGACCAGCGGCTGCCCTCCGGGGCCTCTCTGCCCACCGAGCCCGAACTGATGGAACGCCTCGGCGTCAGTCGGAACTCCGTGCGAGAAGCCCTCAAGGCGCTGCAGGCGATGGGCATCGTGGAAATCCGGCACGGCTTCGGCACCTACGTCGGGCCCATGTCGATGGCTCCCATGATCGAGGGCCTCACCTTCCGCACGGTGGCAGGCCACTACCGCGGCGAGGACAGCCTGCTCCAGCTCCTGGAGCTGCGGGAGGCCGTGGAGACCGGGCTCATCGCGCGCCTCGCCGGCCGTATTCCGGCCGCGGATCTGGCCGAACTCGACGCCCTCGTGGACCGCATGGACACCGAGGCGGCGGCGAGCGACGGCCGGAGCGGTCAGCCGGGGGCGGTGCACACCGAAACCGACCGTGCATTTCACGCCACCCTCTACCGCTGTCTGCGCAATCCACTGCTCGGCGAGGTACTGGAGGCGTTCTGGGACGCCTTCCACAAGGTACGTACCGATCTGGTCGACGTTCCACAGGATCCCAAGGTCACCTGCCGCCAGCACCGGGAGATCCTCGACGCGGTCCGGTCCGGCGACGTGCTCCGGGCCGAGCGGGCGATACGGGAACACTTCGGTAATATTCGAACGCGATTGAGCGCTCCTGTCCCAACAGGTAACTCGATTCGCTCGTATGACCGGTAAACACCTTGTTTCGCTCTTGCGATCATGGCTAGGGGCGTAGAACCTTGTGCTGGAGCCATTGGCTCTCATGAGGCAGGCGGTGCGGGGCAGTTGGGGGGCCCGGCCGGCCGAGGCCCACGGGGTAAGGGGCGGGGGCCCCTTTCACAACCGGATGCCGAGGGGGGCATCATGCAACCGGAAGGTAGCTGTTCCATGTCTAAGGGGACGGTGGCCTGCCACTGATGCGTCCGTGAAGGTCGGGGGACCGGGTCGGACGGAAGGACCAACGAACACGCGGACGACCGCGTGCGGGGGGATGACTCATGACGTCGACGCCGACGGGCGCCCGGCCGAACGACCCGTCAGAGACGACCCAGCTGCGGGTGCCATCGCACCGGACAGGCGGGTTCCGGCGTATCAAGAAAGCCTTGCCGAGGTACGACTACGAGCACTACAGCCGTCTCGCGGGGCCGCTCACGCAGCCCGATCCGACCAAGCCGTACAAGGTGCAGTACCGCTCTCTGCTCTCGCAGGAACCGCACCGGATCAGAGCCGCGCTCATGCTGGGGGCCGCGCCGCTGCTCTCGCTCGTGCTGCTCGCCTGGCTGCTGCAGCCGACGCACTGGACGAAGCGCGACTACGTCGCGAACGACTGGCTGCCGACGCTCGACATCGTCATGCTCATATCCATCGGCCTGATCGAGTTCTTCCGCTGCATGAACGTGCTGTCGAACGCGCACGCCACGCTCGTAGCCCGTGACCCGATACCCGTGGTGCCCGAGACCGGCACCCGTGTCGCCTTCCTCACCTCCTTCGTGCCCGGCAAGGAACCCCTTGAGATGGTGACGAAGACCCTGGAGGCGGCCGTCAAGATCCGCCACCGCGGTCTGATGCACGTCTGGCTCCTCGACGAGGGCGACGACCCCGCCGTCAAGGAGGTCTGCCAGCGGCTCGGCGTGCACCACTTCTCCCGCAAGGGCGTGGCGAAGTGGAACATGACCAAGGGCCCGCACCGCGCCAAGACCAAGCACGGCAACTACAACGCCTGGCTCGACGCGCACGGCGACGCCTACGACTACTTCGCATCGGTCGACACCGACCACGTCCCGATGCCCAACTACCTCGAGCGGATGCTCGGCTTCTTCCGCGACGAGAACGTCGGCTTCGTCATCGGCCCGCAGGTCTACGGCAACTACGACAACTTCATCACCAAGGCCGCCGAGTCCCAGCAGTTCCTCTTCCACGCCCTGATCCAGCGCGCGGGCAACGCGTACGGCTCCCCCATGTTCGTCGGCACGAGCAACGCAGTACGCATCAGCGCCCTGAAGCAGATCGGCGGTCTGTACGACTCGATCACCGAGGACATGGCGACCGGCTTCGAGATCCACCGCGCCACGAACCCGAGGACCGGCAAGAAGTGGAAGTCGGTCTACACCCCGGACGTGCTCGCGGTCGGTGAGGGCCCCAACGCCTGGACGGACTTCTTCACGCAGCAGCTGCGCTGGTCGCGCGGAACGTACGAGACCATCCTGAAGCAGTTCTGGAAGGCGCCGTTCTCGCTGCCGCCCGGCCGCTTCTTCAACTACACGATGATGGTCATCTTCTACCCGATGTCCGCCATGAACTGGATCCTGGCCGCGCTCTCCTGCGCGCTGTTCCTCGGCATGGGCGCATCGGGCGTGAACATCGACCCGACGATCTGGCTGATGCTGTACGGCAACGCTTCGGCGCTGCAGATCGGCCTCTACATCTGGAACCGCCGCCACAACGTCTCGCCGCACGAGCCCGAGGGCTCCGGCGGTATCGCGGGCATGGTGATGTCGGCCCTCTCCGCGCCGGTCTACGCACGCTCCCTGCTCGACGCCGTGCTGCGCCGCAAGAGCAAGTTCGTGGTGACTCCCAAGGGCGATTCGGCGAGCCCGGACACTCTGTTCGGCACGTTCCGCATCCACCTGTTCTTCATCCTGGTCTTCGCCGGTTCGATGGCCGCCGCGTTCGTGTACGACCACGTCCACCCGGCGATGATCATCTGGGCCACGTTCGCCCTGCTGATCACGGCGGCGCCGATCTTCGCCTGGCGCTGGGGGATGCGGCAGGACAAGAAGAAGCGCAAATCCCAGCAGGGAGCTTCGGGGCCGCCTTCCGGCGGCGGGGACCCGATGGTGCCGCAGCAGCGTGACGTCACGGCGGAGCTGCCGCAGGCGCAGCAGCCTCCGCAGCAGACGCCGCACGCGCCACACGCGCCGCAGCAGAAGCCCAGCTGGGCAGCGAACGACCAGACCATGCAGATCGCCCTTGGGGGACGTAAGAAATGAAGGACCGCTCCAGCCGCCGCCGCGCCCGCCGCATCGCGATAGGCGCGGCGGTGGTCATAGCGCTGGCCGGCATGAACGGCCCGTGGCTGTGGCGCGTGGGTTCGGAGAAGTACCACGACTACAAGATCAACAAGCCGGAGTACAAGGCCGACAACGGCCACTGGCAGGTCGTGAACTTCCCCGAGGAGTACCGCCAGAACACGATCCACGCGGCGCTCCTGCACACCGGCAAGATCCTCCTGGTGGCCGGCTCCGGCAACAACCAGAAGAACTTCGACGCCAAGAAGTTCGACACCCGCCTGTGGGACCCGGTCAAGAACACGATCAAGAAGATCAAGACACCGGTCGACCTCTTCTGCACCGGCCACACCCAGCTCGCCAACGGCAACCTGCTGATCGCGGGCGGCACCCAGCGCTACGAGAAGCTCAAGGGCGACATCACCAAGGCCGGCGGCCTGATGGTGGTGCACAACGAAGACCCGGACAAGCCGATCACGCTGCCCGCGGGCACGAAGTTCACCGGCAAGAAGAACGGCAAGACGTTCGTCTCCAAGGACCCGGTCGTCGTCGAGCGCGCGAAGAAGGTCTTCGACAAGCAGACCGGCGCGTTCGTACGCAACGAGCCGGGCCTCGGCCGTGTGTACGTGGAGGCGCAGAAGAGCGGCTCGAAGTACGAGACGGGCACGCAGGACAACTACCGCGTGCAGGGCCTCAAGGGCGCCGCCACCCGCAACACGTACGGCATCGCGCAGAAGCTCGCCCTGGACAAGAAGGACTTCCAGGGGATCAAGGACGCCTTCGAGTTCGACCCGGTCGCCGAGAAGTACATCAAGGTCGACCCGATGAACGAGGCCCGCTGGTACCCCACGCTGACCACGCTCTCGGACGGCAAGGTGCTCAGCCTCTCCGGCCTGGACGAGATCGGCCAGCTGGTCCCGGGCAAGAACGAGATCTACGACCCCAAGACCAAGAAGTGGACCTACACCAAGGAGGTCCGCCAGTTCCCCACGTACCCCGCCGTGTTCCAGCTGGAGAGCGGCAGGCTCTTCTACTCGGGCTCGAACGCGGGCTACGGCCCTGACGACGTCGGCCGCAAGCCCGGCACCTGGGACCTGGAGAAGAAGGGCAGCTGGAAGGGGATCCCGGGGATGAGCGACCCGGATCTCCTTGAGACGTCCAACACGGTCGAACTGCCGCCCGCGCAGGACCAGAAGTACATGGTCGTCGGCGGCGGCGGTGTCGGCGAGTCCAAGAAGTCCAGCAAGAAGACCCGCATCGTCGACCTCCTGGAAGACAACCCGAAGTTCGAGGACGGCCCCGAGCTGGAGAAGGGCACCCGTTACCCGCAGGCGTCGACCCTGCCCGACGACACGGTGCTCATATCCGGCGGCTCCGAGGACTACCGCGGCCGCAGTGACTCGAACATCAAGCAGGCGCGGATCTACGACGCCAAGACCGGCGACATGCGGCGGGTCGCGGACCCGGAGGTCGGCCGGAACTACCACTCGGGCTCGATCCTGCTGCCCGACGGCCGCGTGATGTTCTTCGGCTCCGACTCGCTCTACTCCGACAAGGCCAACACCAAGCCCGGCGAGTTCGAGCAGCGCATCGAGATCTACACCCCGCCGTATCTGTACCAGGGCTCGCAGCCCACGCTCAGCGGCGGCCCTGAGGAGATCAAGCGGGGCGGGTCCGGGACCTTCAAGACCCAGCACGCCTCGTCCATCAAGACGGCCCGTCTGATCAGGCCGAGCGCGTCGACGCACGTCACCGACATCGACCAGACGTCCGTCGCCCTGGACCTGAAGAAGTCCGCGGGCGGGGTCACGGTGACGATCCCGAAGGAGAAGAGCCTGGTCGAGTCCGGCTGGTACATGCTCTTCGTGACGGACGATCAGGGCACACCCAGTAAGGCCCAGTGGGTCCACGTGCCGTAGCCCCGTAAGGGGCGCGGGGAACTGCGCGCTCAGCGCACGAAAAGCCGCAGTCGCATCTGCCAGGTATCTCGGCAGATGCGACTGCGGCTTTTCTGCGGTTGCTCGCGCAGTTCCCCGCGCCCCTAACGGGCCGCCTTCGCAAGGCCCAGTGCGTACTCGGGCCACCACTCCCCCGCCTTGGGGCCACCACGGCACGTGCCGTCGGACTCACCGGGGCGCTTCACCCAGAGGTAGGCGTCGACGAGCGGATCGCCCGTCTTCGTCGTGGGCGCCTCGCCCAGCGCCCGGCCCGGCGGATTGCACCAGGGGTCCTTGCCCTTGGTGTACGGGCCGTTGCCGTTGCGTGCGGTGTCGATGACGAACGGCTTGTTGCCGATCTTCGCCGAGAGCTTCTTGCCGAACTCCGTGCTGGCCTCGGTGGTCTGGAAGTTCGAGACGTTGACCGAGAAGCCGTCGGCCTGCTCGACGCCCGACCACTTCAGGGGCTCCCAGAGCGAGTCGGGGTTCTTCCAGCCCGCGTTGCCCGCGTCCAGGTACACCTTGGTGTTCTTCAGGGACTTGAGCTTCGTGATGGCGCCCTTGAGGAGGTCGTACCGCTCCTCGTGGAACTCCTCCGGCGTGCAGTTGTCGACCATGTGGAGCACGGCGTCCGGCTCCAGGATGACCGTGGTCTTCCGGTCGCCGACGCCCTTGGCGACCTGGTCTATGAACTTGCGGTATTCGTTGCCGTCGGCCGCCCCGCCGCCCGAGTACTGACCGCAGTCGCGGTGCGGGATGTTGTAGAGGACCAACAGGGCGTCCCGGTCGGCCTTCTCGGCGGCCTCGGTGAAGCCGCGCGCCTGATCCTCCGCGTTCTCCGGGACGATCCATTCGGCGACCGGCTGCTCGGCGATCTTCCGGATCAGCTTGGCGTCGTCCTTCTTGTCGTCCTTCTCGTACGCGGCGACCTGCTTGGCCGCGTTCCCCTCCGGGTTGACCCAGTACGGATCGGAGCCCTTGGGCTGCTGCTTGACCGGCTGCCCCGAGGACTCCTCCTCGCCGCCGTCATCGGAGGAGCACCCCGACAGCAGTAGCGCAGCCCCCGCAAACGCCGCCGCAGCCTTCACCCCCCGGGACGCGATCCGATGACCGCGGCCGGTGCCTTTGTGGTACATCCACTCCCCCTTGGGTGCACTGTCCGATTTCTCAATCCTGACATACGCACTCCCGGCCCACGAGGCCCGCCCGTCCGCTGCGGAGACCTGTTGGAGACCTGTTACAGCACGGCGCCCCGGGGTAGGCGCAGTGAGCGGGGACGCTGTTGGGGAGGAGACCATGCGGGATCGCAGCTCTGAACTACGGCTGGCCCAAGTCCTGGTGGAGACCACGAACACTCTGGACGACGACTTCGATCCGGAGCACTACCTGAGCCGGGTCGCGAGCCACTGCGTAGAACTTCTCGACGCGTCCGCCGCCGGGGTCGTCTTCGACGGCGCCGGCGCACCCGCGCTCGCCACCGGTGGGCACCCCCGGGACCTCGCGCTCGACCTGCTCGGGGCCCAGCGGAGCGGCGGGCCCTGCGTGGAGAGCCTCGGCACGGGGCTTCCCGTGCCGCCGGTGCGGCTCTCGGCGGCCGAACCCGCCGAGCGCTGGCCGGAGTTCACGGCGCTCGCACGGCGCCACGGGATCGGGGTGACGTACGCGGTTCCGCTGCGTCAGCGCGAGACCCTGCTCGGGGCGCTCAACATCTTCGTGCCCGAGACCTCCCGGGGCCCGTACGCCGACGGCGAGTTGCGGCTCGCGCAGTCGATCGCCGACGCCGCCGCGGTGGGCCTGCACAACCACCGTGCCTACACGGAGTATCGAACGCTCACCACACAGCTCCAGACCGCCCTGACCAGCCGCGTACGCATCGAACAGGCCAAGGGCATACTCGCCGAACGCTGGCACACCGGGGTGGACGAGGCCTTCGACACGCTGCGGCGGTACGCGCGCAGGGAACGGCTGGTCATCGACATGGTCGCCACCGAAGTGATCAAGGGATCGCTCGACGACGCGGCGCTGCGCGGCGGTTGGTCCGAACCTTCCTGAAGGTCATCGCGAGAACCACCGCCACCTGCGGTGATCACGGAGAGGAAGCGAAGCACGACTTGGCGTCAATCCACCCCTAGGCCCCAGCGCTCATCCGTTCTAGAGTCGTCACAACGGCCCAAGCCCCCGGCCTGATCGCCCATCCCGCACAGCGGGGTTGGCCACCGAACCTCCCGCGCCGGCGCCGGGTTACTCCCGCAGCTCGTGCGCGCGCGGTCGAGGACCAGCCCGGTCGACGGCTCCGGGGGGAGCGGGCCGCCGACCGGGCCGGGTTGTCCGGACCGGGGCAGTCGAGCCGCTCCTACGACCCCGCCCCGGTGAGGTAGGCGGACACCACCACGTTCGCCGAGTACGTCTTGGACGCCCGGTCGAACGTGCCGCCGCAGGTGATCAGGCGGAGCTCGGCGCGGCCCTCCTCGTGGGGGCCGTACGCCTTCTTCGCGTCGAAGCGGTCCCGGCTGATGACCTGGACGTCGTCCACGGTGAACTCGGCGACCGAGCCGTCCTCCCGGGTCACCCTGACCTTCTCGCCGGGGCGCACCGCGCTGAGGTCGTAGAAGACCGCGGGGCGCGTCTCGGTGTCGACGTGGCCCACGAACAGGGACGTGCCCGCCGCGCCGGGGTGCGTACCGCCGCCGTACCAGCCGACGGAGCCCGCCTGCTCGAAGGGCGGCGGATCGATGGCACCGTCCTGGTCGAGCCCGCGGGTGATCACGGGCGCCCGCACCTTCAGCGAGGGAACATCGATACTCAGCGGCCTTGCGGCGCCCAACGGCTCGTGCGCGTCGGGGAGTTCGACGGCGAACGGCCGGCCCACCGCCGCCACGTCGCCGTTCGTGGGCTCCGAGACACCGCCGCGTACGTCGGTGATCTCGCTGCCCCACAGCCAGAGCCCTACGAGGACCAGCGCCCAGGCGACCCCGGTGAGGAAACGCCCGTGCCCTGCCGGCCCCTCATGGCCCGGCCCGTGGCCCGACTCCTGGCCCGACATGTCGGTCGTCGCCCGTCACTCGGAGCGGCGCCGGCGGACGCTGCGGAACGCCACGGCCACGGCCGCCACCCCTGCGAGGATCAGGCCGATCACCGCGTGCCGGGTGCCGGGGCCCGCCTCCTGGGCGTGCGCGGCCAGCTGCGCGGTGCCGCCGCCGCCCGCGCGGACCGGCGAGACGGGCTCGGCGGGCTGCTCGGCCTGCGGCTGGACGACGCGCAGGGTGCCCACGCCCTGGTGGGGGTGGCCGTCGCAGACGACGGTGACATCGTGCGAGCCCTCGACGCCGTCCCTGATCGTGGCGGAGCCGTTCAGGGTGTACTTGTCGCCGTCCCTGCCCGTGAGCTTCGCGTCCCCCGTGAACGCCCCGGACCCGGCGGACCCGGTCGTCCCCTCGCAGCCCGTGACGCTGATCTCCACCTTGGCCCCGGCCGCGGCGCTGGCCGGGGTGACGGTGGCATGCACTTTCCCCTGGTCATGGGCGTACGCGGGCGCCGTGGCGGCAACGGGGAGCACGGCGAGGACAGCGGCCCCGGCTATGCCACGCAGGGTGAATGATCCTCTACGCATCGTGAACCTCCTGTTTCGAGGTTCACGCGCGGCGGCGGGTCACGCCTCCCGTGTGCGGCAAACGGGTGGTTTCACACGCGATCGACCAGGTCAGCGATGGAGTCCACGATGTTGGACGGCCGGAACGGGTGCTGGTCGATGTCCCCGCGGGACGTCAGGCCCGTGAGCACCAGGAACGTCTCCATCCCGGCCTCGAGACCGGCGAGGATGTCCGTGTCCATGCGGTCGCCGATCATGGCGCTGGTCTCGGAGTGCGCCCCGATGGCGTTGAGCCCTGTCCGCATCATCAGCGGGTTCGGCTTTCCGGCGAAGTAAGGGTTCCGGCCCGTGGCCTTGGTGATCAGCGCGGCGACGGCCCCGGTCGCGGGCAGCGGGCCTTCCATGGAGGGCCCGGTCTCGTCCGGGTTCGTGCAGATGAAGCGGGCCCCGCCGTTGATCAGCCGTACGGCCTTGGTCATGGCCTCGAAGGAGTACGTACGGGTCTCGCCGAGCACCACGTAGTCCGGGGCGTGGTCGGTCAGGACGTACCCGATGTCGTGCAGGGCGGTGGTGAGGCCCGCCTCGCCGATGACGTACGCCGTGCCGCCGGGGCGCTGGTCGTCCAGGAACTTCGCGGTGGCGAGCGCCGAGGTCCAGATGTTCTCGACAGGCACTTCGAGCCCCATGCGGGTCAGCCGTGCCTGGAGGTCGCGCGCGGTGTAGATCGAGTTGTTCGTCAGGACCAGGAAGGGCTTGCCGGACTCCCGGAGCCTCTTGATGAAGGCGTCGGCGCCGGGGATCGGGACGCCCTCGTGGATGAGCACGCCGTCCATGTCGGTGAGCCACGATTCGATGGGCTTGCGCTCTGCCATGGGGTGCACTCCTGCGGTGTACGGGTTGGCTGGGGCGCCGGGACAGCGCTGTGCCGACGCCCCCACCCTAATCAGGAAGCGGTGATCGTGACCCCGTCGATCACCCAGTACCAGTTGTTGCCGCCGGTGTACCGGAAGCGGACCTGGGCCTTCTCGGCTCCCGCGGGCACCTGGAGGGCGATGTTCTCGACGACGGAGGGGGTGTCCGCGGTGTACGTCTTCACCACGACCGGGGCCCCTCCGTCGTACGAGACGAGCACCTCGCCCTTCTGCGGGGCCTCCTGGCGGTAGTACGTCGTGTAGGTGAGGGTGGCCCGCGCGCCGCCCCGCACGGCGTACGAGGGGCTGACCAGCATCGAGTCGAAGGTCCCCGTGAAGGACTTGTCGGTCCATTCGTCGCCGTCCGCGACCGCGAAGACGTTCCGGGCGCGGATGTTGTTCTCGCGCTGCTGGTCGCGCTGGGTCTTCGTCCAGAACTCGTCCGTGGTGAAGGACCAGCCGCGCCACTCGGTGATGCCGCCCGTGCCCATCCTGGAGTTGTCGACGCTCCAGCCGCTCGGCGGTGTGTGCGTGAAGCCGATGACTGCGGCGCCGATGCCGGTCTCGTCGACGGGCCCCGTCAGCTTGGCCCGCAGCGCGTCGAACGCGTCCGGCGTGGGCTGCTGAACCGGGCGCCCGTCCAGGCCCCAGGCCGGGTCGATCGCGATGCCGAGGTGGGCGAGCGCGCTGGCGGCGATGTCGGGCATGCGGACGTCGTGGCGGACCGAACCCGGCGTGAGCGTGCCGCCCGCGGCGATCATGAAGGTCTGGCGCTCGGGCCAGCTGGAGCCGCCGTGACCGCCGGGGTCGGTGTGCCCGTGGTCCGCGGTGATCATGATGAGCCAGTCCTCTTCGCCGTACGTGGCACGGGACTTGACCGCGGCGACGATCTGGCCGACCTGGGTGTCGGCGCCGTGGATCGCGTCGAGATAGGCCTGGCTCGCGGCGCCGCTGTCGTGGCCCGCGTGGTCGATGTTGTCGAGCTGGACGAAGACCGCGTCGGGGTTGCCGCTCTTCACCTCGGCGACGGCGCGGGCGGTGGTCCCGGTGTCGTACTCGGCGCTGGGCGTGGAGACCCGGGTGTCGACCTTCGCGGAGAAGATGATGTCGGTGATCGGAGCCCAGGACGAGACCGCGTAGGTACGCAGGTTGGGCTTCGCGGCCTCGATCCGGGTCATGAAGTCCGGGTAGGCGGCGAGGTTGTGGCCGGTGAAGTCGTTGTTCACGACCTTGTGCTTGTCGGGCCAGACGCCCGTGATGAGCGTCGACCAGCCGGGGCCCGATGAGGTGGGGGCGAGCGGGTTGGCGTAGATGCTGCTGGGCGCGGTCAGGCCCGCGCTCATCAGGCCCTTGAGCGCGGGCGCGTCGGCGTCCTTGATTCTGCCGAGCAGGGCGCCGTCGAGACCGATGACCAGGACCTTGGGGGTCTTGGCAGCGGCTTTGGCGACGGCGGCGAGGGGCCCCGCCACAAGGGCAGCGGCCGCGGTGGAGACGAGGAGCGAGCGGCGGGATATGCCGTGCGACGACACGTGGTCCTCCGAGATTCACAGGGGGATGCGTAGGGGTCTGGCGCACACCAACGCCCCTGGAGAACCAGGGGCGTTGGGTCCATACCCGTTATCTTTTCGCTACCGAACACCCCGGGGCCAGAGGTGCGACGGTGAACTCTCAGCTACCGGGTGAACTCTCAGCTACCGGTCGCCGACTTCCAGTCCTCGACGTACGTCTGGAGGTTCTCGGAGATGTCGGACCAGTCCGGCTCGAAGACCTCGACCCCGTCGACGATCTTGTCGAGGGCGACCGCGTTGGGGTCGGTGGCCTTGATGTCCTTGCGTGCCGCGAAGCCGCCGCCGACCTCGCTGACCTGCTGCTGGGCCTTCTGGCTGAGCAGGTAGTCCAGGAACTTCTTGGCGTTGGCGTTGTGCGGGGCCTTGTTGACCAGGCCGGCGGCGTAGGGCAGCGCGAAGGTGGTGGGCTTGCCGCCCTCCTTGGCCGGGAACCAAATGCCGAGGTTCGGCATGTCCTTGGACTGGGCGTAGTTCATCTGGACGTCGCCGTTGGCGGCGAGGAGCTCGCCCTTGTCGACCTTGGGCGCGAGTTTGCCGGTGGAGGCGGAAGGACCGACGTTGTTCGTCTGGAGCTTCTTCAAGTAGTCCATGGCGGGCTTCTTGCCGCCGAAGTCGTGCATCGCCTTGATGAGCACGGCGGTGCCGTCGCCCGCGACACCGGGCGTGGAGTACTGGACCTTGTCCTTGTACGAGGGGTCCGTGAGGTCCTCCCACGTCTTGGGCGCCTTGCCGCCGCTGAGCTCCTTCTTGTTGTAGATGAAGCCGAAGTAGTTGTTCACCACGGAGGTCCACTTGCCGTCGGTGGCCTTGTCGGCGCCGTCGACCTGGTCGGACCCCTTGGGCTTGTAGGCCTGAAGAAGGCCCTTGTCGTCGGCCTGCTGGATGAACGGCGGCAGGGTGATGATGACGTCGGCCTGCGTGTTGGACTTCTCGCGGACGGCGCGCTGCACCATCTCGCCGGAGCCGCCCTCGACGTACTTCACCTTGATGCCGGTCTTCTTCTCGAAGTCCTTGAAGACCTGGTCGTACCAGCCGTCGCCGTTCTCGCCCTTGAGGCCGTCGGCGCTGTAGACGGTGACCTCCTTCGCGTCGGACGCGGAGGATTCACCGCCGCACGCGGTGAGGGATCCGGCGAGGACGAGGCTGCCGGAGACGGCGGCGAGCGTGCGGGTGCGGGTGCTGATGCGGGTGTGACGCGACATGACGTTTCGTACTCCTTGAAGCCTTGGGGGGTGAGGTCTTGGCTCAGCGGTAGGAGGCGCGGGTGCGGATGCGGGAGACGCCGAAGAGGACGAGCAGCGTCGCCGCCATCAGGACCACCGCGACGGCGGCACCGGTGAAGAGGGAGCCGCGGTCGGTGGCCGCGTAGATCCGCACGGGAAGCGGCATCCAGTCCGGCGGATAGAGCATCATCGTGGCGCTCAACTCGCCCATGGAGAGCGCGAAGCAGAGGCCCGCGGCCGCGTTGAGCGACGGCAGCAGGAGCGGCAGCTTCACCTTCCACAGGACGTACGAGGGCCTGGCACCGAGCGATGCGGCGGCCTGTTCGTACGCCGGGTCGAGTCGGACGATGGCAGCCGAAACCGACTGGTAGGCGAACGCCGTGACAAGAATGGTGTGCGCGAGGATCACGATCCAGCGCGTGCCGTTGAGGATCATCGGCGGCTTGCTGAACGCGACGAGGATCGCGAGCCCGACGACGACGGAGGGCACGGCGACCGGCAGCATGAACAGGGTGTCGAGCACACGCTTGCCGCCCCTCTTCAGCGAGGCGGCGGCGAGCGCGGCCCAGGACCCGACGGCAAGCGCGAGCAGGCTGGCGCTGACGGCGGTGACCAGGCTGGTGGTGAGCGCCTTGAGCGATTCCCCGCGGGTGGCGGACTCGTAGTGCCCCGTGGTGAATCCGGAGGGAAAGGCGCCGGACCAGTGCGAGGAGAACGAGGCGGCCAGAATCACGAGGAGAGGCAGCGCGAAGAGGGGCAGGAAGAAGACGAGGAAAAGAAGCCAGGTGGCCCATTTTCCCTTGCGGCTATGCACCAACACGACGGCTCACCACCCGGTAGAGGCTGTAAAGACCCACGGAGATCGCGATGTTGACCACGGCGACGACACAGGCCGCCGGATAGTCGGACTCGAGAATGGCCTTGCTGTAGACGAGCATGGGGAGGGTCGTGACCCCCTTGGCTCCGGTGAAGAGAACAATCCCGAACTCATTCAGGCACATGACGAGTACGAGGCTGCCGCCCGCGGCGAGGGCGGGCAGCGCCTCGGGCAGGATGACCCGCCGGATGATGCGGCCGGACTTCGCCCCGAGGCTCGACGCCACTTCCAGCTGCGCGGTGTCGATCTGCGAGAAGGCGGCGAGCAGGGGGCGCATCACGAAGGGGGTGAAGTACGTGATCTCGGCGAGGAGAACGCCCCACGGGGTGGTCAGGAACTGGAAAGGCCCTTCGGCGGCCCCGGTGGCGTCGGTCCACATCCCATTGGCCATGCCCTTGGTGCCGTAGATGAACAGCAGGGCGAGGGTGATCAGGAAGGACGGAAAGGAGAGAAAGACGTCGATGAACCTGGCGACGGCTTTCCCTCCCGGGAACGGCACGAAGGCGATGATCAGCGCGAGCGCGAACCCGAGCACGAGACACCCGACCGTGGACCCGACGGCCAGCCACACGGTGGTCCCGAGCGCCTCCCGGAACGCTTCGGAGGCGAAGACGTCGGAGTAGGGCTGAAGGGAGGTCCCCCCGGTGTCGGGCTGAACGGACTGCTGGACGACGAGGGCGAGGGGGTAGAGAAAGAAGAGGGCGAGGAGAGCGATGGGGGGCAGGGCCCATACGAAGCGGGGTATCTGTCGCCGCGCACCTTCTGGCCGTCCTGGCTGTGGGCAGGCGTTCCGCAGGGCGGAACGGGTGGGCACAGCCCTCACTGCCGGGGCACTTTCAACGAGGCGTCCACCAGGGCTATCCATCGGTCACCCCCGCCCCCAGCAACACCGCGTCCTCGGGCGCGAAGTGCAGCGTGACCGAGTCACCGAGCGACGGCGGCGTCCGAAGCTCCCGCAGGTCAGCCTTGACCCGCTGCCCAGCGACATCGACGTACAACCGATGGGTGGCCCCCCGCCACTGCACCTCGGCAACGCTGCCCGTCAGGGCGTTGGGCCCCTCCCCCAGGCCCACCAGATGCGGCCGCACGCACAACGTGGCCGTCACCCCGGCGGCCACCTCCCCGGTGTCGACCTTCAGATCGGCCCCGCCGAACGAGACGGTGCCGGACCCCACCCGCACGGGAAGCAAATTCGCATTCCCCACAAAAGAAGCCGTGAACTCGGTCCGAGGCGCCCGATAAAGCTCCTGAGGAGTACCGCAGTCCTTGAGGCACGCCTTGTCCATGACGGCGATCCGATCCGCCAGGGTCAAGGCCTCGACCTGGTCATGGGTGACGTAAAGAATCGAGACGTCGGGCAACTCCCGGTGCAACCGGGCGAGTTCCCCCAGCATCCCCGACCGCAACTGCGCGTCGAGCGCGGAAAGCGGCTCGTCGAGCAGAAGCACCCCCGGCCGAATGGCCAACGCCCGCGCGATGGCGACCCGTTGCTGCTGCCCTCCGGAAAGCTCCCGGGGAAACCGCTTGGCGTACGAGGCCATCCCCGTCATCTCCAGCGCCTCGGCGACCCGCCCCGGAATCTCGGACTTGGCGACCTTCTGCGCCTTCATGCCGAAGGCGACGTTGTCCGCGACCCGCATGTGCGGGAAGAGCGCGTACTGCTGGACGACCATCCCTATCCCCCGCTGATGCGGCGGAAGGCCGGTGACGTCGCGCTCCCCGATGAACACCCGCCCGGACGCCGGCCGCACGAACCCGGCGACGGCCCGCAGCGCGGTCGTCTTGCCCGAGCCCGAAGGGCCGAGCAGGGCCATGACCTCGCCGGGCTCGACGGTCAGGTCGAGCGAGTCGAGCACGGTGTTCTTGCCGTAGGCGACCGACACGCGATCGAAGCGGATGCCGCTGCTCATTCCCCGACACCCCTGAGAAGAGCGGGCAGTTCGGCGACGGACCCGAGGACGTGCGTGGCTCCCACGCCGCGCAGCGCCTCGTCGTCGTGCGCTCCCGTCAGCACTCCGGCGACGACCGATGCACCGGAGCGAACGCCGCTGAGCATGTCGTACGCCGTGTCGCCCACGACGGCGATCTGCCGGACGTCGTCCACCGCCCCCGTCCGCAGGAAGGCGCTGAGCACCATGTCCGGGTAGGGCCGCCCGCGACCGCCCGCGTCGGCGGGGCACAGGGTCAGCTCGACCAGGTCGCGCCACCCCAGCGCGTCCAGGATGGCGTCCTGCGTGACCCGGGCGAACCCGGTGGTCAGCACCACGGTCCGCCCCTCGCCCCGCAGCTCCTCGACGGCTTCCCGAGCCCCGGGGACCGGCGCGATACGGCCCCCGTCGACCAGTTCCCCGTACGCCTTCTCGAAGGCGACGTTGGCCCGCTGGGCAAGGGCCTCCTCGCCGAACAGATGCCGGAAGACGGTGATCTTGGACTCGCCCATGGTGGCGCGTACGTAGTCCAGCTTCTCGGCATGATCGGCGGACCCGGGCTCGACGCCGAGTTCCCGCGCGGCGGCGGAGAAGGCCTGCTCGACAAGCCCTCCGTCCGCCACGGTCGTACCGGCCATGTCGAGCACGACAAGCCCACAGCGCATGCGCATGTCCGACTTCAACTCCCTCACCATCCCAACTCGTCGGCGGTCTTCTCCGCGATCGCGGGTGAACACGTCATGCCGCGCCCGCCGGGCCCGGTGACCAGCCACACGCCCTCGCGGACCTGCTGGCGGTGCACGACACGGGCGGTGTCGACGCACTGGGCGTACACCCCGGCCCAGCGCCGCTTGATCTTCGGCAACGGGCGGCCCAGGAAGCCCTCGACGACCTCGGTCAGGTGGTCGTAGGGGTCTTCGAGGGTGTCGAAGGCGAAGGGGTGCTCGTACTCGTGGGTGTCGCCGATGGTCAGGCCGCCGTCCTCGCGCTGCACCATCAGGAGCTGCATCTTGTGCTCGGCGGCGGTCGGCGTCTGCGCCTGTCCGGCGTTGAGCGCGTCGAGGGCGTCCGACTTGTACGCCGGGTAGTAGCGGAAGCTGTCGGCGTCGGCGACGGAGGTGGTGAGCGGCTCACCGAGGGGCTCCGTCTGCATCATCTGCAGCCGCACGCGCCGCACGGGCAGGTCGGGCCCGGCCAGCTCCCGCACGAGACCGCCGAGCCAGGCGCCGGTGGCGAGCACGACGACGTCACCGGTGTGTACGTCTCCGTGGTCGTCCCGCACCGCGTTCTCGCCGACGACTTCGCGGACCTCGCGGCCGGGCAGGAAGGTGTAGCGGGGAGAGGCGCGAAGTGCCTCGCGCAGCCGGAGTTGAGCTGTGCGCGGCTCCACCGCCGCATCCCGCTCGCACCACAATCCGGCGATGAAGTCGCCCCGCAGCGCCGGATTGAGGGCGCGGGCCTCGGCGGCGTCGAGCAGCTTGTAGCCGCGGGCCGCCGCGTCGGGGCGGGTGAGGGCGGCCTCGGCGACCGCGTGCTCGCGTTCGTTGCGTACGAGGGTGAGGGAGCCGTTGGCCCGGAAGCCGATGCCCTCCACCCTCGCGCCTATCTCCTCCCAGAGCTCACGGGCCCGCAGGGCGGTGTCCAGCTCCTCGCCGCCGGCGCGGCCGCTCACCCATATCTGCCCGAAGTTGCGCAGCGAGGCCCCGCGGGCCTCGCTCTCGCGCTCGATCTGTACGACCTCGTGGCCGCGTTCCACTGCGTGCCAGGCGTGCATGGTTCCCACCACGCCGGCTCCTACGACGATGACTCTCACGCCGGCAACGCTCCTGGGGACGAGTGACCCGCTGCGGTCCTGTCGGCAACGGGATGGTGAACGGCCACCCAAGGTTGGCCTAGACCCGTTATGTTCTCGTTATCAAGGTGACGGTGGGAAGAGGAGCCCGAGGAGCCCGCCGACGGGTCAGCCGCCGTTGCCCAGGTGGGTGGTGAAGGAGAACCGGTCACCGCGGTAGAGGGTGCGGACCCGCTCCAGCGGGTGTCCTGACGTGTCCCGTGAGACGCGGTGGATCAGCAGCATGGGCAGCGCGGGAGGGGTGCCGATGAGGAGAGCCTCGCGGGGGGTGGCGAGGACGGTCTCGATGCGTTCGTCGGCGTCGCCGAAGGAGATGCCGAGCTGGTCGCGCAGGTAGGCGTAGAAGGAGGAGTCGGGCTCGAACTCCCGGTCGAGAGCGGGGACTCGGGCAACGGAGACGTACGTACTTTCGAGCCCCACCCGCTCGTCGTCGGCGAGCAGCACGCGCTCCATGTGCCAGACGGGCTCGCCGTGATCGACGCCGATCTCGGCGGCAAGTGCTTCCGGGGCGGGGAAACGATCGAGGGAGATGAGATTTCGCCCGGGGATACGCCCCTGCCGCCGTACGCCTTCCGTGTAGCTCGCGAGGGACAGCGGCTGCTCCAGCTTGGGGCCCGCGACGACGGTGCCGCGCCCCTGCCGGCGCAGCCGCCCTTCGAGCAGCAGCTCACGCAGCGCCTGCCGCACGGTCTCCCGCGCGACCTCGTACCGCACGGCGAGATCCCGCTCGGTCGGCAGCGTCTGCCCGTCCCCCAACTCCTCTATCAGCTCGGCGATCCGGGCCTTCACCGCGTAGTACTTCGGGATGCGGCCGTGCTCGGGAATGCCGGAGCGGATGGGGGCGCCGGGGGCCTGGCCGAGCAGGTGCGAGGGAGAGTGCGGGGGGTTCGGGTTGTCCACCCAGGGATGTTCGCAGACGGATGTGAACGGGCGGGTGAACGGAGGGGGTGGCGGGGGGTGGTGGCCCCCCAGGGGGGGGTGGTGGGCGGCGGCTTCGCGTGCGGGGCTCAGCGCCTGCGCGCGCCCCGCAGCCGCCGGGTCCCAGCGACGAGTGCCCACCCCCCGGCGAACAGTGCGCCGGCGACGGCACTGACGCCGAGCAGGGCTCGGGGACCCGTGGCGGCGAGTTCATCGGCGTACGAGAACCCTCCGGCGTCGGAGCGCTCATGGCCGCCGTCGCCGTCCGGGACGTCACGACCCTCGGGCCCGACGCCCCCGCTCTCGTCGCTGTCGGTACCGGTGGCCCCGCCCCCGTCCCCGCTCCCATCGCCACCGCCATCACCCATGCCGATACCGAAGGGATAGTCCTCCGACTCGCCCACCCAGTCCCCGTCGTCGTCACGGCGCTGGACGACGGCGGCGGAGATGACGGCACGCTCGGAACGGGCCTCGGAGGTGAACGAGAGCCGCACCTTGACGGTGAGGGTCCGTCCCGCCTTGACCGTGAACCCGGGGAATCCGTCGTCGAAGACGCCGACGTTCTCGTCCCGGTCGGTCCGCTCGAACGCGACGGGACGCCAGCGCGTGCCGTCGTGGAACTCCAACTGGACCTGGCGGGCGCGCAGTTCGCGCTCCTTGTCGACGATGACGACGACCGGGTGGATGTTCCCGCAACTGCCTCGGGTGGTGTTGGCCAACTCGACGGACCACTTCCGGTAGCCGCCTCCGGCCTCGTAGGTGGCGGGCCCTCCCCGGATCCGCGTCCCGATGGGAAAGCCGTCGCCGCTGGGGTCGGAGCAGGTGGGGGGCTGGGCCGCGTGAGGCCGCTGCACCACCGCGGCCACTGCCGCGGCATCGCTCGTCGGCACCCCTCCCGCAACCCCGCCCCCGGTCACGAGCGCGGCGGCGGCAGCGGCGGTGATGCCGGAGGCGAGAGAGCGGCGGAGTCGCATGAGGGGCCTTTGCTGGGCGCGGGGCGGCGGGGCGTTGGGGGGCGGCGGGGCCTAGGCCCATATGACACGGCTCATGGCCCGCGACCTTGCCACGCCCCAGGCCGCCCCCGAGTACGCCACAACCCCGTACCGCCGACTGCCCCGCGCAAATTCCTCCTATCAGCCGACTTTCCACTGATCCCGATTGCCGAGCCCCTGGCCCCGAGCCACCGAAAACACCCCCGAGCAGCACCGCGCCCCAAAGGGGCGCGGGGAACTGCGCGCCCAACCCCACACACCCGCGCCAAAAGGCCGACCCCCCCCTAGCCCGCAGACGCACCCCCACCCAACACCCCCCCCCGCGAGCCACCACCCGCCCAGCAGAGCCCCCAGCCCTGGCCCGCCAGAAGCACCCCCGAGCAGCACCGCCCTCCCCAGGGGCGGGGGGAACTGCGCGCCCAACCCCCACACACCCGCAGCAAAAGACCAAGACCCAAACCCCAGGCCCCAAACCCCAGGCCTCAGGCCCCAACCCCCAGCCCCCTACCCCCGCCCCACCGGAAACGCCACATCCGCCCGGCCGAACAATGGCGCGAGGAGCAGTTGCGCGGCGCCCTCCGCGACGCCCCGCTCTCCCCCGGACGCGACGGCGACCGGGACCTCCGTTCCGCCTCCGCCACGCCTCGCTCGCTCGGTCACCACCGCGCCCACGCCTCGTACGAAGCACTCCTCGTCCGCCAGGACAGCCCGGCCGCCGAGCAGTACGAGGTCGATGTCGAGCAGGCTGACCAAGTTCCCCGCCCCCGCCCCCAGGACCCGCGCCGCCTCGTCCAGATCACCTCGCGCGACCGCCGCCAGGCACAGCGCCTCGATGCAGCCGCGGTCGCCGCACTCGCACTCCGGGCCGTCCAGCTGAATCACCTGGTGCCCGAACTCGCCCGCCCCCGTCCGCGCCCCGCGGTAGAGGCCCCCGCCCAGCACGAGGCCCGCGCCGAGCCCCGTCCCGAGGTGCAGATACGCGAAGGACTCCGCCACCCCGCCCAGCGCGAGGCCGAGCGCCGCCGCGTTCGTGTCCTTGTCCACGACGACCGGCAGCCCGAGCCGCCCGGCGAACGCGTCCCGCAGCGGGAACCCGTCCCACGCGGGGAAACCGGTCACGCGATGCAGCACCCCGTCGGAGTGGTCGAGCGGACCGGGCAGCGCGACCCCGACGCCGAGCAGCCCCGCGCCGCCGGCCGGCGGCACCTCGCCCGCCCCCAAGTCCCGCACCACCCCCACCGCCGCGTCCACCACCGCCTCCGCACCAGCCGCGAAATCCAGCGGCGCCCGGCGTTCCGCGACCACGTGGCCGGTGAGGTCGACCAGGACCGCCGTCAGCTCGTCGCGGTCCAGGTGGAGGCCGATCGCGTGGCCCGCGTCCGGGACGAGGCGCAGCAGCGTCCGCGGCTTGCCGCCCGTCGAGGCGCGCCGGCCCGCCTCCGCCGCGAGACCCTCCGTACGCAGCCGCGCGGTGATCTTGCTGACGGCCTGCGGCGTGAGCCCCGTGCGCTCGGCCAGTTCGAGGCGGCTTATGCCGCCGTCCCCCGCCGTGCGCAGCAGGTCGAGCACAAGAGCGGCGTTGTGCCCGCGCAGCGCCGGCAGGTTCACCCCGGCGCCCGTCCTGCCACCGCTCCCCATACCCGCCCTCGCCTTATCAGTGCTGTTCACACCCCCATTGTCGCCCGCGCTTGCGCTTTGGCAACACCGTTGCTTAAGTGGAACGCATGACTGGTATGACAGGCACGACTGGGATGACAGGCATGACTGGTACAGGCTCAGGCTCCCCGCTACGCGTCGCCCTCATCGGATACGGCCTCGCGGGCTCCGTCTTCCACGCCCCGCTGATCGCCGCCACCGAGGGCCTCGCCCTCGACACGGTCGTCACGTCGAACCCCGAGCGGCAGGCGCAGGCCCGCGCCGAGTTCGGTGACGGACTGAACTTCGCCGCATCGGCCGACGACCTCTGGGCCCGCGCGGACGAGCTCGACCTGGTGGTGATCGCGTCCCCGAACAAGACGCACGTCGCGCTCGCGACCGCCGCCCTCAAGGCAGGCCTCCCGGTCGTCGTGGACAAGCCGATCGCGGGCACCGCCGCCGAGGCCCGCGAGCTCGCGGCGCTCGCCGACGACCGCGGCCTTCTCCTCTCCGTCTTCCAGAACCGCCGCTGGGACAACGACTTCCGCACCCTCCAGAAGCTCATCGCCGACGGCGAGCTCGGCGACGTATGGCGCTTCGAGTCCCGCTTCGAGCGGTGGCGCCCGCAGCCCAAGGGCGGCTGGCGCGAGTCCGGGAACCCCGAAGAGATCGGAGGTCTCCTCTACGACCTCGGGTCCCACGTCGTCGACCAGGCGCTCGTACTCTTCGGCCCGGCGCGGTCCGTGTACGCGGAGTCCGACGTCCGCCGCTCCGGCGCCGAGGCCGACGACGACACGTTCATCGCGATCACGCACGAGAACGGCGTCCGCTCTCACCTGTACGTGAGCGCCACCACTGCCCAACTCGGCCCGCGCTTCCGCGCGTTGGGCTCGGCGGCGGGTTATGTGAAGTACGGCCTCGACCCGCAGGAAGCCGCACTCCGTGACGGCAAGCGACCCACGGACGAGGGCAGTTGGGGTGAGGAACTCGAAGGCATGTGGGGCCGGGTCGGCTCCGGCGAGTCCCCGCTGACCGGCGGCGGCAACCCGGTCAGGACGCTGCCGGGCGACTACCCCGCGTACTACGCGGCCGTGGCCGCCGCGCTCCGGGGCGCAGGCGAGAACCCGGTCTCCGCGCACGAGGCCGCAGCGGCCCTCGACGTCCTGGAGGCGGCGCGCCGCTCGGCCCGCGACGGTGTGACGGTGGTCGTATGACGACGCCTGCCGCACCGACAGTGGAAGAGCTGGAGACCCAGGAACTCCGCCTGGTACTCCCCCACTTCACGCACGAGGACGCCTGGGCGCTCGGCACTCTCCTGGTCGATCTGGCCCGCGAACGCCAGGCCCCAGTCGCGATCGACATCACCCGGAACGGCCAACAGCTCTTCCACGCGGCGCTGCCCGGATCCACCCCGGACAACGACGCCTGGATCGCCCGCAAGCGCCGCGTCGTCGAACGTTACGGCTGCTCGTCGTTCCTGGTCGGCACGCGCTTCCGCGCCAAGGGGACGACGTTCGAGGAGTCCTCGCGCCTGGACCCGGACGTGTACGCGGCGCACGGCGGCGCGTTCCCGATCGCGGTGCGGGGCGCGGGCGTGATCGGCACGGTGGTGGTGTCCGGGCTTCCACAGGCGGCGGACCACGCGATGGTGGTCGAGGCACTGGAGCGGTTCACGTAAGCCGCGGGTACGCCCCGTCAGGGGCGCGGGGAAGCTCGCCCAGCCACGACGCACCCGCGGAGCGGCGTCGACGGAGGCCCACTCCGCCGACGCCGCTCCGGGGCGCCACGAATCCGCCGCGCCCCCCGCCCCGAAGGGCTACGCGTCCTTCAGTTCCTGACGCTGCTTGCCGAGCCCCTCGATCTCCAGCTCCACCACATCACCGGCCCGCAGATACGGCTTCGGCTCCGGCTGTCCCATGGCCACACCCGCCGGCGTACCGGTGTTGATGACATCGCCCGGGTACAGCGTCATGAACTGGCTTACGTAGCGCACCACTTCGGCCACCGGGAAGATCTGCTGGGCGGTGGTCCCGTCCTGCTTCAGCTCGCCGTTGACCCAGAGCTTCAGGGACAGCGCCTGCGGGTCGGGGACCTCGTCCGCCGTCACCAGCCACGGGCCCAGCGGGTTGAACGTCTCGCAGTTCTTGCCCTTGTCCCAGGTGCCGCCGCGCTCGATCTGGAACTCCCGCTCCGACACGTCGTGCGACACCGCGTATCCGGCGACGTGCGCGAGCGCCTGCTCGTCGGACTCCAGGTAGCGCGCGGTGCGCCCGATGACGATCGCGAGCTCGACCTCCCAGTCGGTCTTGACCGACTTGCGCGGCACCAGGACCGTGTCGTTCGGGCCGACCACCGTGTCCGCCGCCTTGAAGAAGATGACGGGCTCGGAGGGCGGCGTCGCCCCGGTCTCCTGCGCGTGGTCGTGGTAGTTGAGCCCGATGCACACGACCTTGCCGATCCGCCCCACGGGCGGCCCGACCCGCAGCCCCGCCGCGTCGAGCGCGGGCAGCTCGCCCGACTCGGCTGCGGACCGGATCCGGTCGAGGGCCGCCGCGTCGGCGAGCAGCGACCCGTCGATGTCCGTGACGGTCCCTGAAAGGTCCCGCAGCGTGCCTTCGGCATCGAGCAGCGCCGGGCGCTCGGCCCCTGCCGTACCGACTCGCAGCAGCTTCATGGTCATTCTCCCTTTGGTCGAGCGCGGCCGGTCCGCTGTGACCGTCCGCGTACCCGGCCGATGGGTTGCGGCCATCGGAGGTTTGGCCGATCCTCCAATCTCGCGGTCCACTCCGCAAGACCCTGTTCACAGATCGGACCGTTACCCAGCGGTAGCCAGCGCGCCCGCCCCGGCCCCGTACGGCATGTCGCGGTAGAGCACGGCGCGCTCGACCGCACTCCAGGTGGTGCTGGTGACCACGTACAGGGCGGCGGCGAGCGGCACGAAGGCGACGGTGAAGAGCGTCATGAAGGACATGAACGGCATGACCTTGGTCATCGCACTCATCGCCCCCATGCCGGGCACCTGCTGTCCCGCGTCCCCAACGGGCGTGGCCGCGGCCGACGCGGCCATCTGCTGCTTCGTACGCCGGAAGTTGAAGGTCGCGACGGCGGCGACGATCGCGAAGAGCCCGAGGTAGACGAGGCCCTGCGCCCCGAAGACCCCGCCGTCGCCGAGCGCGTCGGCCCACCGCCCGCCGAGGGGTGCATCGAACAGCTTGTGCTTGAGCAGTGCGTTGGCTTCCCCGCCGATGCTGGAGCTGGAGAACAGGTGGTAGAGCAGGAAGAACGCCGGAAGCTGGAACAGGCTCGGCAGGCACCCGGAGAGCGGCGAGACCTTCTCCGCCGCGTGCAGCTCAAGGACCGCCTTCTGCAGCTTCTCGGGGTTCTTGGCGTGCTTCTTGCGCAACTCGGCGATCTGCGGCGAGAGCTTGGCGCGCGCCTTCTGGCCACGGGCCGACGCCCGCGACAAGGGGTGGACGAGGAGTCGTACGCACGCGGTGAAGAGCACGATGGCGGCGGCCATCGCGGAGGCGTGGAAGAGGGGTTCGAGGAGGTCGGCGATGGAGCCGACCAAGTCGGCGAAAAGGGACATGAAATCGGGCAGGAAGCCAAACATGGAGGAGCCCTCCGGGGGGTCTCGTCGTGCCGAGGAAAAGGGGCAGATGCTCTTTTCGGCGTGACGGCCCGCGAAGGGGGCTTCGGGTTTCCGGTGGTCCGGTGCTCCCTACGCGGCCGTCATGACGAGACGGCCCGGTGCTCGGGGTCGCCTGCGCCCGGCGGCGTCGGGATCGCGCTGCGGCAGGAACGCCGTGCGCTTCTCGCGGTCGCGGATGGCCGTACGTACCCGAGTGCGGGGCACGGCGGGAGCGCAGCGCGCGGCGATCAGCGAGCAGACGGCGAGCGCGGAGCCCGCGGCGGCGGTCGCGGCGAGCGCGACGGCGGCGGTGAGGCTGCTCGCGTCGAGGAGGACGACCTCGACGAGGAGGAAGAGGAGGAGACCGGTGGGGCGGAGGGCGGCTTTCCAGCTGCGCATCGCGTCCTGCATTTACCGGCCCTCCCTCGCCACTCGTTGATACGTCCTATCGCGTACTGCCGTTATACAGGATCCGTCTCCACGGCCGTAAGGAGCCTTCGGGGCGCGAGCAGCGCCCGGCTGACCGGATCGGAGGGGTCCGGATCGAGCCCGGGTCCTGGCACCATCTCGACGTCCTCGACGGGTACGAGGATTCCGCAGGCCGGACATTCCCCGACGAGCCCGAGCTCCGTACCGCACTCCGCATGCCGGAAGTACCGCGGCGGCTTCGTCTCCGAGAAGTTGTCGCGCCCCCAGGTGCCGAGCGCGCGCAGGGTCGGCCAGAGGGCGCGGCCCCGCTCCGTCACGACGTACTCGTGCCGCGAGGGCGCCTGCGCGCACGGCCGCTTCTCCAGGACGCCGGCCGCGGTGAGCGACTGGAGGCGCGAGGCGAGGACCGCGCGGGGGATGCCGAGGTGGACGAGGAAGTCGTTGTAGCGCCGCACCCCGTAGAGCGCGTCACGGACGACGAGCAGCGTCCAGCGCTCCCCGACGACCTCCAGCGCGCGGGCGATGGAGCATTCCTGCGCCGCGTAGTCCTTGCCGAGAGCCATGGGTCCACCTTAACGACTTTCCACTGCCAAGGTTCAATGAATGAACTCGCCCTGCTACGGTCATCGGGCAGGGCAGGTTCAATGACTGAACCTGCCTTCTCGGACTCTGATGCCCCCTGGAGGAGCAGGCCATGCCGCCACGGCCAGAACGCACCGCAGCCGCCGTCATCTCGGCACCGTCCACGGCCCCGCCGGTCCACCCGCGCCCCGCCGCCACACTCGCCGTCACCAGCGCGGCCACCGCCGTGGCCCTGATGACGTACACCGCGCCGATGGTCACGCTCCCGGACACGGCGGCCTCCCTGCACACGCCGCTCTCCGCCCAGGCCTGGCTGCTCAACGGCACCCCGCTGGGCCTGGCCGCCCTGCTCCTGGTGGCGGGCAGTCTCGCCGACGACTACGGCCGCCGCCGGATCTTCCTCTCCGGGACGGTCGCGCTCGGCATCACCACGGCGCTCGGCGCGCTCGCCTCGTCGACCTGGCTGTTCACGCTGGCCCGCGTCGCCCAGGGCGCGGCGAGCGCGGCGATCCTGGCGGCCAGCCTCGGCCTGCTGGTGCACGCGTTCCCGGCGGGGCCCGCCCGGATCAGGGCGACCGGCATCTGGGGAGCGTTCGTGAGCGGCGGCATCGCTGTGGGCCCGGTCCTCGCGGGCGGCATAGCGTCACAGTGGAACTGGCGTTGGTCGTACGTGGCGTTGGGGGCGGCGGCGCTCGCGGTGGCCGCCTTCGCCCCGCGCACGCTGACGGAATCGCGCGCCCCACGCGGCGGCCGCCCGGACCTCGCGGGGGCGCTGACGCTGGGCCTCGCGCTGGTGGCGCTGGTGGCGGCGCTGACGCTGGGCAGGGACGGCTGGCTGCGTACGCCGGTGACGGTACTGCTCGTGGCGGCAGCCGTCCTGATCACGGCGTTCGCGGCGGTGGAACAGCGGTCGGCGGCCCCCATGCTCGACCTGGCCCTGCTCCGCCAGGCACCGTTCCTCGCGTCATCGGCGGGCGGCTTCTTCACGGGCTTCGCGGTGATCGCGCTGTTCAGCTACCTCCCGACACTCCTGCAGCAGACGCTCCCCATGTCGGCGATGGCCACGGCGCTCCTGCTCATGATCTGGTCGGGCACGTCATTCCTGGTGGCCTTGCAGGCGCGCCGCCTGGCGGGCAAGATCTCGCCCCGCCACCAACTGGCCCTGGGCTTCGCCCTGCACGCGGCGGCGGTCCTGACGATGCTGTCCGCGGTGGACGCGGGCCCGTGGCCGCTGCTTCTGCCCGGCCTCGTGATCTCGGGCGCGGGCAGCGGCTTCCTGAACGCGGCGCTCCCCTTGCTGGCCGTCACCTCCGTCCCGCCCGACCGGGCGGCGATGGGCTCGGGGGCCAACAACACGGCGCGGTACATCGGTTCGGCGGCGGGAGTGGCGCTGATGATCGCGATATCGACGTCGGGGGGCTCGCTGGCCCGTGGGGCGCAGATGGCGCTGGTGGTGTCGGCGGTCCTGGCCGTGGTGGGGGCGGCGCTGGTGTGGGCGCTGCGGGAGCGTCGGCGCTGACCCCGGGGGGCCTCACCTCGGCCGCATGGACTGCAGCTTCCCCCACACGATGAGCCGGTACTTGGAGGTGTACTCGGGGGTGCAGGTGGTGAGGGTGATGTAGTACCCGGGAGAGCTGTACCCGTGCCCCGCCTTCACTTCGCTGCGGGGGACGGGGCGGATGACGCCGCTGTCACGGGCGGAAGTCTGGGCCAGCGTCTTGTCGACGACGTACGTGTAGATGGCCTTCTGGGTCTCGACGACAAGCTCGTCACCGCCCCGCAGCCGATTGATGCGGCGAAAGGGCTCTCCATGGGTATTGCGATGCCCGGCGAGCGCGAAGTTCCCCCCTTGGCCGGGCTGGGCGGTGCGCGGGTAATGCCCGACGTACCCCTTGTTCAGCACGCCGCCCTTGCTGACGCCCTCGGCGACGGGCACGCGGATCGCGATCCGGGGGATGCGGAGGACGGCGTAGGCCTGGTCCCAGCGGGGCGCGGGGGTGGGGTCGGGGGCGGCTTGCTGACGGCGGCCGGGGCGCTGCTCGGAGGGTCCACCGGAGCCGGAGGTACGCGATTCGGGGTCGGAGTCGGGGTCAGGGTCAGGGTCGGGGTGAGACTCGGCAGCGGCTCCAGGCGGCGCGGAAGGGGACGGGCTCCCCCACTCCTCCTCAAGGGCCTGAACCTGGCGCTCGGCGCCTTCGCGGGCCTGGCGATTGGTCCACCAGAGCTGATGGGCGACGAGGAGCAGCAGCACGAGCCCGCAGGTGACGGCGGCCTCGGCCGCACCCCACAGCCCTCGCACAAGGGAACTCCTCCGCCCCCTCCGCCCCCTTCGCCCCCTTCGCCCCTGCACGACAACAGGAACCCGCTCCCGCACGGCTACCACTCCTCTCCGGGCCGCCCGCACGATAAAGCCAGACCCGCCAAGTAGCCATGGGCAAGGACCATCGCCGCACCGAGGCGGTATCCCCGTAACCCTGTGTCCCCGTATCCCCGTATCCCCGTATCCCCGTATCCGCACGACAACCCTGCTGTAACGCCCCCACTCGGCAGTACGGTGTCCCGTATGCGCCCCGACACGCCTGCCGACCACATCGCCGAAGCCGAGCGCCTGGAGCGGACTGCCGGCTTGTACCCCGAGGACACCGAGCACCTGCTGCTCCAGGCCGCGGCCCACCTGGAGCTGGCGGGCGAGCGCGACCGCGCGACCACGCTCTACGACCGCCTGCTGGCCCCGGACGCCGCCCACCCGGCGTCGGCCCCGACCCTGATCCGAGCCCTGAAGGCGTCGAACCTCTGGGAGTACGGCCACGAGGCGGAAGCAAGGGCGATCATCGACGGAGTCCGAGCGGCGGCGCCGCGCGACCCGGCCCCGTGGGTGATCGTGGCGGAGTCGCTGGAGGCGCACGACGAACTGACGCAAGCGCAGGAAACATTCACCCAGGCCCTGGAACTCCTCCTCCCCCCTTCGGGTGGGGCGGGCACCCCGTCATACGACCAACGCCCGCTGCTGTTCGGCCGCCACAGGGTGCGCCGCTTGCTGGGCGCTGAGCACGACGCATGGGACGCCCTGGCAGACGAGGTCTCGTCGTCCCCCGTCCCCCTGGACGAACTGCACGACCCCAAACGAATCTGGTCCCTGGGCTCGGACAACCCGGCGGAACTACGAGCGGAGATCTCCAGAATCCAGGCAGAGCTGGGCTCATACAGGGAAGCGCTCTCCCGCCCCTTCCCGGTGGCAGTACTCCACTGGCCGGCAACGGAACTTAGGGAACTCCTGACGGCGTACCCGGCCCTGGAATCGGAATACCCCTCCCACGAGGCCCACTTGGCGACGATAGAGGAGTCACTGAGAGAACTCTCAGCCTCCGGCACCCCCAACCTGGGAATCGTCACAGGCACGGTCCCGTCCTACGAAGCCTTCGCAGCCTCAGAGGGCACCGAACCAACGGACGTCTCCCTACTCCCGCAGTACGCAACGACACTGGCGGCAAGGGGCCGGGCTGTGGGGTGGCCGCCGGAGGCGGGGGCTGGGTGTTGGTGTGGGTCGGGGCGGGCTTATGGGGAGTGTCACGGGGGCGGAACTCCCTAACCACGACGGAACTCCCTAACCACGACGGGGGGCTACCAGACAAGCGACCCGGTATGCCCCCAACGGAGAGGGGCAGCTAGGACTTGCTCCCACTCCCCCACCACTTGCGGTGGTAGCGAACGTAGTCGAGGTGCACCTGGTGCCCCCTCTTCACCGTCAATTTCGGTAGCACGCTTGCACCTTCCCCACCACTGCGTACGACGATCGTCCAGTCGTCCTCGATGAGAATGCTGCCGAGATCAAGGCGTACGTGGCAGTTGGGGCAGAGGCAGAGGATGTTTCGCTCGACGTCCGGCCCTCCGTGCGGATTGCCCAGCGGCTTTATGTGAGCGCCCTCGCTATAGGGCTTCTCATCCGGGCCCACCAGGCGCACGTCACATACCTGGCACCGCCCGTCGTAGAGATCCTTTATGCGCCGTGCCGCTGCAGCATCACGCACCAATCTCTGCACCTGTGTGGTACGGGACTCGGGAATCTTCTCAGCATCGTCGCCGTCCAGTTCCCCTTGTTCCAAAAGTTCGGCGATCCGCTTCTCTACCGGAGTCACCTGTTGCTGTGAGTCGGGGAGTCGGTGGAGATCGAACTGGCAAATCTGGATGGAAGTACCGTCAGGCGCAGGCGACTTGGACGTAGCCGTACGTACCTCCGTGATCTCGTACAAGCCGTCATACCTGTACTGATCACGCAGGGAGTACCGCTCGTCTCCCTTATAGCCGCGGACGATCCGAACGGGGTGCTTCCGCTCGTAGCTCAGGTTGAGAGCCGCATTGTCGGCATACGACCAAGATTGACTCCGCAGGAGCTTCTTCGTCACCGCGTCGCGGTCCTTGTCAGGCGAAGCTCCCGTGTAGCGCACCCACGTCCAGTGGTCCTCGTCGTCTTCGTAACCACCGTTCAGGACGATGGCGTCGGCGACCTTACTGCCGTCCGGATCCCGCAGCGTGGAGATTCCTCGCTGCTGATCACCGTGCAGTTTGGCTCGCAAGACGTCCGCACGGCGATGGAAGACCGCCCCAGGTGCGACGCCGGATATATGACCTATACCTCGTACACTTTCCACTCGCCCATCGTGGAACGCGAGCGATCACCTCGGATGCAGCCACGTCGAAAGTTGACTGATTCTTCACTACGACGTGATCAATCTGACCGAACCTCACCACTGCACTCTCGACGCCACCTCGACGCACGACTGCACCGCGCCCCAGTCATCGCCTGTAACGCACCCCCATACAAGCGAACACATCGCTAGGCTCGGCCAGTTACTCTCCGGCTCCCTTGACTCCCACCGCCGATAGACTCGCTCACCATGACCGTCGTCCCGCCTCACCAACTCCCACTCGCGGGTTTCCACATCGTGGACCTTTTCGCTGGCCCCGGCGGGCTGGGCATGGCCGCTTCCATCCTGGGCATCCCCTCGACGGGGATCGAACGGGATGCGAACGCCGTCATGACACGTGAGGCGGCAGGTCTACAGACCATCCACAGCGACGTGCGCAGTCACAGTCCTGCGGACATCCCCGAAGCGAACGTCCTCACCGGGGGCCCGCCCGTTCAGAGCTTCACCGTCGCCGGCCGCGGAGCTGATCGTCGCGCCCTGGACGACGTGTTGAAGTTTGTCCAGCGGCTGGTCGACCGTGACGCACGCGCCAACATCGATGCGGACCTCGCCGGCATGGACGACGAGCGCACCGGGCTTGTCCTGGAGCCCTTGCGCTGGGCGCTGAACGCCATCGACAGCGACGAGCTGCGCCCCTACGACGCCATCGTCCTCGAGCAGGTGCCCGCGGCCCTCCCTGTCTGGAAGGCGTACGGAGCAGCCCTCGCTGGGGAGGGCTATTCGGTGGACCACGGCATCCTGCACACCGAGGAATTCGGCATCCCACAGACCCGCCGCCGCGCGATCCTCGTCGCCCGACGTGACGGACAAACGGCAGCCCTCCCCTCTCCCACACATCAGCGCTACCGCAAGGGCGCCCCGCGCCCGGCCGGCGATCTCGTGCTCCAGAGCTGGGTGACGATGGAGGACGTCCTAACTGAGCGGACCAGCCCCTTCCAGGTCGTCTCCAACTACGGCACCGGCGGCGATCCCAAGCTCCGCGGCAGGCGCCGCTCCTGCGAACCCGCGCCCACGGTGACCGGCAAGGTCTCCCGCAACCGCATCGTTTCCGACGACACGATGGAGCACGATCTACCCCGGCTGAGCACGAGCGAGGCGGGTCAGCTCCAGACCTTCCCGAAGCGGTTCCCCTGGTCCGGCGGCGACATCCCCCAGCAGATCGGCAACGCTGTTCCTCCTCGCCTCGGCATCCACATCCTCAGCGCCGCGCTCGACCTTGCGTCTCCCGGTGAGGACGTATGGCGCGCCCTCGCCGACTGGTCCCCACGGGTCCGCCACGAGGCCGGTGCCGGCATCCCACACTGAGGTCATGTCAACACCCCCACCCGCCCACCTCCCACTGCTGGCTGGCGAGTCGGACGCCTGGGTCGATTTCGGGGCATCCATACGAGACAGACCTCTCTGCTTGCCGAAGTGCCTGTGGCGGGCGAGCTGCGCTCCGCTGCCGCGGGCGCTCTCGGCGAGTGGGCGGGCGCCCTGCCGTTCCCCGTGGAGCCGAAGCTCTGACCCTCCGGGGCACGGAGCGGCGAGGCGCAGTGGCGGGGTTAGTCGTAGTAGAGGACCGTGCCGCCGCCCTCTGCGTCCGTCGTCGACACCATGAACTCCGCCTTGTTGTTGTTGCCGTCCACGTAGTCCCCGATGTTGTTGAAGGTGAGGCAGCCGCCTGAGGTGGTCTTCGACGCCACCTTCCTCGAGTTGCTTGCGTCGTGCTCCCAGAGGGCGACCGTTTCCTTGAACTGCGTCTTGTCGACGCACGCCATGAAGCTGCCGCCGGTGGAGTGGACGTAGCTGGTGAACCACAAGTGCAGGTCGGTGTCGCGGTGCTTGAATGTGCTGGTGCCTACGTGGTCCCAACCTGCCGACTTGGCCGAGGCATTCGCTATGCCCGAGCCGGCGGCCACCATCACGGAGGCGCAGAGCGCCACCCCGGCAGCCCTGCCCACAGCCTTGAGCTTCTTCATTACTTCAGTCCCTACCCGTGGTGCTTGTGGTGCTTGTGGCGTGCCCCGCCGACTTCCCAAAAGGCAGGCAGCCGTGGGTCCCTCAGGTCCTCGCCTTACCCGGCCCGCCCATCCCAATCCACCCGGTGATCAATCCGATGCCGGACGCGTGCGGACACACGGAAGAGGGCCCGCTCATGGCGGGCCCTCTTCCGTGTGGTGCTTGAGGTGCGTCAGTCGTCGTCGTTGTCGTGCTCGTCGTGGCTGCCCGCGCCGTAGCCCGCGGCATGGGTGATCCCTGCCGGGCCGCCGAGGTTCTCGTAGGCGAAGCCTCGGTGCCAGCCCCGGTCGTGGTGGCCGCCTTCGCCGTGGCCGGCGGCCTTGGTGATTCCGGCGGGGCCGCCGAGGTTCTCGTAGGCGAAGCCTGCCCGCCAGCCCCTGTCGTGGTCGTCATCGGCGAGGGCGGTGCCGCTGGCGCCCAACACTGCGGTGGCCGCGAGAGCGGTGACAGCCAAGGCGGTACGAATACGCATGGGGTCCCTTTCAGGTACGTGATCATCGCGATCATGGGGGTGTGTCCAAGGGACTGCCCTCTTCCCCGACCGCACAGACCCTGCCCCACCGCAATTCACCCGGACAGCCGCCGCCCGCCGCCCGACCGCCGCCCGACCGCCGCGGGCAGCCGCCGAGCGCCCCGGTCGGCCCCGGTCAGCCCCGGACAGCCCCGGACAGACGCCCTTCGGAGGCCCCCCTCCGCCTGCCTATCCGATCCGCTCGTCCCAATCGATCCGGTGGTCGAACTGCCACGCCCCCCACACCGCTCCCCCCGCCCCGCCCACCTTCGTCGCCACCGGCAGCAGAGCGTCTCGGAGGACTCGGCTCACGGGGCCCGCCGGCTTCGGCGTAGCTGTGCGGGCCGCTGCCGACGTGGCCGTCGCCGTAGCCGTCGTGTGTTTCAGGATGCGGTCCACCCTCGGGCGGCGCAGGGTCTCGTACGCCTTGAAGGCCTTGCCCGGGGGCAAGTCCCGTAGGCAGCGGGCCAGTTCCACCGCGCTCTCCGACGCCAGCGACGCACCCTGGCCCGACGTCGGCGACGTCGCGTGCGCCGCGTCGCCGATCAAGATCATGCGACCCCTGCTCCAGGTCCGGACCGGCGGCATCGTCTCCGTCGGGCCCGTGATCAGCAAGTCCTCCGGGAGCGTGTCCCTCACGAGGTCCGGCGCCGCGGTGCGGTCGGCCGTGAACGCCTCTCCCAGGCGCTTCAGCCACTCCCCCGCGCCCACCGCCTGCGCCTCCGTCGACGTCATCGGCTCACGGTGCGGCAGGTTCGCGAACCAGGCCGCCGAACCGTCGTCGAAGATCTGGTAGGCGAAGTACGCCCTCTTGCCGTAGCACATGTACAACACCCCCTCCGTTGAAGGGAGTTCAGTTCTCGGTACGCGTGCCGTGAAGGTGAGCGTTCCCGCGTAGTGCGGCTTCGGGATTGACGGGTCGATCAGTGTTCGCACCGTCGAACGCAAGCCGTCCGCGCCGATCAGGATGTCCGCCCTCGCAAGTGAGCCGTCCGAGAAGCGGGCCGTCACCCCCGTGCCCGTGTCCGTCGCGTCCAACAGGCGCTTGCCCCGGAAAATGGAGATCGCGCGGCGTTCCGCCTCCGCGGCGATCGTCTCGTGCAGCTCCGTCCGCCAGACGAAGCGTGTGGTGGGGAGGTCAGCGGGCGGGGCCAGTTGGGCCAGGTCCCTGCCCGTCCAGCTGCGCAGGCCAAGGGCCGTCACCGGGGTGCCGATCTCGCTCACCAGCTCCGCCGCGTCGATCGCCTCCAGCGCCTGCATGCCGTTCGGGGCGATCGTCATCCCACCGCCCCGGCCACTCGACTTGGCGTCATACGGCTCGTGCGCCTGCGGCTCGTGCGCCTGCGCCTCGTACACCGTCGCCTCGATGCCCGCCTTGCGCAGCGCCATCGCCGCCACCGGTCCTGCGACACCACCCCCGATGACCAGGGCTGTTCGGGTGCGGCTGGCAGCGGTGGTTCGCGTGGTTCGCGCGGTCATCTCTACTATCGGTCCCTCGTCGGTGCGCCTTCGGTCGCGCCGCCGGCCGCAGCGCGCACCCTCACCAACCTACGCGGCGCGGGCCCCCTCGCCGCAAGGCTTCCCGGCAGCGCGTTAGCCTCGGCGACGGACCATCAAGGGACGTATCGGCTGCAAGCATCAGCTGGAAGCCGTGGAAGTGGAAGCGAGGCAGGCGTGGCACAAGTACCCGCAGCAGCAGTGGCCGCCAGTGGGCTCGTCGGCGGGTTCGCCGTCGCCCGGTGGACCAAGAAGCGGCCGCTCGGCGGCGTCGTACTCGCCGCCGCGGGAGCCGCCGCCGCGCAGCAATGGCGTGCCACGGCCGGGGGCAGGACCGCCGCCGCGCTCAGTGCCACGTACGTCGCCGCCTTCGCCGGGTCCCATCCGCTCGCCAAGAAGGTCGGGGCCTGGCCCGCCGTCTTCGCGGTCGCGGGGGGCGTGGGGCTTGCCTCTTGGGTGCTCGCCGATCGGCGCCAGGCGTCCGTCTGACCTCGCTCAGGCCTCGCTCAGGCCTCGCTCAGGCCTCGCTCAGGCCTCGCTGTCCCTGAACAAGCGCGCGAACCCCGCCACCGCAAGCACCCCCGCCCCCATCACCAGCACGAAGAACCCCCACGCCAGCGGCCACACCGCCGCATCCGGCTCCGGGTGGCTGTCGAACGAGACGTACATCAGGGTCGCCGGCGGCCCCGCCACGATCAGCAGCGCCAAGCCGAGGCGGTCACGGAAGCCGAAGTAGGCGGCCAGGGACAGCATCGCGACGGTCAGGCCGGTGATCCCCAGCGCCGTCACCGGTGACGTCTCGTTGATCGCGCCGGGCGTTTCGGGGCGGTTGCGCAGGTCCCAGGGCAGGCAGAGGAGGTACGCCGCCACCGCGAGGCCCGCGCCCACCGCGCGCGTCGTCCAGCGGCGCAGGGGCGGGGTGCCGGGCAGGGGCGTCAGCAGGTTCCTCGGGTTCATGGGGCTCACGTCGTGGCGGGGGGTCATGCGCGGGCTTATGCGCAGCCTCGTCCGCGGGCTCATGTGCATCGACTTCATCGACTTTGCCGTCATGCGTACGAGCCTGCCGACCTCGCCAGGGGGCGCGACAGAGTACGCGTACTCAGGGCTTACTCAGATCAGGCTCGATCAGGCCCGCTCAGGCCCGCTCAGAATGAGCCCCTCGTCCCCCTGAACGTCACCCGATACGCCCCCGGCGACACCCCCAGCCCCGCCTGGAAGTGCTGCCTCAGCGACGCGCCCGTGCCGAAGCCCGCGTCCGCCGCGATGCGGTCGACCGTGCGGTCCGTCTCCTCCAGCAGTTCGCGGGCCCGGTCCACGCGGCGCTGGGTCAGCCACTGCATCGGCGTCAGGCCCGTCTCCTCGCGGAAGCGGCGGCTGAAAGTGCGCACGCTCATCGACTCCCGCTCGGCCATCTCGGCCAGCGTCAGGGGTTCGGACAGGCGCTGCTGGGCCCACTCCCTGGCCCGGCCCGTCGACGTCAGGCGGGGCTCCGCCACCGGGCGCCGGATGTACTGGGCCTGGCCGCCCTCGCGGTGCGGGGGTACGACATTGCGGCGGGCCACGTCGGCGGCCACCGCCGCGCCGTGGTCCCCGCGGATCATGTGCAGGCAGAGGTCGATTCCGGCCGCCTCGCCCGCGGAGGTGAGGACCGGGCCCTCGTCGACGTACAGGACGTCCGCATCGACCGTCACGGCCGGGAACGTACGGGCGAAGAGGTCCGCCGACAGCCAGTGCGTCGTGGCCCTGCGGCCGTCCAGTAGGCCCGCTGCCGCGAGGACGAAGGCGCCGGTGCAGATGGAGGCGATACGGGCGCGGGTGGCGGACTCCAGCGCGCCCGCCAGGGCAGGCGAAAGACCGCCCGGTCCCAGCGACTCGTCCTCCTCGTGCGAGGCCGGGATGACCACCGTGTCCGCTGCGGCCACCGCGTCGGGGCCGTGCTCGGCGTAGACGGGGAAGTCCGCGTCCGTGCGGATCCTGCCGGGGGCCAGGGCGCAGGTCGTCAGCTCGTAGAGGCGGGCGCCCTGGGGCGAGCGTGCGTTGCCGAACAGCTGGTGGATCAGGCCCAGTTCCATGGGCAGGACGCCGTCCCTCACCAGGACAGCCACCCTGTGGGGGTTCGACACTCCCTCTCCGCTCATGGCCGGATCTTCCCACCCCCGGCCGGGCCCCGCCCCGCCTACGCCCCCGCCTACGCCCCCGCCTACGCCCCCGCCTACGCCTCCGCCTTCGCCTCCGAAAGCGGCCTCGCGATGTCCTCCAGCGACCGCCTCTCGGCCTTCACCGCGAACACCGCCGCGACGAGACCCGCAGCGCACATCAGTCCCGCCCCGATCTGGAAGGCGAGCACCGTGTCGCCGACGACGCCGGACTCGGTCAGCTTGGCGAAGATCAGCGGGCCGCTGATGCCGCCGGCCGCCGTGCCGATGGCGTAGAAGAAGGCGATCGCCATGGCGCGGGTCTCCATGGGGAAGATCTCGGAGACCGTGAGGTACGCGCTGCTCGCGCCCGCCGACGCGAAGAAGAGCACCACGCACCAGCAGGCCGTGAGCGTCGCCGCGCTGAGCGAACCACGGTCGAAGAGCCAGGCCGTGCCGAAGAGCAGGACGCCCGACACGATGTACGTCGAGGAGATCATGATCCGGCGGCCCACCGTGTCGAAGAGTTTGCCGAGGAAGAGCGGGCCCAGGAAGTTGCCCGCGGCGATGACGGCGAAGTAGTAACCCGTGCTGCCCGAGGGGACGTCGAAGAACTTGGTGAGGATCGCGCCGAAGCCGAAGGTGATCGCGTTGTAGAGGAACGCCTGACCGATGAAGAGGGACAGGCCGAGCACCGCACGCCTGGGATAGTCGCGGAAGACGGTCCTGGCGATGAGACCGAAGCCGATGCTCTTGCGTTGGTGGATGGTGATCTCGCGGTCGGGCGGCGGCAGGCGTTCGCCCTTCTCCTGCTCGATCTCCCGCTCCACCGACGTGACGAGGGCGTCCGCCTTCTCCCCGTGGCCGTGGATGAACTGCCAGCGCGGGCTCTCCGGCACATGGCGCCGTACGAGCAGGATCACCAGGCCGAGTACGACGCCGAGGGCGAAGGTGAGCCGCCAGCCGAGGTCCTTCGGGAAGATGCTGGTGTTCAGCATGACGACCGAGAGCAGCGAACCGCCGATCGCGCCCAGCCAGTAGCTGCCGTTGATGATCAGGTCCACGCGGCCGCGGTACTTGGACGGGATCAGTTCGTCGATGGCCGAGTTGATGGCCGCGTACTCACCGCCGATGCCGAAGCCGGTGAGGAACCGGAAGACGAAGAACCACCAGGCGTCGAAGGAGAGCGCGGTGAGCGCGGTGGCGCCGAGATACACCGCCAGGGTGACCATGAAGAGCTTCTTCCGGCCGAACTTGTCGGTGAGGCGGCCGAAGAAGAGGGCGCCCGCGCAGGCTCCCGCCACGTACAGGGCGGCCGCGGTGCCGGTGATCTGGGCGGAGCTGATGGCGAGGCCGCTGCCCTCCTCGGAGAGTCGCCCCGCGATGTTGCCCACCACGGTCACTTCGAGGCCGTCCAGGATCCACACCGTGCCGAGGCCGATGACGATCATCCAGTGCCAGCGGGACCAGGGCAGCCGGTCGAGACGGGCGGGCACGGCGGTGGTGACCGTGGCTTCGGTGCCGGGGGACGGCATCGGGGCCTCCTAGCGCCGAGGCGGGCGGACGGCCGTACGAGTGCCCTGCCGGGCGGCGGTCACGCCCCGCACTCGACGGCCGCCGGCGGATCACCCGCCCAGCGCATGCGCCGCCGGCGGATCACCCGCCCAGCGCATGCGACACCGTATAGATCGCAAGCCCCGCCAACGCCCCCACCACCGTGCCGTTGATCCGGATGAACTGGAGGTCGCGGCCGATGTGGGCCTCGATCTTCTTCGACGTGTGCTCGGCGTCCCAGCCCGCGACCGTGTCGGTGATGAGGGAGGTGATCTCGTCGCGGTACGTCGTCACCACGTACACCGCGGCGCCTTCGACCCAGCCGTCCACCTTCTGCTGGAGCCGTGCGTCGGTCGCCATCCGCGCGCCGAGCGAGAGCAGCGAGGCCCGCACCCTCAGGCGCAGCTCGCTGCGCTCGTCCTCGGCGGCGGCCACGATCATCTGGCGCACCGCCGACCAGGCGGAGGCGATCAGGTCCTGCACCTCGCCGCGGCCGAGCACCTCACGCTTGAGGCGCTCCACGCGCTCGCGGGTGTCGGAGTCGGACTGGAGGTCGGCGGCGAAGTCGGCGAGGAAGCGGTCGACGGCGCCGCGGGCGGGGTGCTGGGGCATGTCCCGCATCTCGGCGAGGAAGCGAAGCAGTTCCTTGTAGACGCGCTCGCCGACCTTCTTGTCGACGAACCGCGGGGTCCAGCCGGGGGCGCCGCCCTGCACCGCGTCCATGACCGACTCGTCGTGCTCGACCAGCCAGTCGTGGGCGCGGACGCAGACCAGGTCGACGACCCGCTTGTGGCCGCCGTCCGCGACGACCTTCTCCAGCATCTTCCCGATGCCCGGCGCGATCTCCTGGGCGTCGGCTCGGCGTGTGATGGCCTCGCCGACGACCGCCTGGACGTCCGAGTCGCGCAGGACCGTCAGGGCGCCGCGCAGCGCCGTGGCCAGCTCGGCCGTCACCCGGTCGGCGTGTTCGGGGTCCGCCAGCCAGGTGCCGAGGCGGCTGCCGATGCCCACCGCGCGCAGCCGGCCTCGTACGACATCGGAGGAGAGGAAGTTCTCGCCCACGAAGTCACCGAGGGAGGCGCCCAGTTGGTCCTTCTTGTTCGGGATGATCGCCGTGTGCGGGATGGGCAGGCCCAGGGGATGGCGGAAGAGTGCCGTCACCGCGAACCAGTCGGCGAGCGCGCCGACCATGCCGGCCTCGGCCGCCGCCGCGACATAGCCCGCCCAGGCGCCGGCGCCCGAGTTCTGCGCCCATTTCGCCAGTACGTAGACGAGCGCGACGAAGACGAGGAGGCCCGTCGCGGTGATCTTCATCCGGCGGACGCCGCGCCGCTTCTCCTCGTCGGCGGGGCTGTACGTGAAGCCGCCGCCCAAGCCACCCGTGCCGGAAGGGGCGCCGCTTGAAGGAGGGACCTCACGGGCATGCTGCCCGGCAGAGTCCGCTTCAGCCGCGCCCTCCGCGCTCTCCGGCATTGATCGATTCGTGCGCTCCACTCACTCCACCTGACCCGTTCGCGTGGTTCGTGGCGTCCTCATGCGTATTGTCCCCGTCTCTCTGCGTCCCTTCCTGACCGACTCCTGGAACGGACCACAAGTTCCCGGCGTCTGAATGGTCGGAGGGGGGCAGTGTCGGCCGCCTCACGGCCCATGACGCATCATGGGGTGATCACATCGGAGCCTCGATCAGGCTCCCCCTGCTCGAGGAGACACAGCCCGCATGACCAAGCGTCACGGTTATGCCCTGCTTGCCGCGGTCCTCGCGGTAATAGTGGTGATTTCCGCCGCCATATACCTCGGTGTATCCACCGACGACGGATCTCAGGACACCATCAGCGCGGGGCCCCGCAGCCCGCGCAACTCCGCGGCTCCCGCCTCCGCCGGAACGTGGGTCGGCTCCTGGGCCGCATCCCCCGCGGCCGCCGAACCAAACACGCACCGCAACGGCTTCGCGGGCCGCTCCATCCGCAATGTCGTGCACACCAGCGTCGGCGGCGACAGCACCCGCATCACCCTGTCGAACCTGTACGGACAGCAGCCGCTGAGCATCACCCACGCCTCCATCGCGGTCGCCGTGGGGGCGAACAACCCGGCCGCCGCACCCGGCACCCTGCGCCGCCTGAACTTCAACGGCAACACGTCCGTGGTGATCCCCGCGGGCCAGCAGGTGATGAGCGACGCGGTCCGGCTGCGCGTGCCGCACGACGGCGACCTCCTGGTCACGACGTTCTCGCCGACCCCTTCGGGCCCGGTCACCTTCCACCCGCACGCACGCCAGGTCAGCTACGTCGCCGAGGGCGACCGTACGGAGGACCCGAACGGCGCCGCGTACACCCAGCAGAGCACCTCCTGGCGCTACCTCTCGGCCGTGGACGTCCTGTCCAACGAGTCGGACGGCACCGTCGTCGTCTTCGGTGACTCGCTCACCGACGGCATCTCCTCCACCATGGGAGCCAACGCCCGCTGGACCGACACCCTCTCCGACCGCCTCCGCGAGGAGTCGGGCGGCCCGCGCTACGGCGTCGTGAACGAGGGGATCAGCGGCAACCGCATCCTCTCGGACGGCAACGGCACCCCCGCGGACAACCCGAGCGGCCTCACGCGCTTCGACCGTGACGTCCTCGACCGGACGGGCGTCAAGGCCGTCGTCGTCGCACTCGGTGTCAACGACATCCTGCGCAACCCGCACCAGAACAACCCCGACCGCATCGTCGAGGGCCTGCGGGAGCTGACGCGCCAGGCGCACACGCGCGGTCTTCGGGTCGTCGGGGCGACCCTGATGCCGTTCGGCGGCCACCGGGGGTACGAGCCCGAGCTGGAGAACGTGCGCCAGGCGGTGAACGAGCAGATCCGCGACGGCAAGGTCTTCGACGAGTTCGTCGACTTCGACCGTGCGCTGCGGGACCCCTACGACCCCCGCAAGCTGCGCGCCCAGTACGACTCCGGCGACCACCTGCACCCGAGCGACTCGGGCTACCGGAAGATGGCGGAGACGTTCAACCTGGCCCACCTGCGGGGCTCCGCGGCCGCCGAGCTCTAGGCCCGGCCGCTGTACGCCGCTATTCGCCGCCTCCGGCGCCGTAGTCCCCCGGCGCCGGATGCGATGAGTCGGACCTGCGGTGCAGCTCCCCGTGCCGCTTCCGGTGCCGCTCCCCTCGCTCTCCCCGCTCCCGCTCTCCCCGCTCCAGCTGCGCCGCCCGCCGCTCCTCGCGCCGCTCCAGCTTCTCGCGGCGGCGCTCCTCCTTGATCCGCAGGCGCTCCGCCCTCGGCAGCTTGCGCTCCACGCCGACCCCGCCCATCAGCGCGAAGCCCGTGACCACCACGCGCGGGGAGCCGGGCGTACCCTCGCCCGTGGCCTTGTCGTCGAAGCCGCCCATGATCCCGAAGCCCTTGACCTGGACGTTCAGCTCGGGCGGCACGGTGACCTGAATGCCGCCCATGATCGTGAAGCAGCGGATCTCGACGTCACGCTCGGCGAACCGCGCCTCGCGCAGGTCGATCTCGCCGCCGCCCCACATCGCGAACGCGGTGAACCGCGAGCCCACCGTCCAGCCGCCCTTGCGCATGAACCCGCTCCAGAACGCGAAGCCGCCCGTGGAGGTAACCTCGCCGCCCATGCGGGACGACCAGTCGATCTCGCCCTCGCGCGCGGAGCTCGGCTTCACCATGGAGAGCTTCGCGCCCGCCGCCGGCAGATCCCGCGTGATCGGCTCGAGCTCGCCGTAAGTACGCGCCTTGTACGTCGCGTCCAGGCGCTCCCCGAACTCCTCCATGTCCAGGCGGCCCTCGGCCACGGCTTCACGGAGTCGTTCGGCGACGCGCTCGCGGTCGGCGTCGGCGGCCCGGAGGTCCGGGAGATGAGGCTGCTCGTCGGTCATACGAAGCAGCCTACGAGGTCGCCTTCTCCGCGTACATCTTGGCGATGACGGCCTCGATGTCGGGTTCCCTGACCGAGAGGTCGACCATCGGATACCGGGCCGCGACCAGGGCGACAAGCGGAGCTGCGGACTCCGCCGCGGGGAACGCGAGCCACTGCCGCGGGCCCTCCACCTTCACCACCCGCGCCGACTCCACCTCGATGGGCGGCAGTTCGCGCTCCAGGTCGACGACCAGGGTGCGCTCGCTCTCCCCCACCTCGTGCAGCCCGGCGAGGGCCCCGTCGTACATCAGACGGCCGTGGTCGATGACCATCACCCGCTTGCAGAGCTGCTCGATGTCGGTCAGGTCATGGGTGGTGAGCAGGACCGTCGTGCCCGCCTCCGCGTTCAAGTCCCGCAGGAACTGACGGACCTTGGCCTTGCTGATCACGTCGAGGCCGATCGTCGGCTCGTCGAGGTACAGCACCTCCGGATCGTGCAGGAGCGCCGCCGCGATGTCGCCGCGCATCCGCTGGCCGAGCGAGAGCTGGCGCACGGGGACGTCCAACAGGGCGTCCAGCTCAAGGAGTTCGACGCAGCGGTCGAGGTTCTCCTTGTAGCGGGCGTCCGGGATCCGGTACATGCGGTGCATCAGGCGGTACGAGTCGATCAGCGGCAGGTCCCACCACAGGGTGGTGCGCTGGCCGAAGACCACGCCGATGCGCCGGGCCAGACGGGTGCGCTCGCGGGACGGGTCGATACCCGCGACCCGCAGCCGCCCGCCGCTCGGCGTGAGGATCCCCGTCAGCATCTTGATCGTCGTGGACTTGCCCGCGCCGTTCGGGCCGATGTAGCCGACCATCTCGCCGCGCGGCACGGTGAAGGAGATGCCGTCGACGGCACGCACCTCGCGCTTCTCGCGCCGCAGGAAGCCTTTCTTCTTGCGTACGTCGAAGACCTTCTCGACGCCGTCCAGCTCAATGAGGTCTGTTTCCACGGCAGTTCAGCTCCCTGTGCTGCGGTACGAACGAAGGCCCGTGCGCCAGGCGAGGCCCGCGAGCGCGAGAAGGAGGGCGGCCACCAGCGGCGGCGTGAACGCCACCCACGCCGGCAGGTCCAGCGGATAGGGCCGCCCGAGGACGTACAGCGCGGGGATCCAGTTCACGAAGGCCAGCGGCAGGATGAAGGTGACGCCGCGCACCAGGTCCTTGGTGAAGACGGTCGGCGGGTACTGGAGCAGCGTATTGCCGCCGTAGGTGAAGGCACTCTGCACCTCGGCCGCGTCCTGCGCCAGGAACTGGAAGGCCGCGCCCGCCACCCAAACGGCCGCGTAGATCCCCGTTCCACAGAGCAACATCAGCGGGATCATCAGGACCTTCAGCGGGGTCCAGTCGATGTCGAGGACGACGAGCGCGTACGTGAGGACGAGCGCCCCCTGGACCACGCGCCCGATCCGGTGCAGCCCGAACCGGTCGGCGGCGACCTGCGCGATCACCGGGACAGGCCGCACCAGGAGCGTGTCGAGCGTGCCGTCCCGCACCCGCTTCCCAAGACGGTCCATGGACCCCATGGCGAGGTCGGTGAGCCCGAACGCGGTGCCCGACGCCCCGTACAGGAAGGCGATCTCGGGCAGCGAGTAGCCGCCGAGCCGGTCCACCTGGGAGAACATCAGCAGGATCGCCGCGAAGTCGAACGCGGTCACCGCCAGGTTGCCGAGCGCCGTCATCGCGAAGGACAGGCGGTAGGCCATCAGGGAGCGGATCCACATGCCGGAGATCAGCCGGTAGGCGCGCAGCCCCTCCCGTGCCTGTGCCAGATCAGCCACCCTGGACCACCACCCGTCGCGTGGCGACCGCCTGAAGCAGCCGCCCGGCCGTGAGGAGCGCCGCCGCCCAGCCGATCTGGAAGGCGTACGTCTGGAGCAGGCCGACGCCGGTGTGCTTGCCGAGGAACACGTCGACGGGCACCTGGAGCAGCGCGGACCACGGCAGCGCGCGGGCGAACTCGCCGAGCGCGCCGGGGAAGACGTTCAGCGGGAGCAGCATCCCCGAGAAGAAGACGCCCGCGAGCATCGCGATCTGGGTCACGCCCGCGCCGTCCATCAGCCAGAACGCGCAGAGCGCCACCAGGAAGCGGATCGCGAAGCTCACCACCACGCCGAGGAACACGGCCAGCAGGAAGGCGAGCCAGCGCAGCGGCTCGGTGGGCAGCGCCAGGTCGAAGACGAGGGAGCCGACCGCCATCGGCGCCACACCGCGCCCGAGCAGCTGGAACAGGGACCGGCCCACGTCGGTCGCCAGCCACCAGGCCTGAAGGTCGGCGGGCCGGTACAGGTCGATCGCGATGTCCCCGGTGCGAATCCGCTCGATCAGCTCGCCCTCGAAACCGCCGCCCATCAACGACATCACCGTGAGCAGCCCCTGCCCCAGCCATACGAACGTCAGGGCCTGCGACTGGTCATAGCCGCCGAGCCCCGGCTTCTCGTCCCAGAGCGCGATGTACGTGTACGCCAGGATCAGCCCGAAGACGGTGTTGGTGAACACGCCCGCCAGGGTGGCGATCCGATACGTGGCGTAACGCCGGAAGCCCGCTCGGGCGACGGCCGCGTACAAGCGGAACCGTCCTGTACGCACACGCATCCCCTTTAAGAGAGTCTTGACGACGACCTTGCCCGGTCCGGGCCAAAGGGACGGAGCTTAGTGCGGTCGTCATCGCTCGTGCCAGGCATTTTCGGCGCACGGCGCGTGCCTGGCAGGGAACGCATGAAGCGACAGTGTGCAATGGGTCGTACGAGGCGTACGTGACGTACGACGCGAACCGGGAGTTCCACGAGACATGAGCAGCGACGAGCCGCAGCAGCAGGGCGCAAAAGGACCCGAGGGATGGGCGCCCCGCGAACCCGTGGACGACCCGGAGGCCCCCGATGAGACCCCTGACGGGACGGCGGCAGCTGCCGCCGAAGGCGAGAAGGGCAAGAAGAAACGCCCCAAGCGCAAGGGCTGGCGGCGCATCTTCCCCACCTGGCGCATGGTGCTCGGCGGTTTCATCCTGCTGATCCTGCTCTGCGTCGGCGGCTTCGCCGCGGGCTACATGATCGTCGACATCCCCCCGGCCAACGCGTCCGCCACCGCGCAGAGCAACGTCTACCTCTACGCCGACGGCAGCCAACTGGCCCGCGACGGCGAGGTCAACCGCGAGAACGTCCCGCTGAGCCAGATCCCCAAGGAAGTCCAGCACGCCGCGCTCGCCGCCGAGGACCGGGACTTCTACAGCGAGTCCGCGGTCGACCCCAAGGCGATGATCCGCGCCGCCTACAACACCGTCACCGGCAAGGGCAAGCAGTCCGGTTCGACGATCACCCAGCAGTTCGTGAAGAACTACTACCTGGGCCAGGAACAGACGATCACCCGCAAGGCCAAGGAGTTCTTCATCTCCATCAAGCTGGACCGCGAGGTGAGCAAGGACGACATCCTCGCCGGGTATCTGAACACCAGCTACTTCGGGCGCAACGCGTACGGCGTGCAGGCCGCGTCCCAGGCGTACTTCGGCAAGGACGTCAAGGACCTGAACACCGCCCAGGGCGCCTATCTGGCGACGCTCCTCAACTCCCCCAACGCGTACGACGTGGCGACGCACCCGGAGAACAAGCAGCGCGCCGTGGGCCGCTGGAACTACGTCCTCGACGGCATGGTCAAGGAGGGCTGGCTCAGCGCCGCCGACCGCGCGAAGACCAAGTTCCCCGCGCCGAAGGAGGCCAAGGGCGCCTCCGGCCTCTCCGGCCAGCGCGGCTACCTCGTGCAGGCCGTCGAGGACTATCTGACGTCCAACGACATCGTCGAGGAGGACACCCTGGCCAAGGGCGGTTACCGCATCACCACCACCCTCCAGAAGGGCCGCCAGGACGCCTTCAAGAAGGCCGTCGACGACCAGGTGATGTCCAAGGTCGACAAGGGCGCCCGCAAGGTCGACCGCAACGTCCGCGCGGGCGGCGCCTCGATCGACCCGAAGACCGGCAAGGTCGTCGCGATGTACGGCGGCATCGACTACACGAAGCAGTACGTCAACAACGCCACACGCCGCGACTACCAAGTGGGCTCCACCTTCAAGCCGTTCGTCTTCACCTCGGCGGTGGAGAACGGCTCGGTCACCCAGGACGGCCGCCCGATCACCCCGAACACCATCTACGACGGCACCAACAAGCGCCCGGTGCAGGGCTGGGACGGCGGGACGTACGCCCCCGAGAACGAGGACGACGTCGACTACGGCAACATCACCGTCCGCACCGCCACCGACAAGTCCGTCAACTCGGTCTACGCGCAGATGGCCGTCGACGTCGGCTCGGACAAGGTCAAGGACACGGCGGTCGCCCTCGGCGTCCCGGAGTCCACCCCCGACCTGACCGCGTCCCCCTCCATCGCGCTCGGCCCGTCCACGGCCTCCGTCCTGGACATGACGGAGGCGTACGCGACGCTCGCCAACCACGGCAAGCACCCCACGTACACGATGGTCGAGCGGGTCACCAAGGACGGCCAGGAGGTCGAACTGCCGGAGCAGACGACCGCGCAGGCCGTCAGCCGCGAGGCCGCCGACACCACCACGTCCATCCTGCAGAGCGTCGTCGACGGCGGCACCGGCACGGCGGCCCAGGCCGCCGGCCGCCCCGCGGCGGGCAAGACAGGCACCGCCGAGGAGGACAAGGCTGCCTGGTTCGCGGGCTACACCCCCGAACTCGCCACCGTGGTCTCCGTGATGGGCCAGAACCCGGACACCGGCGCGCACACCCCGCTGTACGGGGCGCTCGGCCAGCCCCGCATCAACGGCGGCGCCTACCCGGCACAGATCTGGGCGCAGTTCACCAGGGAGGCCCTGGAGGGCGAGCCCGTCCAGGACTTCGACCTGCAAGTGGAGGAGGGCGCCGACGTACCGGTGGTCCCGGACCCCTCGGACGTCGAGGAGGACCCGGCCACCGGCGGCGCGGCCACGGGCGGCGACGACGACACGCAGGGCCAGGACGAGGGCCAGACCCAAGGGCAGGACCAAGGCCAGACCCAGGGCCAGGACCAGGGCCAGACGCAAGGCCAGGACCAGGGCCAGACCGAGGGGCAGGACCAAGGGCAGACGCAGGGCCAGACGGACGGCGGTGCCACCGTCGACGGCGGAGCGACCGACGGAGGCATTCCCACCGACCCGGGCACCGCCCAGGGCGGCCAGACCGACGGCTCCACCGCGGACGGCGGAACGGGCGACGACGCGGGGGCCATGGGCGGCCTGACGGAAGGCGCGGCTGCCCGCCGGAAGGGGGAGACCGCCGGGTGGCCGGGGGCGTACTAGTGCCGACCTACTAGCGTCGGCCTACTGGCGTCGACCTACTAGCTGCGTCCTACTAGTGCCCCGAAGTCGCCTTCAGACCCACGACGGCTACCAGCAGCAGCACGACGAAGAAGATCCGGGCGGCGGTGGCGGGCTCACCGAGCACCATCATCCCGACCACCGCCGCCCCGGCCGCACCGATACCGACCCACACGCCGTACGCCGTACCGATGGGCAGCGTCTTGGCGGCGTGCGAGAGCAGCATCATGCTGGCGACGATCCCGAGGCCGGTGAACACGCTCGGCCACAGCCGCGTGAACCCCTCGGTGAACTTCATCCCGATCGACCAGCCCACTTCGAGCAGACCGGCGACGATCAACAGAACCCAGGCCACGACGGCACCTCCGACACGTAGAGACGCGAGAACGCGTCACTTCAATGGGGGTGCGTCGTCTTTGCGGAAACCCGGTACGGCGCGTCTCGTCGGGGTCCTTAAAAGGTAGCAAACGACACGAGTAAGGGGCTGGTGACGATGGTCACCAGCCCCTTACCGACACTCATGCGCCTACAGGTAGAGCCCCGTCGAATCCTCAGACCCCTCGAACCGGTCGGCGGCCACGGCATGCAGATCGCGCTCGCGCATCAGCACGTACGCCACACCCCGCACCTCCACCTCGGCCCGGTCCTCCGGGTCGTAAAGGACCCGGTCGCCCGGCTCCACCGCGCGCACGTTCTGCCCGACGGCGACCACCTCCGCCCAGGCCAGACGCCTGCCGACGGCGGCGGTCGCGGGGATCAGGATGCCGCCGCCCGACTTGCGCTCGCCCTCGGCGGTGTCCTGCCGCACGAGCACGCGGTCGTGCAGCATCCGGATGGGCAGCTTGTCGTCGTGGGGGCTGTGTCCCTGGCTTTTGGCGCTCACGCCCCGAACCTACCTGCCGGAGGACCGTCCGGACGATGCCGGGTCAGTCCTTGCGGCGCCGCGAGCTCACCGCGAGCATCCCCACCAGACCCACGACCACCAGCGCGACCGGCACGATGCGCTCCAGACGCGGCGCACCGTCCTCGGTCACCAGCTGGCCCCGCACATCGGAGACCACGCGGTTCGCACCGACGTACGCCCGCCCGAGGGAGTTGTCCACCCTGGCGACGACCTTGGCCTTCGCGTCACCCACGATCGTCTTCGGGTGGACCCGCACCCCGATCTCGTCGAGCGTCTCGGCGAGCGTCACGCGGCGGCGCTTGATGTCCGCCTCGATCTGCGCCGGGGTCCTGCTGTCCGACGTGTCCGACACCGCGCTGCCTCCGTGGTCGTATCCGGCTGTCTGTTCCTTCTGTACGTGTCGCCGACAGTCTGTCAGCTCCACGCGCACCGCACCCCACGGCACCCCTATTACGCTCGACTCCGTCACCACACGTTTTACGAGCATCCTGTGCGAGGAGACCGAGAATGAGCGAGCGACTCACCCCCGGCGACACGGCCCCGGCCTTCACCCTGCCGGACGCGGACGGCAACGAGGTCTCCCTGGCCGCCCACAAGGGCCGCAAGGTCATCGTCTACTTCTACCCGGCCGCCCTCACCCCCGGCTGCACCAAGCAGGCCTGCGACTTCACGGACAACCTCGACGTGCTCGCGACCGCGGGCTACGACGTCATCGGCGTGTCCCCCGACAAGCCGGAGAAGCTCGCGAAGTTCCGCGAGCAGGAGAACCTCAAGGTCACCCTGGTCGGCGACCCGTCCAAGGAGACCCTGGAGGCGTACGGCGCCTTCGGCGAGAAGAAGCTGTACGGCAAGACCGTGACCGGTGTCATCCGCTCCACGATCGTGGTCGACGAGGCGGGCAAGGTCGAGCACGCGTTCTACAACGTGAAGGCGACGGGCCACGTAGCGAAGATCATCAAGGACCTGGGCATCTGACTCCCGGCCACCACGACTGTGACGAAAGCCCCCTTCAAGGGGGCTTTCGTTTGCGTCGGCCATGTTCGAGCAAGTGATCCCTGGAGGACTGTTCGCAGAACGGAAGGATCTATTTCATGGCGGCCCACGAAGAAGCCGAGGCCGACGCCGACGCGATCAAGCGACACCGCACGCTTTTCCGGGCCGTCAAACGGCGCAAGGATCCCCCGCTGCGCCGCACGGACATCACGGTCACGGACGAGGCGGCGGTCAAGCGGGCGGTCAAGGCCGCCTCGCTCGGCAACGCCATGGAATGGTTCGACTTCGGCATCTACAGCTACCTCGCCGTCACCATCGGCCACGTCTTCTTCCCTTCCGGGAACGACACGGTCCAGCTGATCTCCTCGTTCGCCACCTTCGCGGTGTCCTTCCTGGTGCGCCCCATCGGAGGCATGGTCTTCGGCCCCATGGGCGACAAGATCGGCCGCAAGAAGGTCCTCGCCCTGACCATGATCCTCATGGCCATCGGCACCCTCGCCATCGGCCTGATCCCGTCCTACGCCAGCATCGGCTTCTGGGCGCCGGTCCTGCTGATCTTCTTCCGCCTGGTCCAGGGCTTCTCCACGGGCGGTGAGTACGGCGGCGCGTCGACCTTCATCGCCGAGTACGCCCCCGACAAGCGCCGCGGCTACTTCGGCAGCTTCCTCGAACTCGGCACCCTCGCCGGGTACACCGGCGCGGCGGGCCTGGTCCTCACCCTCAACACCGTGCTCGGCTCGGACGCCATGGAGTCGTGGGGATGGCGCATCCCCTTCCTCGTCGCGGGCCCGCTCGGCCTCGTCGGCCTCTACCTGCGGCTGAAGCTCGACGAGACGCCCGCGTTCCAGAAGATGGAGGACGCCACCTTCCACTCCGCGACGGAGGGCGCGTCCACCGTGGAGACGACGGCCAAGGGCGACCTGGCCAAGATCTTCCGCGAGCACTGGCCGATGCTGGTCCTGTGCATCGCCCTGGTGGGCGCGTACAACATCACCGACTACATGCTCCTCTCGTACATGCCGACGTACCTCTCGGACGAGCTCGGCTACGACGACTCGCACGGCCTGCTGATCCTCATCGGCACGATGGTGATCCTGATGCTGATCATCAATCAGGTGGGGAAACTGTCCGACCACTTCGGCCGCAAGCCGCTCCTGATGACGGGCATGATCAGCTTCCTGGTCATCTCGATCCCGGCGTTCCTCCTGATCAAGCAGGGCAGCCTGATCGCGGTCTCCGCCGGCATGCTGCTCCTGGGCCTCTCCCTGGTCTGCCTCCTGGGCACGATGTCGGCAACGCTCCCGGCCCTGTTCCCCACGTCGGTCCGCTACGGCTCCCTGTCGGTCGGCTACAACCTCTCCGCGTCCCTCTTCGGCGGCACGGCTCCCCTGGTCATCACCTCCCTGATCAGCATCACGGGGACGGACATGATCCCGGCGTACTACTCGATGGCGGCGGCGCTGGTCGGCATCATCGCGGTGGCGTGCATGAAGGAAACGGCCCAGAAGCCTTTGTCAGGCTCCCCGCCGTCGGTGGAAACAAAGGAGGAGGCAGCGGAAATGGTGGAAGCAGCGGCTCCGACTCCGAGATTCTGACCCTCCCCGCCCCTTTCACGGCTCGCCCCACACAAAGTGAGGCGGGCCGTTCCGCATTCCGGACGTGACGGTCCGATTGTCGGTTCGTTAGCCCGTACGAGGCTGCGAACGCGCGGCCGGATGCGGAGGGGAACGATGCCGGACCCGTACAGCAGGGATCGGCTGACGTCGGTCGTCGCTGAGGCGCGCAACTGGACCGACCTGATGCGGCGCCTCGGTCTCGGGACGAGCGGCGGGCAACGGCGTGTGCTGCAGGAGAAGGTGATCGGCCACGGACTCGACACGAGCCACTTCGCCAAACGCAGCCCATGGCGCAAGTACCCGGACGCCGCCATTGCCGAAGCTGCCGCCTCGTCGTCCTCGCTGCGCGAAGTAGCACTGAAGCTGGGCGCCACACCAGCCACCGGGACGCTCTCCCACATCCGTCGCCGCATCAGCGCCGCAGGCATCGACATCAGCCACTTCCCCGGCATCGATCGCCCTGAACTGGACCTCCCCTTCACCCCCGAGGAGCTCCGGACAGCGGCCGCGGCGGCTACCAGCATGCGCGGCGTGGCACGCGCACTGGGAGTGCCGGACGACAGCCGCTCCCGCGCGACGCTGAGCCGCATGCTGCGCGCTCAGCACATCGACACCGGGCACTTCTCCCACCAGCGCCTACCGATCCCCGAGGAAGTACTCCGCGACCTAGTACGGGGCTCCACAAGCTACGCCGATGTGATGCGGGGCCTCGGTATGGAGGTCAACGACACCAATCACCGCCGCATTCGGCGCGCGGCAGCCCGCCTCAGCCTCGATACCAGCCACTTCAAGCGCCGGGCCTGGGGGCGACCGGAGCGCCCCACACCCCCACCCATCGCTCACCGCGTCCTGATCGTCCTGCCGGACCACGCCGGGCGGACCAACAGAACCCAGCTCCACCGTGCCCTGACCGAGATCGGAATGCCGTACATGTGCGCGCGGTGTGGCAGCACCGGCGAATGGCTGGGACACCCGATCACCCTGCAGATCGACCACGTCAATGGGGACTGGCGCGACAACCGGCGGAAGAACCTGCGATACCTGTGCCCCAACTGCCATGCGCTGACGGAGACGTGGTGCCGCCAGAAGAACAAGACGCCTCTCGCGGGGTAGCCTGCCCTACCCGTACACTGAACGCCGCCGGTCAAACGCAATGACCATTTTTGAGCGGCCGTGATGGAATTAGGCAGTCATGCTGGGTTTAGGTCCCAGTGGGTTCACACCCGTGTGGGTTCGAATCCCACCGGCCGCACTCTCAACGGGCCGTGGGGCCGGTCAACTGGAGACCGGCCCCACGGCCCGTTTGCGTCAGCCCAACAGCTCCCGCACCACAGGCGCCAACGCCCGAAACGCCTTCCCCCGATGGCTGATCGCGTTCTTCTCGTCCGGCGTCAGCTCCGCGCACGTCCTCGTCTCGCCCTCCGGCTGGAGGATCGGGTCGTAGCCGAAGCCTCCCGTGCCCGACGGGGCGTGGCGTAGTACGCCGCGCAGCTGGCCCTCCACCACCCTCTCCGTGCCGTCCGGGAGGGCGAGAGCTGCCGCGCAGGCGAAGTGGGCCGAGCGGTGGGCGTCCGCGTCGATGTCGCCGAGTTGGGCCAGCAAAAGGTTCAGGTTCGCTGTGTCGTCGCCGTGCTTGCCCGCCCAGCGGGCGGAGAAGATGCCGGGCGCGCCGCCGAGTACGTCGACGCAGAGGCCGGAGTCGTCGGCGACCGCGGGCAGGCCGGTGGCCTTGGCGAGGGCGTGGGCCTTGAGGAGGGCGTTCTCGGCGAAGGTGACGCCGGTTTCCCTGACGTCGGGGATCTCGGGGTAGGCGTCCGCGCCGACGAGGTCGTGGGTGAGACCTGCGTCGGCGAGGATCGCCTTGAGTTCCGTGATCTTGCCGGCGTTACGGGTGGCGAGGATTAGGCGGGTCATGCCGACCAGTATCCAAGCCCCGAGCCCCCGAGCCCCGAGCCCCCGGGCCTTACGGCGTGCAGACCTTTGTCAGTTCGCCCGCCGCGTCCGTGATGGGGCTGAGGTCGGGCGTCGCGTCGCCGCCGTCGATGGACTTGCGGACGTTGTCGACGGCCTTGTCGAGGTCGTCGACCGCCTTGTTCACATCGGTGTTGTCGGTCTTGTCGCCGATCTCGTCGATGTTCTTGTCGATGTCGTCGAGCGCCTTGTCGGCCTGCGTGGGGTCGTCGCCCGCCTTCTCGACGGCCTGCTGCAGGTCGGTGACGCTGTCGGCGATGGCGTCCGCGGTCTGGACGCAGTCCAGGGCCTTGTTGACGGCGTCGCAGCCGACGAGGCCGATGCCCGCCGGCACGGCGATCAGGACGGCGGTGACAGCGGTGGCGATACGGCGGTGGCGCGCGGCCATGGTTCGGTCCCTCCCCAGGGGGTACGGACGGGCGCACGGCTTGGCCCGCGCGCCCGTACTCGTTAGAACGCCCCTAAGGGGCCTGATGGTTGCCTATGCGGTCGCTTCGAGTGCCTTGCGCTGGAACGCGGCCAGGTCCTCGCAGCCGCCGACCGCGAGGTCGAGCAGTGCGTTGAGCTCCTTGCGGTCGAAGGGCTCGGCCTCGGCGGTGCCCTGGACCTCGACGAAGCGGCCGTCGCCGGTGCAGACGACGTTCATGTCGGTGTCGGCCTTCACGTCCTCCTCGTAGCGCAGGTCGAGGAGCGGTACGCCGCCGACGATGCCGACGGAGACGGCGGAGACGGTGTCGGTGAGGGGCTTGCGGCCCGCCTTGATGAGCTTCTTGCCCTGGGCCCAGGCGACGGCGTCGGCCAGGGCGACATAGGCGCCGGTGATCGCGGCCGTGCGGGTGCCGCCGTCGGCCTGGAGGACGTCGCAGTCGAGGACGATGGTGTTCTCGCCGAGCGCCTTGTAGTCGATGACGGCGCGGAGGCTGCGGCCGATGAGGCGGGAGATCTCGTGGGTGCGGCCGCCGATCTTGCCGCGTACGGATTCGCGGTCACCGCGGGTGTTGGTGGAGCGGGGCAGCATCGAGTACTCGGCGGTGACCCAGCCTTCGCCGCTGCCCTTGCGCCAGCGCGGGACGCCTTCGGTGACGGAGGCGGTGCAGAAGACTTTGGTGTCGCCGAAGGAGATGAGGACGGAGCCCTCGGCGTGCTTGCTCCAGCCGCGCTCGATGGTGATCGGGCGGAGCTGTTCGGGGGTGCGGCCGTCGATTCGAGACATGACGCCGACCCTATCCGGTACGCGTACAGGCCCCGTTCCGGTTGCCGGAGCGGGGCCTGTACGTGTGTATGGCTGGGGGTTGGGGCGTTATGCCCCGGGTGCTGCGGTGCTGCTGCTCACATCATGTCTTCGATGTCGGCGGCGATGGGGTCAGCGTCGGTGCCGATGACGACCTGGATCGCGGTGCCCATCTTGACGACGCCGTGGGCGCCCGCGGCCTTGAGCGCGGCGTCGTCGACCAGGCTCGGGTCGTTGACCTCGGTGCGGAGGCGGGTGATGCAGCCCTCGACCTCTTCGATGTTGTCGATGCCGCCGAGCCCGGCAACGATCTTCTCAGCCTTGCTGGCCATGGTGTTCTCCCTGTTCTTAAAGGACGCGGCCTCACCACACCGTAGGTCCGCTTTGTCACGGTAACGCACGGTTGGAGCATCTTCGCGGGCGGCTACGGCACTCGTACCCAATGATGGCGATCAAGGTGCCATCCCTCGCGCCATTCCTGCCGGGACGGCACCGCACTCGTTCCGCGACTACTCGTTCCGCAACTGGTCTACACCAGTTTTCAACGACCGCCAAACCTGGCTTGTTCCGGAGGGGACGCCGATGAGTTCCGAAGCTGCAGCGGTGCCGCAGAAGAAGTGGTGGAACGGGCTGTTCCAGGGTCTCCAGAAGATGGGCCGCAGCCTCCAGCTCCCCATCGCCGTCCTGCCCGCCGCCGGCATCCTCAACCGCCTCGGACAGCCGGACGTCTTCGGTGCCGACGGCCTCGGCTGGGACAACGTCGCCAAGGTCTTCGCGGCGGCGGGCGGCTCCCTCCTGGACTCCACCCTCGGCCTGCCCCTGCTGTTCTGCATCGGTGTCGCGATCGGCATGGCCAAGAAGTCGGACGGCTCCACGGCGCTCGCCGCGGTCGCGGGCTTCCTCGTGTACTACGCGGTGCTTCGCGCCTTCCCCGACGACTGCCCCACGGACACCACCTTCGGCGCCGCGGGCATGTGGAGCGGCGTCTGCATCGCGGAGGACGGGACGGTCGCGCAGGCCGCGTACCAGAATCCGGGGGTCTTCGGCGGCATCGTGATGGGTCTGCTCGCCGCGTGGTTCTGGCAGCGCTACCACCGCGTGAAGCTGGTCGACTGGCTGGGCTTCTTCAACGGCCGACGTCTCGTGCCGATCATCATGGCCTTCGTCGGTCTGGTCTTCGCCGGGCTCTGCGTGTGGATCTGGCCGCCCATCGGTGACGCTCTGACCAGCTTCTCCAAGTGGCTGGTGGACCTTGGGTGGTTGGGCTCGGGAATCTTCGGCGTGGCCAACCGCGCGCTGCTCACGGTCGGCCTGCACCAGTTCCTGAACACGTTCGTCTGGTTCCAGTTCGGCGACTACGAAAAGCCGGACGGCACGATGGTCCACGGCGACATCAACCGCTTCCTGGCGGGCGACCCGACGGCCGGTCAGTTCACGTCCGGCTTCTTCCCGATCATGATGTTCGCCCTGCCGGCCGCGGCTCTCGCGATCACGCACGCGGCCCGTCCGGAGCGCCGCAAGGTGGTCGGCGGCCTGATGCTCTCGGTCGGCCTGACGTCGTTCGTCACCGGCATCACCGAACCGATCGAGTACTCGTTCCTGTTCATCGCGCCCGCGCTGTACGCGATCCACGCGGTCCTCACCGGTGTCTCCATGGCGGTGACATGGGCGCTGGGGGTCAAGGACGGCTTCAGCTTCTCGGCGGGTCTCATCGACTACGTCATCAACTGGAGTCTGGCGACCAAACCCTGGCTGATCATTCCCATCGGGCTCGTCTTCGCCATCGTGTACTACGCCCTGTTCAGCTTCGTGATCCGCAAGTTCGACCTGCATACGCCGGGGCGCGAGCCGGAGGAAGAAGCGGAAGCACAGGACGCGGAGCAGACCAAGGCTTAGCCCCAGCGGGGGCGGAGTCTGCGCCCGCGCGCACGGCCGCATGCGGAAGACCCTCGAACCCTCGGGTCCGGGGGTCTTTTGCCGTTGATTTCACGTTATGGCCGACCCCACAAAACTCGTGGGTTCCTTACGTCACCTTCACCGTGCTACAACAGGTCTACACCACTTAATGGTGTAGACCACGCGGCCGTCCCGCCGCGGCCCCCGGAGACGCCGCCGTCCCCCTCTTCCATGTCCTAGGCGGCGCCTTGCCCACTGGAGGAAGTTGTGTCCACGGCCAGTGCCGCCCCCGCGGCCGACAAGAAGAAGGGCGCAGGCGCGATGGCTGTCATGCAGCGCATCGGCCGGAGCCTCATGCTCCCGGTCGCCGTGCTGCCGGCAGGCGCCCTGCTCATCCGCCTCGGCCAGCCCGACATGCTGGGCCGCGAGTCCTTCCCCGAGTTCATCACCAAGATCGCCACGTTCATGGCGGCCGGTGGCAGCGCGATCATCGACAACATGGCGCTGCTGTTCGCCGTCGGCATCGCGATCGGCTTCGCCAAGAAGTCGGACGGCTCGACAGCCCTCGCGGCCGTCACCGGCTACCTGGTCTTCCAGAAGGTGCTCGGCACCTTCACGGACAAGAACCTGCCGAAGGTCGCCACCGCCGTCGACGGCAAGGTCGTCATGGTGGACGCGCCCGTGGACGCCAAGGTCCTCGGCGGTGTGGTCATGGGCATCGTCGTGGCGCTGCTGTACCAGAAGTTCTACCGGACGAAGCTGCCCGACTGGGCGGGCTTCTTCGGTGGCCGCCGTCTGGTCCCGATCCTCTCCGCCTTCGCGGGTCTGTTCATCGGCATCATCTTCGGCTACATCTGGCCGGTCCTCGGCACGGGTCTGCACAACTTCGGTGAGTGGCTTGTCGGTTCGGGCGCGGTCGGCGCGGGCATCTTCGGTGTCGTCAACCGTGCGCTGATCCCCGTCGGCATGCACCACCTGCTGAACTCCTTCCCGTGGTTCCAGGCCGGTTCGTACGAGGGCAAGAGCGGCGACATCGCCCGCTTCCTCCAGGGCGACCCGTCCGCCGGACAGTTCATGACCGGCTTCTTCCCGATCATGATGTTCGCCCTCCCGGCGGCCTGCCTCGCGATCGTCCACTGCGCGCGCCCCGAGCGCCGCAAGGTCGTCGGCGGCATGATGTTCTCCCTCGCGCTCACCGCGTTCGTCACCGGCGTGACCGAGCCGATCGAGTTCACGTTCATGTTCATCGCCCCGGTGCTGTACGCGATCCACGCGGTGCTCACCGGTGTCTCCATGGCGCTGACCTGGGCGCTCGGCATGAAGGACGGCTTCGGCTTCTCGGCCGGTGCGATCGACTTCTTCCTCAACCTGGGCATCGCGACCAAGCCCTGGATGCTCGTGCTCGTCGGCCTCTGCTTCGCGGCGGTCTACTACGCGATCTTCCGCTTCGCGATCACCAAGTGGAACCTCCCGACGCCGGGCCGCGAGTCCGACGAGGAGCTCGCCGAGCTCCAGAAGGCCGAGGCCAAGTAGCCTCCCGCCGCACTTCGGGACGTAAGCCCCTCGCCGTTGGTACCAACGGCGAGGGGCTTCGTCATGTCGGCTGATCGACATGGGCAGGCGCTCGACAAAGGAGCGCTAGATCTCGTAGCTCCGGCCGGGCTTCGCGAGTTCGGCCGGGCCGTCGTACACCGCGCGCGCGTCCGCCAGGTTCACCTGGGGGTCCGTCCACGGCGGGATGTGGGTGAGGAGGAGGCGCCCGGCATGCGCGCGCTGGGCGGACTCGCCCGCCTCACGGCCGTTGAGGTGCAGGTCGGGGATGTTCTCCTTGCCGTGCGTGAAGGCCGCCTCGCAGAGGAACAGGTCGGTGTCGGCGGCCAGTTCGTCCAGCGCGCCGCACACACCCGTGTCTCCCGAGTACGTGAGGGACTTGCCCCCGTGCTCGACGCGGATGCCGTACGCCTCGACGGGGTGGCACACCTTCTCCGTACGGACCGAGAAGGGGCCGATGTCGAACGAGGCCGGCTTCACGGTGTGGAAGTCGAAGACCTCGCTCATCGAGGAGGCCGATGGGGTGTCGGCGTACGCGGTGGTCAGGCGCTGTTCGGTGCCCTCGGGTCCGTAGACCGGGATGGGGGCGCAGCGGCCGCCTTCGTGCCGGTAGTAGCGCGCCACGAAATAGGCGCACATATCGATGCAGTGGTCGGCGTGCAGATGGCTGAGGAAGATCGCGTCCAGGTCGTACAGACCGACATGGCGCTGCAGCTCGCCCAGGGCGCCATTGCCCATGTCGAGAAGCAGCCGGAAGCCGTCGGCCTCGACGAGGTAGCTCGAGCAGGCCGAGTCCGCGGACGGAAACGACCCCGAGCAGCCGACGACGGTGAGCTTCATGGAGCGGAAACCTCCGGGGGCGAAACGGGGGTTGTGCGGGGCGTTGCGGGGGGTTCTCGAAGGGCCTGCGAGAGGCTCTCCAGGGAGTTCTGCGGTCCGTTGAGCGTAAGGCGCAAAAGGTCAGGTCGCTCCTCCGTCGTGGGCCGTTGTGGGAGAACTCACCTGCGCTGTCACCGGTTCGGGGGGCGCGCGGGGCGGGGAGCGCCCCGGTACCGTCTGCGGTATGGATACGTCATGGTGGCTCGCGCTTGCCGCCGTGGTGGTGCTCGCGGCGGTCGCCGCGTTGGTGGACGGCCGGGGCCGCAGCGGCCGCGGGCCCCGCGGGCGGACCACCCGGCCGCCGGGCAGGCCACGTGGGCCGCGGCGGAGGCTGCCCGCGCCCAAGCCCGCGGAGATCTGGTGGGCGAAGGTGCCCTACGAGGACGGGCCCGGCACCAAGGACCGGCCCTGTCTGGTGCTGTCCGTGCGGGGCGAGCGCGCGGTCGTCGCGAAGATCACCAGCAAGTACCACGACGAGCGGGCCGGGGTGATTCCGCTGCCGCCCGGGTCCGTGGGGGACGCGCGGGGGCGGCCCAGCTTCCTGGAGACGGACGAGCTGCGGGACGTGCCGGTGTGGGAGTTCCGCAGGCGGGCGGGGATCGTGGATCCGGCGCTGTGGGATCAGGTGCGGTACTTGGCGGGTTGAGCGGCAACGGAGAACGCCGGGCGGGCTGGATGCGTCCAGCCCGCCCGGCGTTTTCCTGCGTCTGCCTCTAAGCCCACAGTTGACCCTGCAGCGTCTCGATCGCCGCCTCGGTCGTCTCGGCGGTGTAGACGCCCGTCGAGAGGTACTTCCAGCCGCCGTCGGCCACGACGAAGACGATGTCGGCGGACTCCCCCGCGGACAGGGCTTTCTTGCCGACGCCGATCGCCGCGTGCAGCGCGGCCCCGGTGGAGACGCCCGCGAAGATCCCCTCCTGCTGCAGGAGCTCTCGGGTCCGTGTCACCGCGTCCGCCGAGCCGACCGAGAAGCGGGTGGTCAGGACCGACGCGTCGTACAGCTCGGGGACGAAGCCCTCGTCGAGGTTCCGCAGGCCGTACACGAGGTCGTCGTAGCGGGGCTCCGCCGCGACGATCTTGATGTCCGGCTTCTGTTCGCGCAGGTAGCGGCCCACGCCCATGAGCGTGCCCGTCGTGCCGAGGCCCGCCACGAAGTGGGTGACGGAGGGCAGGTCCGCGAGGATCTCCGGGCCGGTCGTCGCGTAGTGGGCGCCCGCGTTGTCCGGGTTCCCGTACTGGTAGAGCATCACCCAGTCCGGGTGCTCGGCCGCCAGCTCCTTGGCGACGCGTACCGCCGTGTTGGAGCCGCCTGCCGCCGGCGACGGGATGATCTCCGCGCCCCACATGGCGAGGAGGTCACGCCGCTCCTGCGAGGTGTTCTCCGGCATGACGCACACGATGCGGTAGCCCTTGAGCTTGGCCGCCATCGCGAGCGAGATGCCCGTGTTGCCGGACGTCGGCTCCAGGATCGTGCAGCCGGGCGTCAACCGCCCGTCCTTCTCCGCCTGTTCGACCATGTGCAGCGCCGGGCGGTCCTTGATGGAACCGGTCGGGTTACGGTCCTCCAGCTTCGCCCAGATGCGGACGTCGCCGGAGGGGGAGAGGCGCGGCAGGCGGACGAGGGGCGTGTTGCCCACGGCCGCCAGCGGGGAGTCGTAGCGAGGCATCCGCGATCAGACCATGCCGCCGGCCACGGCCGGGAGGATCGTGACGCTGTCGCCGTCGGTGAGCTTGGTGGAGATGCCGTCCAGGAAGCGGACGTCCTCGTCGTTCAGGTACACGTTGACGAAGCGGCGCAGCTTGTCGCCGTCCACAATGCGCTCGGCGATGCCCGTGTGCCGCGAGTCGAGGTCGGTGAAGAGCTCGGCGAGGGTGTCCCCGCTGCCCTCGACGGCCTTGGCGCCGTCGGTGTAGGTGCGGAGGATGGTCGGGATGCGGACCTCGATGGCCATGGCTGGGGGCTCCTGTCGGGAGATGTCACGTGGGTGGGCGCGCGGCGGCCCGGTCGTGCGGTGCGTCAGTTCGAATGCGTAGGCGTCAGGTGTCAGGTGTCTGGCGTTACGCGGAGGTGGCGCCGCGGCTCACGGCCGTACGGCGGCGGCTGTCAGCGCGAACAGATCGCGCTGGAGAGCCTGCACAAATCGACGTGCAGACGCGCAACGAGCAGCATGCCCGGCATCTTGTCGCTCACGTCGTGGGGAACCATGCGGTCATCGTATCGATTCCCGGTCCGGGTTCTGGAATGTGATCTCACATGCTGGACGGTTTGCGTCCATCACGTGGATGACGGGAGGCGGGGCGCAGCTGAGGGCAGGTACGTGACCGTCGGAGCGCCCGTGGCCGGGTGCACCGCCACCTCCGCCGTCACCCCGTACACCTCGGCGAGGAGCTCGCTGGTCAGGACCTCCTTCGGCGCGCCTGACGCGACGAGGCGGCCGGCGTCGAGCACGTACAGACGGTCGCAGTAGTACGCCGCCAGATTGAGGTCGTGCAGAGCCAGGAGATTCGTGGTGCCGAGGTCGCGGACCAGGGCGAGGATCTCCAGCTGGTAGCGGATGTCGAGGTGGTTGGTCGGCTCGTCCAGGACGAGGACCGCGGGCTCCTGCACCAGCGCCCTCGCCACCAGGGCGCGCTGGCGCTCGCCGCCGGAGAGCCCGGCGAAGACGCGGTGCGCGAGGCCCGCCGCGCCGACGCGTTCCAGCGCGTCGCCGACCAGGACGGCGTCCTGCGCGGTGTCCGCCTCCCAGAAGCGTTTGTGCGGGGAGCGGCCCATGGCGACGATCTGCCGGACGGTGAGCTCGAAGCCGGTGTGACCGTCCTGCGGGACGGTGGCGATGCGGCGGGCGCGGTCCTTGGCCGAGCGGGCCGCCAGGTCGTCACCGTCGAGGAGTACGCGGCCGCCGGTGGGCGTGAGGGTGCCGTAGACGCAGCGCAGGAGGGTGGTCTTGCCGCTGCCGTTGGGGCCGACGAGGCCGATGGTCTCGCCTCGGGCCGCGTGCAGGGTGACGTCGTCGACGAGGCGCAGGCCGCCGGATGTCTCGTACGTGAGGTTCTCGGTACGCAGCATCATGCGGATGCCCCTTCCTCCGTACGGTTCTTGCGCAGCATCCACAGGAAGAACGGGCCGCCCGTCAGCGCCGTCAGGACGCCGACCGGGATGTCCTGCGGCGCCGCGAGCGTGCGCGCCGCGAGGTCGGCGGCCACCAGGAACACCGCGCCCATCAGGGCCACCACCGGCAGGAGCGCCCGGTGTGCGGCGCCGACCAGCATCCGGGCCGCGTGCGGCACCATCAGGCCGACGAAGCCGATGGCTCCGCTGTACGCGACGAGTACGCCGGTCAGGAGCGAGGCGAGGACGAAGACGGCGGCGCGGAAACGGGCCGTGTCCAGGCCGAGGACGGTGGCGCCCTCCTCGCCGACCAGGAGCAGGTCGAGGGGGCGGGCCAGGGCGACGAGCAGCGCCGTGCCCACGACGAGGGATGCGCCGGGCAGGGCGAGCATGTCCCAGCGGGCGCTGCCGAGGCCGCCGAGGGTCCAGTACAGGACTTCCTTCAGGTGGTCGGCGCTGTCGGCCATGATCAGGATGAGGCTGGTCAGGGCGGAGAGGATGTACGAGACGGCCACTCCGGCCAGGATCAGGCGGCCGGTGGCGAATCCGCCGCCGCCGGATCTCGCCAGGGTGTAGACGACCAGCAGCGAGAGCAGGGCGCCGGCGAAGGCCGCGGCCGGGATGGTGACGGTGGTGGCCAGGCCCGCGCCCAGGCCGAAGACGCTGCCGAGGACGATGACGGCGACGGCTCCCGCGGATGCTCCGGAGGAGACGCCGAGGAGGAACGGGTCGGCCAGGGGGTTCCTCACCAGGGCCTGGAGGACGGTGCCGATGACTGCCAGGCCTGCGCCTACGGCTGCGCCGAGCAGGACCCGGGGTAGGCGGACGTCCAGCACGATGGTGCGGAACGGGGAGGGTTCCGCCCTTCCGGCGAGGATCGTCAGGACGTCTGCCGGGGGGATCCGGACCGAGCCCAGTGCCAAACCGGCCACGATCGCTGCCGCGAGGGCTGCGCAGAGCGTCGCGATGACTGTTGCGTAGCCCAGTCGTCTGCGGGTCTGTGTGGCCCGGGCGGGGCTTTCCCCAACCCCGCCCCTTCCCACAAACCCGCTCGGCGCGGGGGCCTTGGTCGCCGTCATCACCGGCTTCGCCGAGTTCGTCCTCAAACGCCGGACGGGCTGAACCCCCTGCCTCTTCACAGCTGGTCCGCCAGCTTCTCCACCGCCCCCGGTGCCCTCACCCCCACCACCGCGTCCGACAGCGGCAGTACCGCGAAGCGCTTGTTCTTGATGGCGGGGACGTCTGCCAGGACCGGGTCGTCCAGGAGGCGCTTCTTTTTCTGGGCCACCGTCGTGCCGCCGTAGTCGAGGATCACGATCGCCTCGGGCTTGCGGTCGACCACCGACTCCCAGGACGCGTCGCCGAAGGCCTTGTCCAGGTCGGCGAAGACGTTGCGGCCGCCCGCCCGCTCGATGATGTCGTTGCCGATGCCCCGGCCGCCCGCCGTGAACGCGGTCTTGTCGCCGCTGTCGTAGACGAAGACGGGGACGGGCTCGCGGCCCTTCGAGTCCCCGGCGGCGTCCGCCAGTTGGCGCTTCGCCGCGGCCACCCACTTGTCCGCCCGCGGCCGCACTCCGAACGTGCTGCCGACCTCGCGGACCTCCTTGTAGACGTCGTCCATCGACACCGCCCGCTTCGCGCAGCCCTCGACGTTGAGGCGGCTCTCGATGCCGGACTTCGCCAGGGCCCCGCGGCTGCGGCCCTCGCCCGCCAGGAAGGCGGACGCGTAGCCGCCGTAGACGAAGTCGGGGTTCGCGGCCAGGAGCTTCTCGTACGAGGGGTATTCCTTGGCGAGGACCGGGGTGTCCGCATACGCCTTCGCGTACTTCGGCAGGACCTTGTCGTCCAGGTAGGCCGTGCCCGCGATGCGGTCCTTGAGGCCCAGCTCCAGCATCACTTCCGTCACGTGCTGGTTCATCGTCACGGCGCGTTTCGGGGGTGCTTCGTACGTCGTCTTCACGCCGCAGTTCGTGACCGTGTACGGGAAGCCCTGCGTCTTGGCCTCCGGCTTCGAGTCGGTGCTGCCGGAGGACGAACACGCGGCGAGCGGGGCCAGCAGGGCCGCGGCCAAGAGCAGGCGTATGGGACGGGACATGGCTGAGCTGCCTCCTCCAGGGGATTTCCGCGTCCCCTGCGTCGTGGGAGAAGAAGGCGGCAGGTCAGTTCCTGACTGCCCCACCCGCGGAGGGTGGGGTCACAGTGGCGGGACCGTGCCGGATTCGCACCGGCTTCCTGGGTCCTGCCGCCTCTCGGTGGGCTCAGTATGCCTGGACGACCTTCACCTCTTCTTCGGTGACCTCGCCGTCCACGATCCGGAAGGAGCGGAACTGGAAGTCGCCGGCGTCGTCGGTGTCGGCCGTGGAGACCAGGACGTAGTGGGCGCCGGGCTCGTTGGCGTACGAGATGTCGGTGCGCGAGGGGTAGGCCTCGGTCGCCGTGTGCGAGTGGTAGACGATCACCGGCTCCTCGTCGCGGTCGTCCATCTCGCGGTAGAGCTTGAGGAGGTCGCCCGAGTCGAACTCGTAGAACGTGGGCGAGCGGGCCGCGTTCAGCATCGGGATGAAGCGCTCGGGGCGGCCGGTTCCCTCCGGGCCCGCGACCACACCGCAGGCCTCGTCGGGGTGGTCCTGGCGCGCGTGCGCGACGATCTGGTCGTGGAGGGCCTGGGTCAGGGTCAGCATGGCAGCCAGGATAAGCAGAAGGGCCGGTCCGTACCGAAGAGTGGTACGGACCGGCCCACATGCTGGAATCAAGCGGTGATGACCTGCGATGACCCGGCGGTCAGGACTTGATCGCGTCCTTCTGGTCCGCCTCGCCGCCACCCGTCGGCTGCGCGTTGCGCTTCTGCATGACGAGGTAGCCGACGCCGAGGATCAGCGCCCACACCGGAGCCGCGTAGAGCGAGATCCGCGCGTCCTTGTCGATGCCCATCATCACGATGACCATCCCGATGAAGGCCAGCGCGAACCAGCTCGTGAACGGAGCGCCCGGCGCCCGGAAGGTGGACTGCGGCAGCTCGCCGCGGTCGGCCTTGCGGCGGTACTTGATCTGGCAGATCAGGATCATGATCCAGGCCCACATGCCGGAGATGGTCGCGAAGGAGACGACGTAGTTGAACGCCTCGCCCGGCCACTGGTAGTTGATCCAGACGCCGACCAGCATCAGCGTGGCGGAGAAGGTGGTGCCGACCAGCGGCAGGCCGTTCTTCGTCAGCTTGGTGAAGAACTTCGGGCCCTGGCCGTTGAGCGCGAGGTCGCGCAGCATGCGGCCGGTGGAGTACATGCCGGAGTTGCAGGAGGAGAGCGCGGCCGTCAGGACGACGAAGTTGACGATCGCGGCGCCGATGCCCAGGCCCATCTCCTCGAAGGCCGCCACGAACGGCGAGACGCCCGGCTGGAACGTGGTCCACGGCACGACCGAGAGGATCATGATGAGCGCGCCGACGTAGAAGACGGCGATGCGCCACGGCACGGTGTTGATGGCCTTGGGCAGGACGGTCTTGGGGTCCTTGGACTCGCCCGCGGTGACGCCGACGAGCTCGACGGCGAGGAAGGCGAACATCACGATCTGCAGCGTCATCAGCGTGGAGCCGATGCCGTTCGGGAAGAACCCGCCCTGGTCCCACAGGTGGCTCACGGACGCGGTGTCACCGGCGTCGGAGAAGCCGATGGTGAGGATGCCGGCGCAGATGAGGATCATGCCGATGATCGCGGTGACCTTGACCATCGAGAACCAGAACTCGAGCTCGCCGAAGAGCTTCACGGAGATCAGGTTGGCGCCGTACAGGATGACCGTGAAGATCAGCGCGTAGGCCCATTGTGGAATGGAGTTGTGCGTCCAGTACTGCATGTACTGGGCCGCGGCCGTGACTTCCGTGATGCCGGTGACGACCCAGAAGAGCCAGTACGTCCAGCCGGTCACGTACCCGAAGAACGGGCCGATGAATTCACGCGCGTACTCCGAGAAGGAGCCCGACACGGCGCGGTACATGAGCAGCTCGCCCAGGGCCCGCATGATGAAGAAGATGACGAGGCCTGCGATGGCGTACGCCAGGATGAGGCTCGGACCGGCCTTGTGAATGGCCTTGCCCGCGCCGAGGAACAGGCCGGTGCCGATGGCACCGCCGATCGCGATCATCTGGATCTGCCGGGCACCGAGCCCGCGCTGATAACCCTCGCCTGACGTGCCGGACGAACCGCCCGCTCCGCCGGCCTCATTGCCGTCGTGATGCTCTTCGACCTGCACTGAGGTCATGGTGACGCCTTTCTCCACGCTGATCCGTGCCCGCAGTCTGCGTATGGCCACGGATCAGGTCCTGATCCCCCCGGATATGGATGGAGTGCTACCGGCGGTCTGCCGGCCCGAGCGCCACCGGTGACATGGGTGGCGTCACCGAGTGGTCGTGAAGATTTATCACGGCCGCAATAGTGATCGGCCGCGGCACGTGTGGCCCACACCACGAGAAGAACCGGACAAAATTCCCTTGACGCGTCAAAAGAGGGCATTGAAGTGACGTGATCGTTATCCGGATTTGAGCGTCCGATGAGCGAACGGAGGGTAACCGCTGCTGCATACAACGACTTGGCGGTCGGCTCGGGCGGCGTCGGTGTGACTTCTAACCGATGAGCGTGCCGACCAGCGTCTCCTGCAGACCCCCGAGCCAGAGATAGGCCATCACCATCGGCTTGCGGGCGTCGGAGTCCGGCAGCTGGTAGAGCAGGTCCGTGTCGTCCTCGTCGGTCACTTCGAGGCGGGCGCCGATCGCGAGGCGGAGGTCGTTGAGCGCGCCGAGCCAGTGCCGCGACTCGTCGGCGGACAGCTTCAGGACGGCGCCGCCCTCGCCCTTCGACGTCAGGGCGTCCAGGCAGCGGATCACCACCAGGGCGTCGTCGCGCTTCTTGGCCCGCAGGTCGTTCTCGGTGAAGCGCCTGAACTCCGAGGAGTACGCCCGCAGTTCGTCCTCATCGGCCTTCTCGCTGCCGGGACCGCCATAGGCGTCCGGCAGCAGCCGCTGGAGGACCGGGTCGGTGGGCGGCTCGCTCGGGCCCTCCGCGAACAGCTCCGCGAGGGGGTCGTCGGGTGCGTCCTCGGCCGGGCCCGGACCGATCAGCTCCAGGAGCTGGACGGCCAGGGACCGGATGATCGAGATCTCGACCTCGTCGAGCGCGACGGCAGCGCCGCCCCCGGGAATGGCTTCGAATTGTCCTGGCATCAGATGCGTCGCTACTTCCGGTCCTGCTGGAGGGTGGCCCACAGACCGTATCCGTGCATGGCCTGTACGTCGCGCTCCATCTCCTCGCGGGAGCCGGTGGAGACGACCGCGCGACCCTTGTGATGCACGTCCATCATCAGCTTCGTGGCCTTCTCCTTCGAGTACCCGAAGTAGGACTGGAACACATAGGTCACGTAACTCATCAAATTGACCGGGTCGTTATGGACGAGCGTGATCCATGGGACATCCGGCTCCGGGACGGCGAAGGTCTCTTCGTCCGATTCCGGGCGGGTGATCTCTGCGGGAGCCGTACTCACCTGTCCCATGCTGCCACCCGCAGGGGCCCCTCGCACAAATGGACTCAGGAAATCGTCAGAGTGACGAGATGCGGGGTAGCATCCTTCATATGAACACAGCGGACCTTGGGCTGCCGGTGGATGTTCCGTCGACAGCGCTCTTCACGGATCACTACGAGCTCACGATGCTCCAGGCCGCGCTGAAGGCCGGCACCGCCGACCGGCGCTCCGTCTTCGAGGTCTTCACGCGCAGACTGCCCGAGGGACGCCGCTACGGAGTGGTGGCCGGAACCGGCCGTGTCCTGGACGCCGTGGAGAACTTCCGCTTCGACGCCGACGTCATCGGCTTCCTGCGCGAGCGCCGTGTCGTCGACGAGGAAACCCTCTCGTGGCTCTCCTCGTACCGCTTCAGCGGCGACATCTGGGGCTATCCGGAAGGTGAGGTCTACTTCCCGGGCTCGCCGATCCTGCGCGTCGAGGGCTCCTTCGCGGAGTGCGTGCTCCTGGAGACGGTGATCCTCTCCATCCTCAACCACGACTCGGCGATCGCGGCCGCCGCGTCCCGGATGGCCTCGGCCGCCGGTGAGCGCCCGCTGATCGAGATGGGCGCACGGCGCACGCACGAGCTCGCGGCCGTCGCCGCCTCGCGCGCCGCGTACGTCGGCGGCTTCACCACCACGTCCGACCTGGCCGCCGGCTTCCGCTACGACATCCCCACGGTCGGCACGTCCGCCCACGCCTTCACCCTCCTGCACGACAACGAACGCGACGCCTTCCGCGCCCAGGTCGACTCACTCGGCCCCGGCACGACCCTGCTCGTCGACACGTACGACGTGACGAAGGCCGTCCGCACCGCCGTCGAGGTCGCCGGGCCCGAGCTCGGCGCCGTACGCATCGACTCCGGTGACCTGCTCCTGGTCGCGCACCGGGTGCGCGACCAGCTGGACGAGCTCGGCGCGACCAAGACGAAGATCGTCGTGACCTCCGACCTCGACGAGTACGCCATCGCCTCGCTGGCGGCGGCGCCCGTGGACGCGTACGGCGTGGGCACGCAGCTCGTCACCGGGTCCGGGCACCCGACCTGCTCCATGGTCTACAAGCTGGTGGCCCGCGCCCACTCGGCGGACCCGCACGCCCGCCTGGAGCCGGTGGCCAAGAAGTCGCTCGGCGCCAAGTCGTCGGTGGGCGGCCGCAAGTGGGCCGCGCGGCGGCCCGACGAGCACGGGGTCGCCGAGGCCGAGGTGATCGGCACGGGTGCGGTGCCGGTGGAGCTCGCCGACCACCAGCTCCTCGTCGAGCTGATCAAGGGCGGTGAGGTGGTGGCACGCGAGCCGCTGGACACCGTGCGCGACCGGCACGCGGCGGCGCGGGAGCGGCTTCCCCTGTCGGCCACGCAGCTGTCCAAGGGCGAGGCCGTCATTCCGACGGAATACGTCTGATACCGATGGACGACACCTGGAGTGTGCGCCGGAGCGGAGGGCAGGGCGTTCGAACGCCCTCTCCCGTATCGCAGGCGGAGTCTCTACGCTCGGTTCATCCGGCCGAGTCCCCCACGCCACGAGTCTTGCCGAGCCGAAGGACACCCGATGCGCCGCGCTCTGATCGTCGTCGATGTACAGAACGACTTCTGTGAAGGCGGCAGCCTCGCGGTCGCCGGGGGCTCCGACGTGGCCGCCGCGATCACCGAGCTGATCGGCCAGGCACCCGCGGGCTACCGGCACGTGGTGGCCACCCGCGATCACCACATCGACCCGGGCGACCACTTCTCGGACCACCCGGACTACGCCCGCTCCTGGCCGCCGCACTGCGTGGCGGGGACCGAGGGCATCGGCTTCCACCCGAACTTCGCGCCGGTCGTCGCGTCCGGGGCCATCGACGCGGTCTTCGACAAGGGGGCCTACTCGGCCGCCTACAGCGGCTTCGAGGGGGTCGACGAGAACGGCGTCTCGCTGGCCGACTGGCTGCGGGCCCGGAAGATCACCGAGGTGGACGTGGTGGGTATCGCCACGGACCACTGCGTACGCGCCACGGCCCTGGACGCGGTGCGTGAGGGGTTCGGCGCGGTCGTCCTGCTCGACCTGACCGCGGGCGTCTCCGAGGAGACGACCGAGCGGGCCGTGGAGGAGCTGCAGGCGGCGGGGGTCGAGCTGACGGGCAAGCCGGTCGTGTAGGGGCACGGGCCCCGTAAGGGGCGCGGGGAACTGCGCGACCAGCCCCACCGGCCCGCAGGGAAGATCACACGCCCGAGGTGCTGGCCTCCGGCCGCCCGGGTCTCTGGCCCTGAAGCGCCTGCCGCTTCAGGGCGCGAATCGGATGCCAGAGCTCAGCGGCAGCGTCCGGCGCCGTACGCCATATGAGCCCGTCCGGGTGATGCAGCACCGCCGTGATCTCGTCCGGCGTCGGCGGCTCCGCGTTGCCCCGCAGATAGACGGCTCGCAGGCCGAGGTTCCGCAGGCGTGTCAGCGCCCTCGCGCGGTTCACCGCGTGGACGATCATGCGGACATTGCCGCCGCCCAGGGCAGGGCTCGGCAGGGTCAGGGCCACCACCACGCTGCCGTTCGGCAGCTTGCTGAAACCTCCTGCGGACATGGCTGGTCACACCCCCGTGAGACGTCGCACAGGGCCCCTGGCCGGACCCTGTGTCAATAAGAAATCCACAGGACGCACCTAAACACGATCGGCCGCCGCCCGCTAGAGGGCGACGGCCGATCATGGCTTGACCTGCGAAAACGCTAACTACTTCGTCGAGGGACCCACCTGGACCGTGATCGTCGAGCCATCCTTCGGCTGCTTGACGATCTTGATCTGAGTGTTGGTGTCAGTGACCTTGACACTTCCCGTGGGGTTCTCCTTGTACCAGTAGGTGCCCTTGCGGTCGTCGAAGACCGGGACGCCCTTCTGGGACTTGATCTTCAGCGCGACGTCCGCATTGTGGAGCGAGAACTTGTCGGTCGCGAACTTGCTGAAGGGCGCGTCGAACGGCTGGATCTTGTTCCGCAGCAGGGTGCCGTCCGCCCACTTGAGCGGCTTGGCGTGCGCGTCCACCGGAAGGATCAGACCCTCGCCGGGGTGCGCGCTGGTGTTGTTGTCCTTCTGCGAGGTGTCCCACTGCCAGACCATGAGGCCGGTCTGGTACGCGTAGTGCTCGACCCAGTCCGGACGCGACTTCGAGAAGCCGAAGTTGTACGGGCCGACCTTCAGGGTCTTGTCGTACGACACGTACTGCCGGTTCTCGGCGAGGTAGTACTGGTCGTACTTCTTGGTGAAGGACTCACCGATGCGCGAAAAGCCCTTCGCCGTCCAGCCGTTGTCGTCACCCTCGGCGCCGTCCTCGAAGACCTTGGCGCCGTCCGCGGTGACCGCGAGGGCGTCGGCCGCGAAGCCCTTGCCGCCCGCGCCGCCGTCCGTCGAGTACCGGAAGCGGAGGTCGATCTTCTTGCCCGCGTACGCGTCGAGCGGGAACGCGAGCTTCTTGTACGCGCCGGACGCACCGGTCAACGCGGGCTTGTCACCGGCGTCGCGCGGGATGGCCTTGCCGTCCGCCGTGCCGTCCACCGGCGTCCAGTTGGCGCCGCCGTCCGTCGACACCTCGGTGTAGAGGTAGTCGTAGTTGGCCTCGATGTCCCACCAACCGTCAAGGGAGAGCGCGGCCTTGGACTTGCCGGTCAGGTCGACCGAGCGCGTCAGGGTGTTCTTGAGGTCGTCGCCCTGGTCGCTCCACCACTGCTTGGAGCCCTCGGTGGGCTTGGTGACCGTGGTGGTCACGGGCTTCTTCGGCAGGTCGACGAGGAGCGCCTGGCGGTGGCGGGTGTTGTACTCCGCGACGCCCAGCTTGTGCTCGGACGTCGTCGCGGCCTTGGCCTTGGCGTAGTCGAGCCAGCCCAGCTGGAACTTGTCCCAGGCGGTCATGTCGCCGGGCAGGTCACCGATGGCGTCCTTGCCGGTGCCGAGCCAGGAACCGGCCGACATCAGCGACCAGAAGCCGACCGAGTTCTCGCCCTTGCCCGTGGTGTCGTACAGGTCGGGCAGACCGAGGTCGTGGCCGTACTCGTGGGCGAAGACGCCGAGGCCGCCGTTCTCCGGCTGCATCGTGTAGTCGCCGACCCAGATGCCCGAGTCGCCGATCTGCGTGCCGCCCGCCTTGTTCTCGCCGGGGCCGGTCTTGCCCGCGTCGCTGCCGTACGCGTACCAGCGGTGCGCCCACAGGGCGTTGGTGCCCTCGGCGCCGCCGCCGGCCGACTCGTCCTCGCCCGCGTGGACGATCTGGAAGTGGTCGATGTACCCGTCGGACTCGTTGAAGTTGCCGTCGCCGTCGAAGTCGTAGCGGTCCCAGAGGTCGTACTTGGCGAGGTCCGCCTTGATCTGGGCGTCCGTGCGGCCCTGGGCCTTCTGGTCCTTGGTCCAGGCGGTGACGCCGTCCTTCACCGCGTCCCAGACGTTGGCGCAGTTGGTGTCGCCGCAGTAATTGGAGCCGTACCGCGCCTCGTTGTAGTCGACCTTGACCCAGTCGGAGACCTCTCCGTCGACCGAGTAACGGCCGGACGAGGTCTTCTCGTAGTAGGTCTTCAGGGAGTGCTTGGTCTTGCCCTTGGCGTCCTTGCCCTCACCGAAGTAGAGGTCCTGGAAGTGCTTCTGGTTGTAGTCCTTCTGCCAGGCCGTGCTGTTGTCCTTCGCACGGTCCGGCTCGGCTATTTTGTTGTGCGCCGGGCCGGGTTTGCCGCCGTACTTCTTGACCGGCGCCTCGGGGCCTTCCGGACCGTCGGGGTCGTACATGGTGGTGTCGTCCACCTTGTCCCCGAACTCGACCAGGATCGTGAAGATCTTGTCGGTCTTCTCCCGGCCCAGCTCGACGTACTTCTTGTCGTCGAGCTTCACGACCTGGGAGCCGCCGCGCTTCTGCACCTTGGCGTCGCCCTCGATGACCTGCTGAAGGGCGGCCTTGCGCTGCTGGGCCTGCTCCTTGCTGAAGGGCCCTTCGAGGTCGTGGTCGACCTGCGCCTTGGTCCGGCTCGGGTCCTGCCGGTCGATGGCGGGAGCTCCGGTGGACCCCCCGTCCTCGGCCGATGCGGTGGCTGCCGAGAACGTGGCGGCTGCCGCGGCCATCGCCACGGCAGCCGCGGTGGCTCTGAACGTCCGTCTGCTGACTGTCACTTGATGCTGTCCTCCCCCGCGTCCGCGCGAAGGCGGGCCGAGGTCCCGGTCGGAGGAGGTCCGCGCGCGATACGCGTCACAAGTGACGACATTCGACCGGAGATGCGGGAGAAAAGACAGACCTTGACTTGAACAGGCCAAGTGCACTATGCAGGCCCGGAGATCCGCTATCCGGACGCGACCCGGCCGCGTACGCCCGCCCGTCGGCATGGTCAACAGGCGCGTCCCACCGTCCACTTGATGGACGCCATGAACCCGTGCGCCCCCTGTGCTGCCGCACCGTGGGTTAGGTCACGCTTACCGCCCGTTCCCGTCGGGCATGCAGCGGAATAGAGTCAATCGACGGTGCGCTACAGCGCGAGGCGGCAGATCTCAAGTCGCCGCAGCCGAGCACCCTTTGATTCGCATTACAGCTTCACATTGGGCTCGACCACCCCCGCATCCGCTGTCCCGAGGACGGATTACGCCATGCCTCGTCCCATGCCGCTGCCTCGTCCGACCCCCGCGCAGATCACCTACGGCACGCTGACCGTCGTCTTCTCGACGCTCGCCATGCTGCTGCTCTCCCAGACGAGTTCGGGCATCGGGGTCGCGGTGATAGCCGCGGCCGCGCTCGTCCTCGGATTACTGGTGGCGATGACGGTGCCCCAACCGAAACCCGCGGCCTCACCGGCCGCACGCCTCGCTCCCGCCGCCAGGGCCGCCGACGAACGCGTCCCGGTCCAGCGTGCCCCCGCTCCCGTACTGGCCGAGTCCGTACGCGAGCCGGCGGGCCCGTGAGGTTCACGAGCCCACCAGAACTGCCGCTTCTGCTGCTTGTACCGCTTCTGCCGCCGCCGCAGCGGTCTCCCGTGGTCAGCCGGTGCTGACTACCACCGTCTTGGCCGCCTTGTCATGCAGGCCCTGCTTGTAGGGCTTGTCGAAGAAGCTCCAGCCACCGCAGATCGCTGTCCAGATACAGGCACAGCAGAACGCGAACGGCAGCCAGAGGACAGCCGCGCGGACGAGCGCGGTCTGCAGGGTGGGGGTCGCCCCGTCGTTGAGGTTCGCGACCCGCAGCCCCAGCCACTTCTTGCCCAGGGTCTGGCCCGTCCTGGAGATCATGAAGCTGTCGTACGCGATGTAGAGCACGGCGGCGAGCAACGACTGCCCGAAGCTCTTGCCGTACTCGACCTTGTCCGGGTCGACGTCGAACTCGCTCGTGCCGAAGCCCCAGGAGAGCAGCCAGACGACGATGCCGACGAGGATCATGTCGAGGATGCGGGCGAGTACGCGCTTGCCGCTGTCCGCCAGGGGTGGCATGCCGGCGAGGGGGTCGTTCCCGCCGCCGTACGGGCCTCCGGCTCCGCCTCCGCCGTAGGGGTCCCCGCCTCCGCCGTACGGCGGGGGTGGCGGGGGTGCGCCGTACGGGGAGCCGCCGCTGTCCTGCGGGGGCGGCGGGGGCTGCTTCCGGAAGGGGTCGTTGTCGTCGGGGGGCGGCGGGTACTGCGGCGGTTCGGTACTCATGGGCCGAGTGGACCGCGGGGGGATGAGGTTCGCATCCGGCGAGCGGCTGTCTGGGTTAAGGGGGCTACAAGATGTCCTCAAGCGCCGGACGGGCTGAGATTTCCCCGCGCCGGGGAAATCTCAGCCCGTCCGGCGTTTGAGGACGAACTCGGCGGAGCCGGTGATCAACGGCGCCCAAGGCCCAGGGGCCAGAACTAGCCCGCCACAAACGTTCCCGCAGCCTTGTCGTGCCAGCACTGGCGCCACGGGCGGTCGAACACGCACCACAGGGCCCCGACGACTCCCACCACCACAACCCCCGGCACCGCATAGACGAGCCACCGCTTCAACGCCGCCCCGAACGACGGCGTCTCGTGCTCCTCCATGTCCCGCACCTGAAGCCCGAGCACCCTCTTCCCCAGCGTCCGCCCCCACTTGGCCGTGGGCAGCACCTCGTAGAGGACGCCGAAGAGGAGGAGGACGCCCAGGACCATCCCCAGGTATCCCGCCGTGGTGCCGTCGAGCAGCCACACGGTGACCTTCTCGCCGGACATCTTCGCCGCATCGATCTTGCTGTCGACGTGATCGGCGGCCTTCGTGCCGAGCGGCAGCGCCGCGGCGCCGGTCACGGCGGCGAGGACGACCGTGTCGATGAGCCGCGCCGCGAACCGCTTGCCGAGCCCCGCGGGCCGCCCCGCCGCCTGGTTCTGCGCCATCGCGAGGAACGGGTCGTTGGCCACCGGCTTCCACGGCACGACCGGCGGCTGCTGCTGTCCGTCCCCCTCGGCGAGCTGGTGCACCTGCTGCGCCCACGAGGGCGACCCGCCCCCGGGCCCCGAGGTCACGGGCGAGGCCGCGCCACCCGGCGCACCGCCCTGCTGCGGGACGGTGGGCTGAACGGGGGCAGGCGCGGGCGCAGGTGCCGGCGCGGGGGCAGGGGCGGGAGCGGCGGCCTGCGGGGGTACGGCGGCCTGCGGAGGCGCCGGAGTCTGCGCCGCCGCGCCGGACGACTTCGGACGCAGCGCCCGGATCGCCATGGTGCCTTCGGTGGCGGGCTGAGCCGCGGCCGGCCGCACCGGCCCCGCGGGCCTGCGGAACGTCACGGTGCCCTCCGTCGAGGGCTGCTCCTGCTTCGGCGGCGTACCCGACCCACCCGGCTTGATCGCACGGATCTGCACCGTGCCAGGCCCGTTCTCCCCCGGAGGAGGAGGCGAAGGAGAGGAGGAGGCGGGAGAGGAGGCGGGAGAGGAGGCGGCGGGAGAGGTCTCCGCCGGGGTCGACTCGCTCGGCACCCGCGGGTCCGCGGCCCCCGAAGCTCCCGAAGCACTCCCCTGCTCGGGTCCGCCCCAGGAGATCCGCCGCTCCGGCTCGCCACCGAGCCCCGTCTGCCGAGCGGCGTTCGCCTGCCACGCGGAGGCGGGCTCAGGCCTCGACCCGTGCTGCGAGGCGTCGGCAGCGACCGCACCGCCCGCCGCCTCGGCCGCCGGCAGGGGCTCCTCGTCGAAGAAGTGCGGTCCGGTCTCCTCCGCGGGCGCGGGCGCCGCCGCTCCCGCCCCCGGAGGCGCGGGGAGCGATTCACCGTCGGTCGGGGCGGGACGGCTGGTCCCGGGCACCCAGGCCGCGCCGTTCCAGTACCGGACATATCCGGGAATGGACGGATCGGGGTAGTAGCCTTCGCGGGGCTTGTCGTCGCCTGGGGCCGGAGTTGGGGCGCTCATGTCCGTCGTCCCGTATCTGCTCGGGGGTCTTTTTGAGGCTCCACATCTATCAGACCCTCGCGTCCGCCTGTGCGGCTCCTGCCCTACAGACCACTTTCCGGGCACAGTTCAACCACGTATCGACTTCGTACGGAAAAAGTTTCCTGAACCCGCGTAATGCTCCGCGCCCGCCGCGCTCTCTCCTTGCACGGGCCCGCTCCAGGGCCCCGTACGAGGAAGGAACAGCACCGACATGCACACCGTGGTGGAACGCGAGCTTGAGCTCAAACTCGTCCTCTCTCCGGAACGCGCCATCCCCGTCCCGGCCCGCCTCACCTACCGCACCGACGATCCCTACGCCGTCCACATCGCCTTCCACATCGGCTCCGAGCACCCCGTGAACTGGACGTTCGCCCGCGAGCTTCTGGTCGAGGGGGTGTTCAGGCCCTGCGGGCACGGCGACGTCCGGGTCTGGCCGACCAAGGTCGACGGGCGCAGCGTCGTTCTGATGGCGCTGAGTTCACCCGACGGTGACGCCCTCCTGGAGGCGCCGGCGCCCGCCGTGTCCGCCTGGCTCGAACGCACGCTGCGGGTGGTCCCTCCGGGCTCTGAGGCTGAGCGGCTCGGCATCGACGACGGCCTCGCCGAGCTGCTCACGCCGACCACGGGCCGCGCCGACGAGCTGTGGCTGCGCGACCCCTGGCCCTCGGACGAGTCCAAGGACGGTGAGTGAGCTCCGCCGCCACGGGGGCGAAAGCGGAGCCGCACGGCACCAGGAATCAGAACAGCTTGCCGGGGTTGAGGAGGGAGAGCGGGTCGAACGCCGCCTTGATGGCGCGCTGCATCTCCACGCCCACCGGGCCGAGTTCGCGCGCCAGCCACTCCTTCTTGAGGACACCCACGCCGTGCTCGCCGGTGATGGTGCCGCCGAGTTCGAGGCCCAGGGCCATGATCTCGTCGAAGGACTCGCGGGCGCGGCGGCCCTCGTCGGCGTCCGCCGCGTCGAAGCAGACGGTGGGGTGGGTGTTGCCGTCGCCCGCGTGCGCGCAGACCCCGATCGTGAGGCTGTACTTATCGGCGATGCGGTCGACGCCTTCGAGCATGTCGGCGAGCTTCGAGCGCGGCACGCACACGTCGTCGATCATCGTCGTACCCTTGACGGCTTCGAGCGCGGTGAGTGACAACCGCCGTGCCTGGAGCAGCAGTTCGGACTCCGCCGCGTCCTCGGCCGGGACCACCTGGGTGGCGCCCGCGGCCTCGCAGAGCGCGCCGACAGCCGCGAGGTCCGCGGCGGGGTCCGAGGTGTCGAAGGCCGCGAGGAGCAGCGCTTCGGTGGTCTCCGGGAGGCCCATGTGGGCAAGGGCGTTCACGGCCCTGATGGTCGTACGGTCCATCAGTTCAAGGAGTGAGGGGACGTGCCCGCCCTCCATGATCTTGCATACGGCGTCGCAGGCGGCCTGCGCGGAACTGAACTCCGCGGCCAGGGCCAGCTGTTGGGGCGGCTGCGGCTTCAGGGCGAGGGTCGCGCGGACGACGATGCCGAGGCTGCCCTCGGAGCCGACGAAGAGGCGTGTGAGGTCGTAGCCCGCGACGCCTTTGGCCGTGCGCCGTCCGGTGCTCATGAGCCTTCCGTCGGCGAGTACGACGTCGAGGCCGAGCACGTACTCCGCCGTCACCCCGTACTTCACGCAGCACAGGCCGCCCGAGGCCGTGCCGATGTTCCCGCCGATGGTGCAGGTCTCCCAACTGGACGGGTCCGGTGGGTAGTAGAGACCGTGTTCGTTCACTGCGCGGGAGAGCGCGGCGTTGACGACACCCGGCTCGACGACCGCGATCCGGTCGACGGGGCTGATCTCCAGGATGCGGTCCATCTTGACCAGGGACAGCACGATGCAGCCCTCGCTGGCGTTCGCGCCGCCCGAGAGGCCCGTGCGGGCGCCCTGCGGGACCACCGGGATCCGTAGCTCGGTCGCCGTGCGCATGACGTGCTGGACCTGCTCGACGGTGCGCGGCAGGACCACGACGGCCGGGGTGCCGGCTTCGCAGAAGCTGGCCATGTCGTTCGCGTACGAGGACGTGATGTCGGGGTCCGTGAGGACGGCGTCGGCCGGGAGGGCCTCGCGACCGACACAGAGGCGTTCGATGAGTGTGCGGCTCATGATCACAGCCTCGCACCCGGGGCCATCGGTGTGAACCCGTGTGCGACGCCCGTCCGCGTGCCGGGATGTGCTCTTCGTATTGACGCACAGTGAGCGCCATGGAGATCGAGACCGGGTCCGAGTCCGTGACCCAGAAGGACGCGAAGCACTCGGAGGACGCGACGGGCCCGAAGGACGCGAAGGGCCGGCATCTGCCGTCCGCGCCCGCCATCTGGAGCGAGTCGCCGCGGAGCTTGCGCCGCTCCCCCTCCGTGCGGCGGTCCCTTGCCGTCTCCGTCGCCGGGTGTGTGGTCCTCGGCGGCGTGGTGGCGCTGCTGCGGCTCGACACGGGCGGCAAGGGCGCACCGCCCGCCCTCGGGCCGGCCGGGCGGGCGATGGCGGCGGCGGGTGCCGGGGCTCCGGCGGCCCTGCCCGACCTCACCGTGCTGATCGGGGAGCGGGAGGCGCATCTGCGGAAGCATCCCGGGGACGACGAGTCGTGGGCGGTGCTCGGGGCCGCCTACGTCGAGCGGGGCCTTCGGACCGCGGACTCCGCGTACTACCCCAAGGCGGAGGAGGCTCTGCGTACGTCGCTCAAGACCCGCCCGGAGGGGAACGCGCAGGCCCTGACGGGCATGGCGGCGCTCGCGAACGCGCGGCACGACTTCCGCGGGGCGAAGAAGTGGGCCGAGAGCGCGGTGAAGCTGGCGCCGAAGCGGTGGTCGGCGTATCCCGCACTGATCGACGCGTACAGCGGTCTGGGTGACGCGAAGGGCGTGGGGAAGGCCCTGGAGACGCTCCGGGAGCTGAACTCGGCCGCCTCCGCGGTGATGGCGCGCTCCGGACAGGTCTACCGGGACCGCGGCTGGCGCGAGGACGCGGCCTCGAAGCTGATGGACGCAGCGGCGCTGGCGGAGGGGCCCGCGGAGAAGGCGGTGTGCCTGTACCGGGTGGGCGAGCTGGCGTGGGAGCGGGGCGAGCCGGCGGAGGCCCTCCGCTACTACGAGGCGGCGCTGGTCTCCGACCCCGACCACCACCCTTCCCTGGCCGGAAAGGGCCGCGCGCTCGCGGCACTCGGCCGTACATCGGAGGCACTGCGTTCCTACCAGAGCGCGCTGGTCAGACAACCCGCACCGGAGTACGCCCTGGCGCTCGGCGAGTTGTACGAGTCGCTGAAGCTGGCCCCGGCTGCTCGGGCGCAGTACGACGTGCTGCGGGCCCGGGTGAAGCAGGAGGGGGTCAACGGCGTCAACGAGGAACGGATCCTGGGCCTGTACGAGGCGGACCACGGGGACGCGGAGGCGGCGGTTGACCGGCTCCGTGCGGAGTTCAAGCGCCACGGGAGTCCGGAGGTGGCGGATGCGCTGGGCTGGGCGTTGCATCGGGCCGGTGAGAATGAGGAGGCCTTGAAGTACGCGACGCGGGCGACGGACAAGGGGCCGCGGGTCGCTGTGTTCGCGTACCACCGGGGGGAGATCGAGCGGTCTCTGGAGCGGTACGGGGCGGCTCGCCGGCACATCGGCGAGGCGCTCCTGCTCAACCCCTACTTTTCGCCGCTGCTGGGTCCGGCGGCGCGGGAGGCGATGAAGTCCCTGGGGGAGCCTCCGGAGGGCGGCCCGGAGCAGATGTACGCCCCGCCGGGCGAGCGACCGGCCCCTCTCCCCTCCCCCAGCCCCAAACCCTCCCCCACCAAACCCCCCGCCCAGAGCTGAGACCGCCTGCGCCTTCACCTGCGGGCCGCCGCTTCCCTGTCCCGCCGCTCCGCGCCGGATCTCTCCCACCCACCCACCCGATTGCCCCGCAGCACCGGGGGGCACGGGCCGACCCGCCGGGACGCGACCAGCCGCGGGTGGGTGGGGAACCACGGACCAACCAGGCCCGGCGCTCCGCGCCGGATTCCCCCGCCCACCCACCCGATCACCCTGCAGCACGGGGGGGGCACGGGCCGACCCGCCCGGACGCGACCAGCCGCGGGTGGGTGGGGAACCACGGACCAACCAGGCCCGGCGCTCCGCGCCGGATTCCCCCGCCCACCCACCCGATCACCCTGCAGCACGGGGGGGCACGGGCCGACCCGCCCGGACGCGACCAGCCGCGGGTGGGTAGGAAACCACGGACCAACCAGGCCCGCCGCTCCGCGCCGGATTCCCCCGCCCACCCACCCAATCGCCCCGCAGGGCAAACGGGCGGGTGGGCGGGAAGGACCTGGCACGCAGCGCCGAAACAGGACAGCCACCCACCCCCACCACAAGCGACCCACGACAGAACCCGCCCGTTCACAACCACACCACCGGGCAAACGGGCGGGTGGGTGGGGAGCATCCGGCGCGCAGCGCCGGGACAGGGACAGCCACCCACCTGCCGCAGGCGGACGACAAGAGAACCCACCCCGGGCAGGAGCAGCCCCCCCCCACCGCCCCAGGCGAGTTACAGCTCAGCCGTGCCGATCAGCGCGTTGCGGGTGATCAGGTCGGCCAAGGCCGCCTCCGGGAGGGCAGTCGTGGAGGGAGGGCGGCGGGGCAGGACCATGTAGCGGGTCTCCGCGCTGGAGTCCCAGACCGTGATCTCCGTGTCAGTCGGCACCGCGAAGCCGAACTCCGCAAGCACCGCCCTCGGTTCCCGCACCACGCGCGAGCGATACGCCTCGCTCTTGTACCAGCTGGGCGACGGCCCGAGCAGCCGTACCGGGTAGCAGGAGCACAGCGTGCAGACGATGACGTTGTGCACGCGGGCGGTGTTCTCCACCACCCGGAGGCGCTGAGGCTGGACGCCGCCCGCCGCGTAACCCAGCTCCGCCACCGCCGACGTACCGTCCGCAAGGAGCCGCTCCTTGAACGCCGGGTCCGTCCACGCCCGCGCCACCACCCGCGCCCCGTTCAGCGGGGACGACCCCGCGAGGAACGCGTCCAGGGCCTCGTCCAGAGCCGCCCCGGCCACAATCCCCCGCCCCTCCAACAGCGCTTCCAGCTCACGCACTTGACGGGAGATCAGCGCATCCGAGTGCGTACCGGACATCAGTTGCCCTCCGGTTCCGGTTCCAGTTCCAAGTAGCTTTCCCACAGGTCCAGCACCACCCCGTGCTCCCCCTCGCCCCACAGCTCCCGCGCAGCGAACCGCACCGCGTACACCTGCTCCACCGGCGCGTCCCCCCGCCCCTGCGAGCTGACGTCCGCCAGCGGGTGCCTGCCCTCGGGCTCGATCACCACGCCCCGCTTACCTCGGGCGTACCGCGGCAGGCGGGTGTGGTGGGCCGGGTCGTGGTGGGCGGTGCGGACACGGGCGCCCGGCGCGAACCGGTCAGCCATCCGACTCACCGTCCAGCGCGCCCTCCAGCGCAGCGCCCAGCGCAGCGCCCAGCTCAGCCGCCGTCACCACGCCCTTGCGCACCAACAGCACCCGGATCGCATGGAACCACCGCTCGTAGTACGACGCCGCCAGGTACTCACCCGGCGGCATCGTCTCCACGGCGTCCCTGAACTCGTCCAGGTTGTAGACGCCTTCACGCACCAGCGCACTGTTGAGCGCGAACACCCGCGCCTCCCAGTCCGCGTGGAAGGGCTCCGTGTCATCGGTGGTGTCGATGGGCCCGAAGCCCGTCATCCCGCCGACGTCGTTGATCCTGGCCATGCCCGCACTCTAGCCAGCAACCCCTCGGGGCACCCCTGGAGCTAGCTAACTAGCTAGCTCTAGAGATTTCCGCGCTTCTCCTGTTCCCGCTCGATCGCCTCAAACAGCGCCTTGAAGTTGCCCTTGCCAAAGCCCATCGAGCCGTGCCGCTCGATCATCTCGAAGAAGACCGTCGGGCGGTCCTGGACCGGCTTGGTGAAGATCTGGAGCAGGTAGCCGTCCTCGTCACGGTCGACCAGGATCTTCAGCTCGCGCAGGGTATCGACCGGGACGCGCGTCTCGCCCGCCCACTCGCCCAGCGTGTCGTAGTACGAGTCCGGGGTGTCGAGGAACTGGACTCCGGCCGCGCGCATGGTGCGTACGGTCTCCACGATGTCGTTCGTGGCGAGCGCGATGTGCTGGACGCCCGCGCCGCCGTAGAACTCCAGGTACTCGTCGATCTGGGACTTCTTCTTGGCGATGGCGGGCTCGTTGATCGGGAACTTCACCTTCAGCGTCCCGTCAGCCACCACCTTCGACATCAGCGCGCTGTACTCCGTCGCGATGTCGTCGCCCACGAACTCCTTCATGTTCGTGAAGCCCATGACCTTGTTGTAGAAGGCGACCCACTCGTTCATCTTGCCGAGCTCGACGTTGCCGACGCAGTGGTCGATCGCCTGGAAGGTGCGCTTGGCGGGCGGCTCGACCATCGGGGACGCGGCCTTGAAGCCGGGCAGGTAGGGGCCGTCGTAGCCGCTGCGGTCGACGAGCGTGTGGCGGGTCTTGCCGTACGTCGCGATGGCGGCGAGGACGACCGTGCCGTTCTCGTCCTTGACCTCGTACGGCTCGGTGAGGCCGCGGGCGCCGTGCTCGACGGCGTACGCGTACGCGGCGCGCGCGTCCGGCACCTCGATGGCGAGGTCGACGACGCCGTCGCCGTGCTCGGCGACGTGGCTCTCGATGAAGTGGCCCCAGTCCGTGGAGGCCTTGATGACGGAGGTGAGCACGAAGCGGGCCCCGCCGTTCGTGAGGACGTACGAGGCGGTCTCGCGGCTGCCCGTCTCGGGGCCCGCGTACGCCACGAGTTTCATGCCGAACGCCGTGGAGTAGTAGTGCGCCGCCTGCTTGGCGTTGCCCACGGCGAAGACGACCGCGTCCATTCCCTTGACCGGGAAGGGGTCTGCCTCACGCGCGGTGTGGGGGGTGGTGGCCGTGTGCTGGGTGTTCGCGGTAGCTGCCATATCCGCAGGCTCCCGCCGTATCGCAAGGTGCGCAATAGTTTGCGTATTCAGTGGGCAATCTGCATAGCAGAGCGCCAGGAACAGCTGGCTATCTGTACATGATGACCACCTCGGAAGCGGAGATGAGCGCACCATGACGATCGATCATCTGGACGGCAGGCTCATCGTGCTGCTCGCCCGCGAGCCCCGCATCGGCGTCCTTGAGGCGTCCCGGCGCCTCGGTGTCGCGCGCGGGACCGTACAGGCCCGGATGGACCGCCTTCAGTCGAACGGAGTCATCCGCGGCTTCGGCCCGGAGGTCGACCCGGCGGCCCTGGGCTACCCCGTCACCGCCTTCGCCACGCTGGAGATCAAACAGGGCCAGGGCGCCGACGTACGGGCCCATTTGGCGACCGTCGCCGAGGTGCTCGAACTGCACACCATCACCGGCCACGGAGACATGCTCTGCCGTCTGGTGGCCCGTTCGAACGCGGATCTCCAACGTGTGATCGACCGGGTGGTGGGTTTTGATGGCATCGTCCGGGCCTCCACGGCGATCGTCATGGAGAACCCTGTTCCGCTGCGGATCATCCCGCTGGTCGAACAGGCGTCAGAGGACACCTGACGCGGGTAGGTAGAACTGCGAACAGCCGCACGACGTACCGCAAGCACGACCTACGCAGCACGACGCACGACGCACGACGCACGCGGGCGACGGGAGACTCCCGCCGCCGTCTGAACCGCGCCTGGGCAGGTGAGCAGTTCAGTGAACTTCTGGGACTACCTCGGCAACCGCCACCAGCAGTTGCTGACGGACGCGTACCAGCACGCCAGCGCAGTCTTCCAGTGCATGGTCGTGGCGACCGTCATCGGAGTACTGATCGGCGTCGTCACGTACCGCAGCGAGTGGGCGGGCAATCTCGCCACGACCGCGACCTCCACCATCCTGACCATCCCGTCGCTCGCCATGATCGGTCTGCTGATCCCCGTCGTCGGCCTCGGTGTCGCCCCGACGGTCATCGCCCTGACCCTCTACGGCCTGCTCCCCATCGTGCGCAACGCCATCGTCGGCCTGCGCGGCGTCGATCCCTCGCTGGTCGACGCGGCGAAGGGCATCGGGATGTCGCGTGCCGCACGCCTGATGAAGGTGGAGCTCCCGATCGCCTGGCCGCCGATCCTGACCGGCATCCGCGTCTCCACGCAGATGCTGATGGGCATCGCGGCCATCGCCGCGTACGCGTCGGGCCCTGGCCTCGGCAACGAGATCTTCCGCGGCATCGGCTCACTCGGCAGCAAGAACGCGCTCAACCAGGTGCTCGCGGGCACGCTCGGGATCATCGTCCTGGCCTTGCTCTTCGACGCCGCGTACGTCCTGATCGGCCGCCTGACCATTTCGAGGGGTATCCGTGTCTGAGACCACCGCGACTTCCACCGACGGGGCGACGGCCGAGAGCGCGGCGGCCCCGAACGCCCCCACGGGCGCGACGATCGAGCTGGAACACCTCACCAAGCGGTACGCGGGCAGCGGCGACCCCGCGGTGGACAGCGTCAGCATGGAGATCAAGGCGGGCGAGATCGTCATCCTGGTCGGCCCGTCCGGGTGCGGGAAGTCGACCACGCTGAAGATGATCAACCGGCTCATCGAGCCGACCAGCGGCCGCATCCGCATCGGCGGCGAGGACGTCACCGAGATGGACCCGGTGAAGCTGCGCCGGAGGATCGGCTACGCGATCCAGTCGTCCGGGCTCTTCCCGCACATGACGGTCGCCCAGAACATCGCCATCGTGCCGAGGATGATCGGCTGGGGAAAGTCGAAGATCAAGAACCGGGTCGAGGAGATGCTCGACCTCGTCGGCCTCGACCCGGCCGAGTTCCACGGCCGCTATCCGCGTCAGCTCTCCGGCGGCCAGCAGCAACGCGTCGGTGTGGCAAGGGCGTTGGCGGCCGACCCGCCCGTACTTCTGATGGACGAGCCGTTCGGCGCGGTCGACCCGATCACCCGCGACCACCTCCAGGACGAGCTGATCCGGCTCCAGCACGAGCTGCACAAGACGATCGTCTTCGTCACGCACGACTTCGACGAGGCCATCAAGCTCGGCGACCGGATCGCGGTCCTGCGGGAGCGCTCGCACATCGCGCAGTTCGACACCCCGGAAGCGATCCTCACCAACCCCGCCGACGACTTCGTCTCCGGTTTCGTGGGCGCGGGCGCGGCCCTGAAGCGGCTCAACCTCACCCGCGTACGCGACGTGGAGATCGCCGACTTCGCTACGGTGACCGTCGACGACCCGCTCCAGGACATCTTCGACAAGCTGCGGGCCAGCGGCACGAACGAACTGCTGCTCCTCGACAAACGCGGCCGCCCCTACAAGTGGCTGCGGCGCGGTGACCTGATGCGCGCCAGGGGCTCGCTGGCCCGCGCGGGCACCCTCGTCCACGACACGGTCACCCGTGACGCCACCCTGCGCGACGCGCTCGAAGCGGTCCTCACGGACAACGCGGGGCGGGTCGCGGTCACCGGGCGGCGCGGCGAGTACACCGGCGTGGTGGACATGGAGACGCTGATGAACTCCGTCCACGAAATGCTGGAGGCCGACCGGCTCGACGCGGTGGAGCACCAGCACGAACTGGAGGAGCAGCGCGCCGAGTTGACCCACCAGGAGCAGGAAGGCCCCGGAGGGGAGGCGAAGGCGTGAAAGGCATCCCCGGGAGCAACCCCCGGATCCCCGACCACACACCGGTCCCCGACGACGGGCCCGGCCCACGGCCCGAGGGCGAGCACGACGTCAAGGGCCATCACTTCCGCGACACGGGCGAGGGCGAGCCGGAGCCGCCTGCCCCGGCGGTGGCCACAGACCGGGCACGGCGGATCGGGTGGCAGAAGCTCACCATCCTGCCCGCGTTCCTCATCGTCGTCCTGGTGCTCACCTGGTGGTGGTTCGAGCAGGCCGACCTGGACTCGATCTCCAAGAACGCCCTGGCGGACGGCAATGTCTGGCTCAGGCTCCGCCAGCACATCCAACTGACGGTGATCTCCACCTTCTTCGTACTGATCATCGCGATCCCGCTGGGCATCCTGCTGACCCGCAAGAAGCTCCGCAAGGCCGCGCCCGGCGCGATGGCCCTGGCCAACATCGGCCAGGCGACGCCGGCGATCGGCCTCCTCGCCCTCCTGGTGATCTGGATCGGCATCGGCGAGAAGGCGGCCCTGATCGGCATCATCATCTACGCCGTCCTGCCGGTGCTCTCCAACACCATCGCGGGCCTGAACGCCAATGACCCGACCCTCCTGGAGGCCGCGCGCGGCATCGGCATGTCGGCGTGGGGAGTCCTCGGCAAGGTCGAACTCCCGCTGGCGGTGCCGCTGATCCTGGCGGGTGTGCGCACCGCGCTCGTCCTGAACGTCGGCACGGCGACGCTCGCCACGTTCGGCGGTGGCGGCGGGCTCGGTGACCTCATCACCACCGGGATCACCAACCAGCGGATGCCGGTGCTCATGCTCGGCTCGATCCTGACGATCGCGCTCGCGCTCCTGGTGGACTGGCTGGCCTCGCTGGCCGAACTGGTCCTGCGTCCGCGTGGGTTGGAGGCCGGGTCATGAGGGTTACGTTGCGTACGGCGGCCGTGGGTGTCGTGGGCTGCGCCCTGCTCGTGAGCTGCGGTCTGACCAGCGGCAGCCCGATGGTGGACGACGTCGAGCCGGGCACGATCGGCAAGGGGGAGCCTCTGAAGGGCGCCGATCTCACCGTCACGTCCAAGGAGTTCACCGAGCAGCTTGTCCTCGGCGCGATCATGGGCATCGCCTTCGAGGCGGCCGGCGCGGATGTCCTGGACCGGACGGGCATCCAGGGCTCGATCGGCGCACGCGAGGCCGTCAAGGGCGGTGACGCGGACGCCATGTACGAGTACACGGGCACCGCCTGGATCACGTACCTCGGCAATTCCGAGCCCATCGACGACCCGCAGAAGCAGTGGGAGGCGGTGCGCAAGGCTGACGCGAAGAACGGCGTCACCTGGCTGCCGCCCGCCGAGCTCAACAACACCTATGCCCTGGCGATCAACCGGAAGAACGAGGCCAAGTACAAGCCGAAGACCCTCTCGGACGTGGCGGCCCTGTCGAAGAAGGACCCGGGCGCGGTCACGCTGTGCGTGGAGAGCGAGTTCTCCTCGCGTGAGGACGGTCTTCCTGGCATGCAGAAGGAGTACGGGATGAAGATCCCCAACTCCAACATCACCAAGATGGACACCGGGATCATCTACACCCAGGTCTCCAAGGGGTCGTGCACGTTCGGCGAGGTCTTCACCACCGACGGCCGCATCAAGGCGATGGACCTGGCGGTGATGGAGGACGACAAGCACTTCTTCCCGAACTACAACGCGGCCCCGGAGATCAACAGCAAGGCGCTCGATGAGCACCCGGAGATGGCGGAGGTCCTGGCCCCCATCACGAAGAAACTGAACAACACGGTGGCCCAGGAGCTGAACTCCAAGGTGGATGTGGAGGGTCAGGATCCGCATGCGGTGGCGTTGGACTGGTTGGTGGAGGAGGGGTTCGTCAAGGAGTGACGCTCGAATTCACCCTGCCCTGCCAGGGGGCGGGGGACCTACGGTGGGCCGCATGAGAATCACCGTCGATCTCCCTGAAGACCTGCTCCAGGAAGCCGAGTTGCGGGCTGCGCGCAGAGGCGTCGCCGTCAGCGTCGTGATCGCCGACGCGCTGCGGGAGGCATTCGCGCGGGAGGAAGTGCTGGAGTAGCGAGATCCGGACATGCAAAGACTCCGTTGCAGAGAAACCGTTGCAACGGAGTCTTTGCATCTCTACAGTCGAGGCATGACGGACGACACGACGGATCCCGAGGGTCGGAAGGTCCACACCCTCACCCCCCACTCCCTGCGGGGACTCGCACACCCCCTGCGCATGCAGCTGCTCATCTCGCTGCGGCGCGACGGACCGGCGACCGCCTCCCAACTGGCGGCCGGTCTGGGCGAGTCCAGCGGCGCGACCAGCTATCACCTGCGCCAGCTCGCGGCGCACGGCTTCGTCGAGGACGCACCGGACCGGGGCAAGGGGCGGGAGCGGTGGTGGCAGTCGGCACACCAGGGAACGCGCCTGGACGAGTCGCTCATGAAGGACCCGGACCCGACGGTGCGCGGCGCTGTCGCCGTCTACCTCCACGAGGTCGCGGCCTTCCACGCCACGGAGGTCTCCACCTGGATCGGCACCCAGCACGAATGGCCCACGGAGTGGACGGATAGCTCCGACATCAGCGACTACACCCTGCGCCTGACGCCCGAGCTCACCGCCGAACTGGCCGCCAAGGTCAACGAACTCATCGAGAGCTACCGCGCGTCGGCGGTCGACGAGAGCACTCCGGGTTCCGCCAAGGTGCGCCTGCACACCCACGTCTTCCCCACGCACTACACGGAGTGAGAGGCCTCAGCCATGCATCCCGACATACACCTGCTGCTGCACCGCACCCGAGCCACCGAGCACCACCGTGCGGCGCCCTTACGGCAGCGCCGCCCCCACCTGCGTACTCAACTCGGCTGGACGATGGTCGAGTTCGGCCTGCGCCTGGTCAGCAGCTCGGAACCTTCCCGCCCCGCTCCAGGGAACGCAGCGCGTCAACCGTGCCCGTCAGTGTCGTGATCGGGATCAGCTGAAGCCCCTTCGGCAGCTCCGCCTCGGCGTCCGAGCACTCCGCCTTCGGGACCAGGAAGACACTCGCGCCGTCACGCTTCGCGGCCTGCGTCTTCATCGAGACACCGCCGACCGGGCCGACCTTGCCGTCGGCGGAGATCGTTCCGGTGCCCGCGATCTTCCGGCCGCCCGTCAGGTCCCCGCCGGTCCCGTTGCCGTCGATCATGTCGATGATGCCGAGCGAGAGGAAGAGGCCCGCGCTGGGGCCTCCGATCTTGCCCAGGTCGACCTTCACCCTCACCTTGTCCGTGCCGTCGACGCCGCTCGCGTCGAGGTAGGAGAGCGCGGCCCGCGTGGCCGTGTCCTGCGACTTCTTCATGTCGCCGAGGTTGTGCTTCTCGACTTCCTTGACGTTGTCGCCGGTGGGGTACACCGAGTCCTTGGGCATCACGGAACGGTCCGTACGGAACCAGCCGTCCACCACGTCGCTCAGCCTCACGTCCATGTCGGGCCCGGTGGCCACGATCGTCGTCATCCGCAGCTGCCCCTCCGTCTCGCGGGTGGGCGCTCCGGTGATCGTGATGACCGGCTTGCCCTTGCTCTCGCCGAGTACGTTCGCCGTCGACCCCGGCTGGGCCACGGCGAACGGCAACGGCGCAAGGCCGACGACGGCGAGCAGGGCGGCCACGGGGGCGGCACAGACGGCGAGGGCCTTGGGGCGCGTGAGGCTGGAGAGGGAGAACACGGGTTCAATCTAACGTGCGAGGGAGTGGATCAGCCCGTCCGGCGTTTGAGGACGAACGCGGCGAAGCCGGTGACCGACGGCGCCCAAGAGAAGCGGCTCGCCCGCGCGGCCTCAGCGCAACGCATCCGCCACTTCGCGCGCCGCATCCACCACCCGCGGCCCCACCCGCTCCGGCACGGAGTCCGCCAGCATGACCACGCCCACGCTCCCCTCTATCCCGGTCACGCCGACCAGAGGCGCCGCGGCCCCGCTCGCGCCGGCCTCCAGCTCGCCGTGTGTCAGCGCGTACCCGGGGTCGGTGGCGAGGCCCTGCCGGGCGGCCAGGATCGCGCGGCCCGCGGCTCCCCGGTCCAAGGGGTGCCGGAAGCCGGTCCGGTAGGCCACGTGGTAATCCGTCCAGGTCGGCTCGACGACGGCGACGGCCAGCGCTTCGGTGCCGTCGACCAGCGTCAGGTGCGCCGTCGCGCCTATGTCCTCGGCGAGGGAGCGCAGAGCGGGCAGCGCGGCCTCGCGCACCAGCGGATGCACCTGGCGGCCCAGGCGCAGCACCCCGAGGCCGACCCTGGCCCGGCCGCCCAGGTCACGGCGGACCAGGGCATGCTGCTCAAGGGTGGCGAGGAGGCGGTACACCACGGTGCGGTTCACACCGAGCTTGTTCGACAGCTCGGTGACGGTGAGCCCGTGATCGGTGTCGGCCAACAACTTGAGGACACGCAGTCCTCGGTCGAGGGTCTGGGAAGTCTCCGCGGTCACGACGCCCACTCCTTAGGTGAGGGTCGACGGCCCCTTTACGCGGCGGTTGCGTCGCCGGTCCCGTGGGCGACGCGCGTCAGAGGCCGCCGGTCGGAACTCCGGCTGCGCTCCGCGGCGGCGCTGCCACGGGGCGTGTACGTTGCGGGGACATTAGCGAGGCCGTCCCGCTCAGCGGAAGACTCCGTCCAGAATCCGGGCACGAGACCGGTTGTTAGGGGCGCAATGCCCCATACGCGGGGCACTCCGGCAGAGGTGTGCACGACTCCCGCACACACGGAACACACTCCTCCCCACTCCAGCGCCCCCTCCGGCACCCCCTCCAGCGCCCCCGGAGGGCACCCTCACTTCATGCGGGTGGCCCACTCCCCGACCTTCGCGATCCGCTGCCGCAGCTGCCCGGCGGTGGCCTCCGCGCTCGGCGGCCCGCCGCACGTGCGCCGCAGCTCGGTGTGGATCACGCCGTGCGGCTTCCCGCTCTGGTGGGAGTACGCGCCCACCATCGTGTTGAGCTGCTTCCGCAGCTCAAGCATCTCCTTGTGGGAGACTACGGGCCGCCGCTCGGCGGGCAGTTCGAGAAGATCCGCCTCCTCGTCGGGCCGCTTCTTGCTGTGCGCGATCTGCCGGGCCTGCCGCTTCTGGAGCAGCATCTGCACCTGGTCGGGTTCGAGGAGGCCGGGGATGCCGAGATAGTCCTGCTCCTCCTCGCTCCCCGGGTGCGCCTGCATGCCGAACTCGGCGCCGTCGAAGAGGACACGGTCGAAGACGGCGTCGGACTCCAGCGCCTCGAAGGAGAACTGCTCCTGCTCGCCGGTGTCCTCGTCCTGCTCCTTGTTCGCCTCGTCCATCTCCTGCTCGGACTCGGCGTAGGGGTCCTCTTCCCCCTCCTTCTTCGGCTTGTCGAGTACGTGGTCGCGCTCGACCTCCATCTCGTTGGCATGGCCGAGGAGGTCGGGGACCGTGGGCAGGAAGACCGACGCGGTCTCGCCGCGCCGCCGGGAACGCACGAAGCGTCCGACGGCCTGGGCGAAGAAGAGCGGCGTCGAGATGGTGGTGGCGTACACACCCACCGCGAGGCGCGGCACGTCGACACCCTCGGACACCATGCGGACCGCGACCATCCACCGGTCGGTGCTCGCGGTGAAGTCGTCGATCCGCTTGGAGGCGCCCGTGTCGTCGGAGAGGACGACGGTGGCCTTCTCCCCGGTGAGCTCGCGGATCAGCTTGGCGTAGGAGCGGGCGGAGTCCTGGTCGGACGCGATGACGAGGCCACCGGCGTCCGGGATGGCCTTCCGCACCTCGGTGAGCCGCTGGTCAGCGGCTTTCAGTACATTCGGCATCCACTCGCCGCGCGCGTCGAGCGCGGTGCGCCACGCCTGCGAGATCGCGTCCTTGGTCATCGGCTCGCCGAGCCGCGCGGCGATCTCGTCGCCGGCCTTGGTACGCCACCGCATGTTGCCGGAGTAGGAAAGAAAGATGACGGGCCGCACGACACCGTCGCCGAGCGCGCTGCCGTATCCGTACGTGTAGTCGGCGGCGGACCGCCGGATGCCGTCGTTCCCCTCCTCGTACGCGACGAAGGGGATCGGGTTGGTGTCGGACCGGAACGGCGTACCGGTGAGCGCGAGCCGCCGCGTCGCGGGCTCGAAGGCTTCCAGACAGGCCTCGCCCCACGACTTCGAGTCACCGGCGTGGTGGATCTCGTCGAGGATCACGAGGGTCTTGCGCTGCTCGACGCGGTTGCGGTGCAGCATGGGCCGCACGCCGACACCCGCGTACGTGATGGCGACGCCCTGGTACTCCTTGCTGAGCGGGCCCGCGCTGTACTCCGGGTCCAGCTTGATGCCTATGCGGGCCGCGGCCTCAGCCCACTGCTTCTTCAGGTGCTCGGTCGGCGCGACCACCGTCACCTGCTGCACGACATGGTGGTGCAGCAGCCAGGACGCGAGGGTCAGCGCGAACGTCGTCTTGCCTGCGCCGGGTGTCGCGACGGCGAGGAAGTCACGCGGCTGCTCCTGGAGATACCGCTCCATCGCCCCCTGCTGCCAGGCACGCAGCTTGTTGGCGGTGCCCCAGGGGGCGCGGCCGGGGAAGGCGGGAGAGAGGTGGTGGGAGGCGGAGGACGCTGAGGCGGCGGTGGTAGTCACGGTCTCCGTGGTCTGGGTCGGGCTGCTCGGCTACGTATGACAACCGGGCCACCCTACCGGTGAAGGTTGACGCGCTGCGGAGTCCGGCACGGGGAGCCGGGCGGGTGCGACAGGTCTCACACCGGCGGTTCGGCCGGCTCGCGCGGCGCCTCGGAAATCACCTTCACGTCGTCCACTTCACCCGCGGCGACGGCGACGACCAGGCGTTCGGCCGCGTCGATGTCGGGCCGCAACTGCACGTCGTTCATGGCGAGGAGGACGACGCAGGACACCCATGCGGTGCGCCTGTTGCGTCGGCGCAGTCGGCGCAGATGCGGCATCCCGACCGAACACCACCGCCCCATGGCGGTGCACCGCGAACGCCACAAGACCCACGTCACGCACACGCGGGGGCGGGCCGCAGGCCACCCGCTCGGCGATCAACAGAAGAGCGATCACTCCCGCACCCGCGTCGCCACCCAGGCCCCCACCAATGCCACCCCCGCCATCGGCAAGAACACCGCGACGAACGCCCCCGGATGCGAGCCGCCCGCCCCCGTGGCGGAGCCGTGCGCGCCGATCATGCCGCCGCCCAGCGCGGCGAAGGCGGCGCCTCCGGCGGCCAGCAGCAGGGCGTTGGAGAGGCCGTCGGAGATCTGGAGGGCGGCGGAGTTGGCGCCCGCGTCCTTCGGGGGCGAGAGCCGCAGCAGCAGGACACTGGTGGACCCGATGACGGTGCCCATGCCGAGGCAGCCGAAGGCCCAGGCCACCGCCACGATCCAGACGGGCACGGCGTCGATCAGGACCGTGGGTGCGGTGGCGATGGCGGCAGCGACCAGGAACATCCCGACGACCATGAGCCTCGTCCGGTGCGGCTCCATGGCAGGCCGCGACTGTACGAAGGACCCGAACGCCCAGGTCGCCCCGCCGACGGCCAGCGACAGCCCCGCCAAGGTCGGCGAGAGCCCGCGCTGGGTGACGAGCATCAGCGGCACGAAGGACTCGGCGGCGATGAAGGACCCGGCGGCGATGCCGCGCAGCAGCACGACGGAGGGCAGGCCGTGAGCGGCCCGGTACGTGCCGCGCGGCAGCAGTCCGAGGACGGCGGGCACGAGGACGACCACGCCGAGCGCCGCGGGCAGCAGCGAAAGCCACCGCAGCTCCTGACCCGCGTACTGGAGGAGCCCCGCCCCCAGCGAGATCCCGAGCGCGAGCCGGACCCGGCGGCGGTCGAAGGCCTCGACGGGCGCTGAGGGGTCGACGGGCCCGGAGGCGGTGCGGCGGATGGCGGGCAGAGCAAGGGCGAGCGGCGCGACGACGAGGACGGGAATCCCGACGAAGACCCAGCGCCACCCCAGGTGCTCGGTGACGGTCCCGGAGACCAGAGGCCCCACCACGGAAGGCACGACCCAGCTGGCCGCGAACGCCGCCAGGATGGACGGACGCAGATGCTCCGGATAGGCCCGGCTGACGACGACGTACAGCGCGACGATGACGAGTCCGCCGCCGAGCCCCTGGACGGCCCGCCCGAGGATGAACATCCACATGGCCCCGGCGGTCCCGGAAAGCAGCAGCCCCGCCGCGAAGGCGCCGATCCCGGTGGCCAGCGGACCGAGGGGCCCACGCCGGTCGGCCCACTGCCCGGAGAGCACCATGCCGAAGAGGCTGGTGGTGAAGTACGCGGAGAAACCGAAGGCGTAAAGGGAAACACCGTCCAGCTCACGGGCGGCCACCGGCATCGCGGTCCCGACGGCCGTCGCCTCGAAGGCGATGAGCAGAACCACGGAGACGATGCCGAAGCTGAGGGCGCGATAGGGGGCGCGCAGGACTCCGCCCCGGAGCTCGGACGGCGGGGCTATCGGGGCGGCGGCGACGCCGGTGTCGCGAGGGTCCAGGGCGGTCATGCGGCCAGCGTAAGGGGCATGGCTACTGGTGACCCCTGTCCAGGGTCGGGGGGCTTCTGGTCCCTTGGTCTTACGTCTCGGGCTGCGTGCGGATCAGCTTCCGGGTCAGCTCCCGGGTCAGCTCTCGGATGCGTACGTGACGAAGTCGACCCATGCGGCTGGGGCGAAGGCCAGTTGGGGGCCCTGGGGGTTCTTGGAGTCGCGGAGGTGGATGGTGGCGGGGGTGGTGGCGATCTCGACGCAATCGTTGGGGTCACTGCTGCTGCTGTAACTGCTCTTGAACCAATTCAGCTCGGAAGTGTCCCCAGCAGAGGCCTTGCGGATCATGTCTCTCCCAGCACTTGCTCGATGAAGGCCAGCGACTCCCGTGGTGAGAGAGCCTCGGCCCGGATAATTCCATACCGCAGTTCGAGGATACGGAGCTGCTTCGGCTCGGTGACCGGGCGACTGTTGAACGCCCCCTCGGAACGCCCGACGGCCGCCCCGTCTCCGAACTTGAGCACCTCAATCAGGCCGGCCGTTCCAGGGTGACCATCGTGGTCGGTCGGCATCACCTGGATCTCGACGTTTCGCAACTGGCCTAGCTCCAATAGCCGTTCGAGCTGCCGATGCAACACCATCCTCCCTCCGATCGGACGTCGGAGCGTCACCTCTTCCTGCACGAAGCTGAGGTCCGGGGCCGGAGACCGCTCGAAGATGGACCGTCGAGCCATACGCGCCGCCAACGCCCGCTCCAACTCGCTTTCAGAGAGCGAAGGCCGCCACGTACCGAGGAGCGCCCGCGCGTACTCCTCCGCCTGCAAGAGCCCGTGGATGTTGTGATTGCTGTAGAGCGCAACCTCAACCGCCCGCTCCTCCAACTTCGCCAGCTCCCGCACCTTCTTCGGGTAACGGGCCTCCCGCATCTCCTTCTTCATCGCGGAGACGAGCCCGCCCGCGTTAAGGACCTCGTCCACCTTGTCCAGATACTCGGGACGAGGAATCCGCGCCCCGCGCTCGATCTTCCGAATCAGGTCCTCCCCGTACCCGATGGCCTCCCCGAACTCGGCCACACGAAGGCCCGCCGCTTCCCTCCACAACTTGAGCTGGTGACCGGTCATTTCGACCACCGCGCTGATCTCGTCCTCCGGATCGACGTCCCAACCAGGCTCGTCCGCCCCGCTGTTACACCCATCGCCGCCACGTTCCATGCCCACCGCGCCACCTCCGACGTACCGTCCAAGCCCAACGCGCACTCGTACCCGTACGTCACCCGGGACAGCCGGGACAAGCCGGGACAAGCGCGGGACAAACGCGGTACGCACAGCCCGCGCCGCTGTTCACGGTACGCACGCGCGGCCACTCTGAGTGACGTGAATCAAGAAACCACCCGCACCCCCACCCCCGTGCGCCAGTTCACGATCCTGCTGTCCGCCACCCGCAGAGGCGCCCGCCTGGCACGGCTGTTGGCGGGTGAGCAACTCCGCGCCTGGGGACTGCCGTTCGAGGCGGCGGAGCAGATCGTCGCCGAGCTGGCGAGCAACGCGGCGCTGCACGGCTACGTGCCGGGCAGAAGCTTCCGCCTGGCGCTCAGGCTCACCGAGGCGGCCACGCTCCGTATCGAGGTAACGGACGCGAGGGCGGACCGCAGCACACCGGTAGATGTTGAACTCCCGCCCGCCTACGCGGAGTCGGGCCGAGGGCTGTTCCTGGTCGCCGCGCTGTCCGACCGCTGGGGCACGGAGCTGGGCTCGCCCCCCTGCAAAACAATCTGGGCGGAAATCGCCACCTCCACGCCCACTTGCCCCACCCCGGCGGCCCCCTCCCGCCCGGACCCCCTGCAGAGCCAGAAGGGAGCCGCGAGGTCCACGCAGTGAGGATTTTCGATTAGCGTGGTTGCTGTGGGTGGGTGGCTGAGCGAGCCTCCATCCCGTGTGGGTGTGCGCGGGTCGGTGGGGGCTGACTTTCGCCGCCTGATGTTCGAACGTGGCCACGGAGTTGGACACCGGGGTTTACACGACGGGGCAGGGCCGACCCCGAGGGCGGCGTCAGAGCCCGCCCCAAAGCGCGGCGACCAACAGCCCAAAGACGCAGCAACAACAACGGCGACACCAACGGAGGGATACGCCCGCCACCCGCCCCTCGCTCAACACCACCGAACCCTCCCTCGCCGCCGGCCAGCTGTCGGCCGCCATCACGGACCATCCCTCCTCGCCGCCGGCCGCCTGTCGGCCACCGCCACGAACCACCCCTCGCCACCGGCCGCCGTCGGCCGCCATCACGAACCATCCCTCGCCGCCGGCCGCTTGTCGGCCGCCGCCACGAACCACCCCTCACCACCGGCCGCCAGTCAGCCACCGCCACGGGGCCGCCCCTCGCCGCCGGCCGCTTGTCGGCCGCCGCCACGAACCACCCCTCACCACCGGCCGCCAGTCAGCCACCGCCACGGGACCGCCCCTCGCCGCCCGGCGGCTGTCGGCCGCCATCACGGACCATCCCTCCTCGTCGCCGGACCATCGGGCGCCGTCACGAACCCTCCCTCGCCACCGGTCACCGTCGGTCCCCGTCACAAACCCTCCCTCACCACCGGCCGCCGTCGGCCCCCGTCACAAACCCTCCCTCGCCACCGGCCGCCGTCGGCCCCCGTCACAAACCGCCCCTCCCCGCCGGCCGCCTGTCGGCCGCCGCCACGAACCACCCCTCACCACCGGCCGCCAGTCGGCCGCCGCCACGAACCACCCCTCACCACCGGCCGCCAGTCGACCGCCGCCACCAACCACCCCTCACCACCGGCCGCCAGTCGACCGCCGCCACGAACCACCCCGCCTCGTCGCCGGACCATCGCTCGCCGTCGCCCGACCGCCTTTCGGCATCGATGAGCCCCCATTGCAGGAAAATCCCACCTGCTTCGGCAGTGAGCTGGGGTTTCGCGGGAAAGAAGTGCAACTTCTCTGCAATGAGCCCCACCCGGCCCGACCAGGCCCCCATCCGCGAAAGCCCAGGCCCCATCCGCGAAGCCCTCGCCCCGCGCGCCACCCACGCCCAGCACGCCACCACCCCCCGCATGCCCCGCACACCCCGCCTGCACCCCACCCACCCCACGCCCCGCACCCACCCCACGCCCCCCCCATCCCCCCACCCACCCCCCTATTGCTGCTGCCTTTTGACCCTCTGGCACACGTGGCGGCGCGTTGTCGCTGAGGGGGAAGCGGTACCGGCGGCGTTGGTTGTGTGCTGTGGAAAGGGGTTGGCAAATCTGGGCCCGTACGTAGATCAGCCGACGAAAGTCAGCCCCCACCGGAGCCGCGCACACCCACACGGGATGGAGGCTCGCTCAGCCACCCACCCACAGCAACCACGCTAATAAGTAGGTGAATACGCCCGCGTGACCCCCGGTTCATGAACGCCGCATGGCAGTCCCGTTGCAGCGGCCGGAGATCCCTTGAGCCAACCCGTCGGCCACGGCTACGTTCAAGGAGTCAGGTCATCAACGACTTGGCCGTGTGCCCGAGTGGCTTAGGGGCTGGACTGCAAATCCAGTAACGCGGGTTCGATTCCCGCCACGGCCTCCGAGTATTGGCAAGGAAGAAGGTGGCCCTCCCCGGGTCACCTTCTTCCGTCATGCGCGCTCATGCGCGCCAATCCGCGCGTCACCAGTCACTGCGCCCCGACCGTGACAGCCACCCCCTGGCCCCCTCGCGCCCCACCCATACCCCCCACCCATACCCCTCCACCGCCATCCGGCCGAAGGCCGGACAGACCCGGCGCGTCCCCACGCGCCCCCAGTCAGCCGCACCCCGTCCCCCACCGCACGAATCCCCAGATCAAGCGCAAGTCCATCCACGCCGCCTTCACCACGGACCCTGAGGAGGGCGAGCCGGGCGAGCCGGGCGAGCCGCTCGAAGGGCTCAACGTCATCATCTCGCTCACCCCTGACCCCACGCCCGACAAGCCGTGGGAGCGCTACGACACGGACCTCAACGCGGGCGTCGGCGGCAAGTTCATCTACTTGACCCGCCTGCAGTACCGAGGCTGACCCGCACCACAGGGGGACGCGGTCCGGGGCCGGGCGACCTACCGGTCCCGGACCAGCGCCTCGTCGAGCCCCGCGAGAATCGCGTCCACCGTCTCCTCGACCGTCAGGTCGGAGCTGTCGAGCCAGAGCCCGATCCTCGGGGTCGTGGTCCGCAGCCCTGTGTCCAGGTCCTCCACCGTCCATGCCCCGTAGCCGGTCTTCCCGCGGTCCGCCTCCCGCGCCGCGACCGCCTCCGGCCTCGGGGCGAGCACGACCACGTGTACCGGGCGCGTACGCAGCAGATCCACGTACGCCTTCAACTCCTCGCCCAGGATGACGTCCTGGACCACCGCGACGAAGCCCGCAGCCGCGTACGCGTCGGCCGTGGACGCCGACAGGCCGTACCGCAGCCGGAGTTGGGCCTCGGCCTCGTCCGATGCGCCGGGCTCGTACGCCTGGCCGCCCGAGACGATCATCCGGCGGAAGACGTCGCCCCGCACGTGTGCCGCGCGCGGAAGCCGTTCGGCCAGGGCCTGCGCCACCGTGGACTTGCCCGACGCCATGATGCCGGTGATGACGATGACGCCATCGGGATCAGAGGTAGTCATGGCTCCCATCGTGCCAAGGGAGCCGGTCCTCTCGCCTCCGGATTACTGTGCGGGCTCCTGGGCTGACCCGCGGATTACTGCGCCACCGCCGCCTGCGGACGGATCGGGAGGCGGTTCACCGGGCGGCCCGTCGCCGCCCTCACCGCCGAGGCCACCGCCGCCGGAGTCGTCACCACCGGTACCGCGCTCGCCGCCTTCGCCCCGAAGGGCGCGACCACGTCACGCTCCTCCACCAGCTTCACGATGCGGATGTCCGGGGTGTCCAGGGCCGTTGGCAGGGCGTAGCCGGTCAGGTCCGGGTGGCGGACCAAGCCCCGCGGCGTACGGAGGTTCTCCGTCAGCGCGGCGCCGACTCCCTGCGTGACGCCCGCCTCGATACGCACCTTCAGCTGGGTCGGGTTCAGGATGCGGCCCACGTCCTGCGCGACCGCCAGCTCCACGACCCGTACCGAACCGATCTCGATGTCCACGTCCACCACAGCGCGGATCGCGCAGAAGGCCATCCCGACGAACGCGTCGCCCTGGCCCGCCTCGTCCAGCGGCTCGGTGGGGTGCGGGCGGCACTGGGCCGTGGCCCAGAGCTCCTTGCCGTCCATCGCCTCCGTCACCGTCGTGCTCAGCACGCCGTCGTACGACGTGATCTTGCCGTCGGTGATTTGGAGAAGCTCGGTCGACATGCCGAACTTGTGGGCCAGCGGCTGGAGCAGCTGCGTGCGGACCATCTTCGCCGCGCGCTCCACCGCCCCGCCCGACACCCATGTGTGGCGGCCGTGGCAGCTCGGGCCCGCTGGGGGCTGGTCCGTGTCTACGGGGGCCACTCGGACGTCGTCGATGCCAAGGGTCTCCTGGACGATCTGGCGGGCGAGCGTCGAGAAGCCCTGGCCCGTCTCTACCGCCGCGCAGATGACTGTCGCGATGCCGTCGTGGACCTTCACCGTGGCCGTGGAGACCTCGTCCGTGCCTTCCGCGCCCAGGAGTTGGACCATGCCCAGGCCGTAGCCGACGCCCCGACGCACTGCGGACGGTTCACCCGCGCCTTCGGGGCCGCCTGGCAGCAGCCACTCGTCCTCGGGGGTGTCCTTGGGCAGCTCGGGGAGGGGGAAGTCCCGTACGGCGGCGAGGAGTTCGGCTACCGGGGCCGGGCACGTGACCGTCTGGCCCGTGGGCAGGATGTCGCCCGTGGCCATCGCGTTGCGCAGCCGCACCTCGGCCGGGTCGATGCCCAACTTCTTGGCGATCTTGTCCATTTGGGCTTCGTACGCCGCACAAACCTGCATGGCGCCCTCGCCCCGGACATGTCCGGACGGCGGGTTGTTCGTGCGGACCGCCCAGCCTTCGATGAAGGCGTTCGGGACCACGTACGGACCGCAGGCGAAGGAGACGGCCGCGGCGAGCGCGTCCGACGACGTGTCCGCGTACGCGCCCGCGTCGAGCAGGACCTGCGCCTCCACCTTCACCAACTTGCCCTCGGCGTCCGCGTGATGGCGGTAGCGCAGGAGGGTGGGGTGGCGGTGGGCGTGGCCCAGGAACGACTCCTCGCGGGTCGCCGTCAGCTTCACCGGGCAGCCCGTCGTCAGCGCGAGCAGGCCGAGCGGGAGGTGGAAGCTGGCGTCCTCGCGGTCGGCGGTCGCGCCGGGGACGCCGGTCACGACGACCTTCACGATGTCCGGGTCGATGCCGTAGCAGGACGCGGCCATGTCGCGGTCGGTGTGCGGGTCGGTGGAGGCGATGTACAGCTCCACGCCCCCGTCGGGACGGGGTACGGCCAGACCCGCCTCCGCTCCGATCGGCGCGGGATCCTGGCGGCCGATGCGGTAGAGACCCTCGACGACGAGCTCGCCCGCCGCCTCCGGGTCGCCGTGCCGCAGCGGGATGTGCCGGATCAAGTTGCCGTCGGGGTGCAGGGGTTCGGCCGCGAAGGCCTTCTCCGGGTCGGTGACCGGCTCAAGGATTTCGTACTCGACGAAGATGGCGGCGGCGGCCATCCGCGCCGTGTCGGGGTGGTCGGCGGCCACGGCGGCGATGGGCTCGCCGTGGTGGCGTACGACGTCGGACGCGAAGACCGGGCGGTCCGCGGTCTTGCGGCCGTGCAGCGCATCGCCGGGCACGTCCTCGTGCGTGACGACGGAGCGCACGCCCGGCATCTCGCGCGCCTGGGACGTGTCGATGGAGACGATGCGCGCGTGCGCGTGCGGCGAGCGCAGGACGGCCGCCCACAGCAGCCCCTCCGCCCAGAGGTCGGACGCGTAGGGGAAAGTGCCCTCCGTCTTGGCACGGGACTCCGCGGACGGCAGCGAGGCACCGATGCCGTGCGGCAGCGGCTCGGGGCCGGGCTGCGGCTCCACTGCGGTCGCGGTGGTCCCGTTCCCCGCGGCTTCGTTGCTCACGCCTGGCCTCCGTCCTGTCCGTAAGGTCCTTCGTACGATCCGCCCTGCGCCGCCGGGTTGACTCCTCCGGCGCCGGGTCCCGCCTGGTGCGGGATGCGTGCCTCGCCCGCATGGTCGTCCTGCGCCGACGGCTCGGCGGCGGCCGCGGACGCCTCGCGCTCGGCGACGACCTCCTGCACGGCGTCGAGCACGCCCCGGTAGCCGGAGCACCGGCACAGGTTGCCGCACAGGGCGCGGCGGGTCTCCAGGTCGGTCGGGGCGGGGTTGCCCTCAAGGAGGTCGTGCAGGGTCATCGCCATGCCCGGTACGCAGAAGCCGCACTGGACGGCACCGCAGGCCGCGAGCGCCCGCTGCACGTCGGAGGGCCTGCCGTCGGTGGCGAGGCCCTCGACGGTGCGCACCTCGCTCCCGGCGGCGGTGGCGGCGGGCACCAGGCAGGACGCGACGAGACGGCCGTCCACCTGGACGTTGCAGGCACCGCACTCGCCCTGCGAGCAGCCGTCCTTGGCGCCCGCGAGGCCGAGGCGCTCGCGCAGGACGTAGAGGAGGGACTCGCCGATCCAGGCGTCGGTGACGGGGCGGTCGGCGCCGTTGACGCGCAGGACGTAGGAGCAGAGGGGGTGTTCGTCGGAGAGGGGGGTGGTGGCTGCGGCCTCTTCGGGGTCTTCGGCTTCGGCTTCGGCTTCAGCCTCGGCCTCAGTCTCGGCTTCAGCTTCCGCTTCGACGTCCGCTTCGGGCTCGGCTTCGGCTTCGGGCTCCGGGCCGGGCTCCGGCTCCGGCTCTGCGGGGGCGTCGGGCGTCTCGGGCACCTCGTGCGCCACAGGCCCCTCGGGCACCACATGCATCTCAGGGGCGACCGGGGGCTCGGGGACGAACGGCTCCGGGGGCACGACGGGCTCGTGATGCTGCGGCTCGACGTGCTGCTGCGGCTGCGTCTGCGTCTCGGCGTGCCCGGAGTGCTGCGCATGCCCGGCGTGCGGATACTGCTCGGCATGCGGCTCCCGTGCCGGCTCCGACCACGGCGCGCCCGCGCCCGCACCGCCGGTCGCCCACGGCGCCGCCGCGCCGCCCGGCAGCGTCGCGGGCGGCGTACCGCCCCACTGTGCCGCGAGCGAAGACGTGGTGAACTCGCCCGATTCGTCCGGAAGATCGCCGTTGGCGACCGGAATCGACCACTGTCCGGTGACATCGGCCGGGGCAGGGGCGGCGGGCGCGTGCCCCTCCGCCTCGTGGAAGCTCCACTGCCCGGTGGCCCGGGGGTCGTACGCGTGCTCCGGCTCGTGGACCGGCGCCTCGGGCTCGGGCACGCCGCCCGCGTCCGGCCACTGCACGTTCTGGACGCCGACGCCCGCGACTCCGGTGCCCGCGCCCGTCACCTCGGGCGGCATGACCCAGACACCCGTGGCGGCCGGGTCCGTCGCGTCGGCCGTGGTGGGGGTGACCGTTATCTGCGGCGGCACGTAACCGTGGCCGGGCGCGGCGAGCGGCGAGTGGTCGAAGGCGTCCAGGGCGCCCTCCGGCAGCTGCACGAAGGCCGTGGCGTCCGAGTCGTACTCACCCTGTGGATGCGGCTGCCAACCGCCGTTCGCGGCGTTCGCAGCGTTGCCATCGGTCTGGTCGTCCCTCACGACAGCGCCCTCCCCAGTGCTCGTCGGGCCAGCGCGGCGACAGTGCGCCGCAGGTGCAGTACGGCGGGCGGCAGCGGCTGCGGGGAGCCATCGTCCGCCGGAGGCTGGTCGGGGATGCACGCGGCGGCGACGTACTCACCGAAGGCCGTGAGCGCCTCCGGCACGATCGCCCGCTCGCCGTCCCAGTCGATCAGCGAGGCGACCCACTGCTCGGCCTCAAGGGGCCGCAGCGGCATCGGTGCGACGGCGCCGACCGCGCAGCGCACGCCACGCCGAGCGGGGTCGAGGACGAGCGCGACGGACGCGATGGCGCGGCCGGGGCCCGTGCGCCCTGTGGCCTTCAGGAAGACCTGCGGGGCGTGCAGGAGCGGCAGCCGTACGAAGCCGATGAGTTCGCCGGGGCGGAGCATGTCCATCCCCGCGAGGAGGTGCGAGACGGGGACCTCGCGGCGTGCGCCGCCGGGGCCCGCGATGATGAGGACGGCTTCCAGGGCGGCCAGGACGGGCAGGGTGTCGCCGGTCGGTGCCGCCGTGGCGATGTTGCCGCCGAGAGTGCCCGCGTTGCGGATCTGCGGGGGTCCGGCCGCGCGCGCGGCCGCGGCGAGCGCGGGGATCAGCGCGGCGAAGTCGGGCCGCCCGACGCGTGCGTGGGTGAGGCCCGCGCCGAGCAGTGCGTGACCGTCCTGGTACTGCCAGCCGCGGATCTCGCTGATGCGGCCGAGGCCGACGAGCGCGGCGGGGCGCAGGAGGCCCGCGTTGACGGAGGCCATGAGGTCGGTGCCGCCGGCTACGGGCACGGCGGCGGGCATCGCGGCGAGCGCCTCTACGGCCTCGTCCAACGTCCCAGGCAGCTTCGCCGTCTGCGCGGTCTGCGCCGCCTGCGGTGCGTGCGTGGTCAAAACCGGCTGCCCCTTCCCGATGCCCGGCGGCTTTCTCGCCGTTCTCACCGTTACGCCTGTTCCGCCGTACGGTACGTGCTCACAGCCCGGACGTGGCAACTCTGGCACATCTTCCCCGGCCCCCGGCGCGGGGGTCCGCTAGGAGCCATTCGTCCGCAGACCTGGGGGATGTGCCGGTTTCACACGCCCTCACCGGTCAGCGGGAATTGCCACTCTTCGGTGACTCTTGTACGGCTTTCGTCCGGCCGCCCACGCTCTCAGCGCGGGCGGCCCGACACACGGACTATGGGGTGCGCCTCACACGTTCGGGGGCGCCCCGTCGATCGGGCGTCCGAGCACTCCCGGGCGCTTCTGCCACGGCAACGGGCCGCCGGGCGGGCGGTAGTCGACGCCGAGTGCGTCAAGTCGCGCGTAGTGCGGGGCCATTCGCCGCTCGAAGTCCGCGAAGTCGCGCTCGGCGGATGCCGGGAGCGGGCTCCAGGCGACCTCGGCGAAGGCGGCGAGGCGCGGGAACACCTGGTAATCCACGCGTGCGTGGTACTCCATCACCTCGGTCCAGACGTTGGCCTGGGTGCCGAGCACGTGCCGGGCCTCGTCGGCGGTGAGCTGCGGCGGCAGCGGCTCGAAGCGGTAGACGTCCTCCAGGGTGCGGACGAAGCCGATGGGGGCGGGCTCGTCGGGGCCGCCGTCCTGTCGGTGGTCCAAGTACACCTGCTGCTCGGGGCACATGACGACGTCGTGACCGGCCTTGGCCGCCGCGATCCCGCCCCCGTACCCGCGCCAGGAGGACACGGTGGCACCGTCGGCGAGACCACCCTCCAGGATCTCGTCCCATCCGATGAGCCGCCGCCCGCGCGCAGTGAGCCACCTGTCGAAGTGCCGGATGAACCAGCTCTGCAGCCCGTTCTCGTCACCGACGCCGAGTTCCTTGATGCGGGCCTGAGCGGTGGGCGACTGCCTCCATTGATCCTTGGGACACTCGTCTCCCCCGACGTGGATAAAGGTGGAGGGAAACAGCTCAAGCACTTCTTCAAACACCCCTTCGTAGAAGCGAAGGGTGTTCTCGGTCGGGGCGAGGACGTTCGGGTTGACGCCCCAGGTGTCCCAGACGCCGAGCGAGGAGGTGTCGACGACGTCGGTGTTGCCGAGCTCCGGGTAGGCGTGGATGGCGGCCTGCGAGTGCCCGGGGATGTCGATCTCGGGTACGACGGTGATGTGCCGCTCATGGGCGTACGCGACGATCTCGCGGATGTCGTCCTGCGTGTAGTAGCCGCCGTGCGGGGTGTCGTTCCACAGCTCGGACGCCCGGTGCCCCCACTTCGAGCGCGGCCGCCACGACCCGGACTCCGTGAGCTTCGGATAGCGCTTGATCTCGATGCGCCAGCCCTGGTCGTCGGTGAGGTGGAAGTGGAAGACGTTCAGCTTGTGGGCGGCGAGGAGGTCCAGATAGCGCAGGACGCCGTCCTTGGGCATGAAGTGCCGTGCCACGTCGAGCATCATGCCGCGCCAGCCGAAGCGGGGGCTGTCCTCGATCAGGCACCCCGGGACGGCGTACCGCCCCGCCGCCCGCAGCGGGGCGCGCCGCAAGGCCTCGGGCCCGATGAGCTGCCGCAGGGTCTGCGCCCCCCAGAAGACGCCGGGTGCGGCGCCACCGAGGATCTCGACGCCGCTCTCCCCCACGGTGAGCCGGTACGCCTCGGGCGCGAGGGAGTCATCGATGCCCAGCGAGACGCCGCTGCCCTCGCCGGGCGCCAGGGGCAGGCCGAGCGCGGCGCCGAGGGTGGCACGCAGCCAGCGCTCGGTCGACTCGGTGCCGATTCCGGCCCGGAGCGCGGTGGAGGAGTCGAGGATGAAGCCTTCGGAATGCGGTCCCTCGGCGCGTGCGGGCGCGGGGATGAGTTGCTCAAAGGTCATGCGGCGAATCTGCCACGCGATTGCACAACGCAAAAGGGGCGTTGCGGTACACGCAACGCCCCACCGCGAGGAGGGCCATGGACCGCGCCCGGGGGCCCGGGGGCTACCGGGAGGGGCTACCCGGGGGGAGCTACCCGGGGGGAGCTACCCGGGGGGGGAGCTACCGGGGGCTACTTCTTGCCGCCGCCCTTGCCGTCCTTGCCGCCCTTGTCCTTGTCGCCACCGGCGCTCATGGACTCGTAGATCTCCTTGCACATGGGGCAGACGGGGTACTTCTTCGGGTCACGACCCGGCACCCACACCTTGCCGCAGAGTGCGACGACGGGCGTACCGTCGAGCGCGCTCGCCATGATCTTGTCCTTCTGGACATAGTGCGCGAAGCGCTCGTGGTCACCGTCACCGCTCGACACCTGCGGCGTCGGCTCAACGAGGGTCCCCGTACCTGCCCCGCGCTCGGGCTCGGGCTCAAGAGTGCTCATGGCATCCAAGGGTACCTACGCTCACCGGTTACGGGCATCGCCCGGGCGCAGGGTCGAGGGGACATCCGCGCCGAACCTAGGCACCCCGACTACCGGCATCACCCGGACGCAGGGCGGACGGAACAACCGCGCCGTAACTACGCACGCCGACTACCAGCATCACCGGGGCACAGGGGCGACGACACAACCGCGCCGGTCCTACGCACGCCGACTACCGGCACCACCCGGACGCAGGGGCGACGGGACGACCGCGCCGAACCTACGCACCGCGGCCACCGCCATCACCCGGACACAGAGCCGACCGAACAACCGCCCCGGACCCACGCACGCCGACTACCGGCACCACCCGGACGCAGAGCCGACGGAACAACCCCGCCATACCCACGCACCCCAACCACCGACACCACCCGGACGCAGAGCCGCCGGAACAACCCCGCCCAGCCGCGCAACGCCCGTACCGGCCGGGCGCCCTCAGGCCGCCCCGCACCCGGCCTTGTCGGCGGCCTCTCCCCTGGCCTCGTCGGGCGCCGCAGCCGTCGCGCCCGCCTCCCGTCGCGACCGCGCCCCCGAGAGATGCCGAGCCCGCGCCCCCGCGAGGTGTCGCGACCGCGCCCCCGCGAGATGCAGCACGAGGCCCGCCCCCGCCACCGCGGCTGCGGCCCACGGCAGGTGGCTCGCCGGGAGGCCCATGGAGAGGGCGAGGCCCGCCGCACCCGAGCCGACCGCGCTGCCCAGGTACAGGGCCGAGTTGTTCAGGGCCAGAGCCACCGTGCCCCGCTCCGCTCGCAGCGCCAACAGGCGGTGCTGTTGCGGGACTTGGAGCGCCCAGCCCGCCGCGCCCCACAGCACCAGGGCGGGGAACGCCGCCGCGCCGAGCAGCGGCAGGGCCGCCTCCGCGAGCACCAGGGCCAGCAGCACGCCCGCCACCAGGGTGATTACCCGGCCCGTGCGGTCCACCAGGGGGCCGGCGACGACGCTGCCCAGAATCCCGCCGATCCCCCACGCCCACAGGTAGGGCGCGACGCCCGCTTCCTCCACTCCGCCCGCCGATGACAGGACCGGAGCCAGGTACGTGTACAGGCCCAGGCTCGCCACGGCCGCCAGGAACGAAACCCCCACCACCGGCACCACCGCGCGGTCCGTCAACGCCGCGAGCCGTGCCCGTACCGGCACCGGCGGGTCCGCCGGGACCGGTGTCAGCCACACGGCGAGCCCCGCGAGCGTGATCGCCCCGAGCCCGGTCACCGCCCACATCGTCGCGCGCCACCCGGCACTCTCGGCGAGAAGCACCCCCAGCGGCACGCCGAGCACCGTCCCCGAGCTCATCCCGCCCATCACCAGGGCCAGCGCCCGCCCGCGCCGCTCCTCGGGGACGAGGGAGGCGGCGGCCGCGGTGGAGAGCGCGGAGTAGACCCCGGCACCGGCCCCCGCCACCGCGCGGGACGCGAGAAGCACGGCCAGGGACGGCGCCAGGGCCGTCAGCCCGTTCCCGAGGGTGAAAACGCCCAGCGAGGCGATGATCAGCATCCGGGGACGTACGCCGGACATCAGCCCGGCGACGAGGGGCGCGCTCACCGCGTACGCGAGGGTGAAGACGGTGACCATCTGCCCGGCGAGCGAGACGGTCGTTCCCAGGTCCCGGGCCACCACCGGCAGCAGCCCGGCCATCACATAGGCGTCGAGCCCCAGCGTGAAGGCCCCCAGGATCAGCAGCCAGATCTTGCGCACAGCGACAACTCCCACTCCTCGTACGGCGCGGCCTGCGAGCCGCCGCGGAGTGGGAAAGGTAGGCATCGCCCGGACGCCCCGGGAAATGCCCGCGGAGGCACATTTATGCTGGGCCGGCATGGATCACATCGCTCGCGTCCCGGCCGATGACCTCGCCTCGGTCGACCTCCGCCACCTGCGCGGATTCCTCGCCGTGGCCGACGAGTTGAGCTTCACGCACGCCGCGGCCGCTCTCCGTACGGGCCAGCCCGCACTGACCCGCACCATCCGCGCCCTGGAGGAAGCGGTGGGCGCGCGCCTGCTCACCCGCACCACACGTCACGTGGAACTCACCGAAGCGGGCCACCGCCTCCGCGACGGCATCGCCCCGCTCCTCGCCCGCCTGGACGCCACGCTGCGCGAGGCCGCCGGGAGCGAACCCCCGCTCCTGCGCCTCGGGTTCACGTCCCTCCTCCCGGAGGCCTGCGCCGCACGGAACTCCGCCTTCGAGGCCGCGACGGGCGCGGGCATCCGCCTGGTCCGGCGCGACACGCCCTTCGCGGGCCTCACGTCAGGGGCCTGCGACGTCGCGGTCGTACGAGGAGACATCCCGCCGGGCACGGCGGTACGCACCCGCGTACTCCTGCACGAACCCCGCATAGCGGTGGTGGCACGCGGCGCGGCCGAACTCGCGGGACGCCGCGTCGTGGACTGGACGGAGCTGGCCGATCTGCCCCTGGTCGTGAACACGGTCACGGGGACGACAAGCCCCGAACTCTGGCCCGAGGGCCATCGCCCCGAACTGGCCTGCACAGCCGACAACTTCGACGAATGGCTGGAAGCGGTAGCGGCAGGCCACGGCGTAGGAGTGGCCCCAGAACCGGTGGCCCGCAGAAACACGCACCCAGCCCTACGCCACGTACGCCTGAAGAACGCCCCACCGGTGCCAGTACATCTGGCCATCCCGGCGCGGGACGCACATCCGTTGGCGGAGCGATACTTGCTCGCCCCGGAGCCAACCCGGTAGTCGGCCCACGAACTCCGCCATGTCACGTACGCGTCGGGACACTATCCACGGGACTCCTGGTTCCACTGTGTCAGCGCCTCGTCCAGAGGGTTGTCGAAGCTGACGAGTTCGGCGATCTGGTGGAGCAGACGCCGGTAGTCGTCGCGCCGCTCGACGGCCGTCGTACTCATGACGAGCACCACCAGACGCCTGCCGTCCGGATGCGGTAGGTGGGCGTGGACCTGGAGGAGGGGCTCCGGAGGGAGGCCGCTGGCCTGTGTGGGGGTGCGTACAGACTCGCTGAGGGTGGCCGGACCGCAGGGCAGCTCGAGGTACTCGATACGGGTGTGGTGCTCGGCGGGGGTGACGGCGCGGGCGGCGGTGACGGCGGGGGGTGCGACGGCTGTGTCACGCAAGGAGAGGGTGAAGAAGGAGAGCAAGGGCCGCCCGCCGCCCTCGCCACCACCGGCATCGGCCACGTCGTCACGATGCAGGCCGATCGAGCAGTGGACGGTGCCGATTTCGCACAGGGCGGCCAACATCTGCTGCGCCGCGCCAAGTTGCGCGACGAAACGCTCGCGGGTGGTGTCGTCAGGAGCTGTTTCCAGGAGTGGGCCGAGGGCGGCACGCAGCCCGTCGGCGCCGGGGGCATCGGGCAGGTTCAGCAGGGCGGTCAGCGGGATCGCGGTGAACCCGGCAGGTTCGGCGAACCAGATGTCAGCGCTGGGGTCCTCGGCCGACTCGTCGACCACGAAATGGGGAGCGGCGGTCATCGCACCTCGTCCTGCGTCACGCCGTCGGGAACCCTGGCCCCCGCCCGACGCGCACGTTCGAGCGCGCCGGGACTGGCGCCCCATCCGACCGGGGCAGCTTTCCAGCTGGGCCGGGCCGGACGCTGGTAAAGGAAGTGCAGCCGCTTGGGCACGTCACCCCCTCGACCCGGCGCCGCGATGACAGCGTAGAAACGGGGATCGCCGGCGAACCACAGGGGCTCGATCTGAGCCTTCAGCTCGGGCTGGGTCTTGTTCGTACCGAAGCGCCGCATCCACCAAAAGGTGCGCATATTGGCCATGAAGAGCAGCGGGATCCGCTCATCCGGCTTCTCGGGATTGGGAAGCTCGTACCACATCTCGTCCTCCTGGGCCTCTGGGTGCTTGTTCCGGCCTCGGGGGACGTCCTTGAGGTGCTGCCAGGGGTACTGGGCGAGGACACGCCGCATGTTGAGAGACCAGGGGAAGTAGCCGAGTTGGAGGAAGGCGCGGAAGGTCGCGTACACCAGCAGGGGGATGAAGATCCAGGCGATCGCGACTGGCGTGCCGACGATCAGGAAGAGGGTTCCGAACCAGACGGCAACCCATCCGACCAGCCGCCCGACAGTCGTGGCCATGTGCCAGATGAATGCCTGACGAGTCGGCGGGTGGTCCCAGGCGGTCGGATAGTCGGCGGAATGCATGTAAGCAGCTTTCTGTCTGCAGCGGATCAATGGAAGAGATGCCGGGCGACATCGACGAGACTGCCGCCATCGACGCCGAGCCTGGTGCCATCGATAACTGCTACGGCACCATCCTTGATGCCGTCGTCGTCGGCATCCACGATCTTCATCACCAGCCCGAATCCAGCCGTACCTACGCCAACCGCAGCCGATGTGACCTCAACCGTCCTGGCGATTGGTTCAGCCCGAGCCCCTCTGATCGTGAGCCCGAGCAAGGAATTGTCCAGGCGGGTCATAGCCCTCGCGTGTTCCATGGTGGTCGCACCGGCAGTACTCAGCCGCGCTCCGAGCGTGAGAGCCTCACCCGCCTCGCCGACACCACGAAGGGCAGCAGCGCCTCCTTTCCACGCCGCGCCGACGCCGGGCACCATGCCTAGGGCATCCCCACCCAGTGTGACTGCGTTGCTCCAGAAGCCCGTGTCGAACTCGCCTTTGGTGACGCCATCCCACAGCGACGCGCGCAACGTCGGGTCACCGAGCACCCGCATACTCAACGCCGTCGCGCTCAACGCCGCCGCAGCCAGCAACAGCACCGCCGCAGCCGCCCCACCCGTCAACACGAACAGCGCCGCAAGCCCGACGACGGCGGCCACGCTGCTCAGAATGTCGGGCAGGTTCTCCTTGACCCAGTCCATCGTTTCGTCGAACCAGCCCGGCTCGTGCGGCGCCAGCTTGTGTGTCGCATCGCGGATCTTGCCTGCCCGGTACCCTGACCTCTCCTCGTGCTCGTACGCGAGGTCGCGGGCCTTCTTCAGGATCCGGTCGAGTTCCGCCTGGGCGTCATCCACCTTGTTGTTGGTACGCGTCTCCGCCTTCTTCGCCTGATCCTGCCCGGCGCCCTTCTTGTCCAGGTCAGAGTCCTTGCCCGCGGTGTCCGCTCGCCCCTGCGCCGCCTCAAGGGCGGCCCGCGCTTCCTTCGCGTCCGCGTTCAAGCGTTTCGCGCGGCCCTGGTACTCGTGGAGCTCGTCGTGCCAGCGGTTCAGATGCTTGGCGGCCTTGCTGATGGAGTTCGCCGCATTCTGCAGGTTCTTCGGCAGCGGACCGCCGTCGATCTGCTCGCGAAAGGCGACCGCCGCATCGCCCTCCCAGTAGCTGCCGTCCATCAGCTTCGTGACAACGCCATGCGTCTCATGGAGGACTTTGGCGCAGCCGGTCAGCTTCTTGTGCAGCGCCTTGACGATGTCGCAGTTGCCGGGAACCGGATTGAAGCCCAGGTCCGGATAGTTGGGGTTCGGGATGTCCGGGGAAGACTTCAGGCCTTGTGGCAGGGGGCCGTTCCTGGCGGCGGGCGAACCAGCGAAGGGGTCGCTCTCAGTACCCGGCGTGACCGTCACTTCGAGCCCCGTCCCCGGTTCTTACCCTTCTCCTTCAAATTCTCCTCCAGGGCTTTGTCGACCTCGCGGTAGGCGTCCTTGCTCTTGTCGATGATCTTGGCAAGGTCTTCACTCTGCTCACCGATCTGCTCCGTGCCGTACTTCCAGTCGTCCTGGAAGTCCTCACACGCGGAGTCGAGGTCATCGGTGCCAAGGCCGGTGATGGTTGACTCACTGAGCGCCTTGTGCAGCCCCTTCAACGAGTCATTCGACTTCTTGAGCAGCTTCATGAAGTTCTCGAGCTCGTCCCCGTCGACCTTCAACTTGTCGGCCATTCCCACCCCTTGAGGCTGCCGTCGCATCGCGTGAGGCTCGGTCAGCGGTTGATGGACTGGATTTCCTGGACGTTCATGGCTTGGGTGGTCTCGAAGGTCCCGTCCGGGAGGTTGCCCTTTGCGCCTCCGGTGCCGGTCCACTCGATTTCCCAGGTCACCGATGCCGTCAGCTGATACGGCTGACCACTCGTGGCACGCAGGTACTTGATCCCGCACGGCGGCTCGTGCTGTGAAGCCCCCCGGGTGTACGGCGTCCCGATGCTGCCGTCCTCGTTGAACTCGCACTCGCCGGATGCCGGGTACGTCTCCGCGTCCCCCGTGCCCGGCTCCATGTGGAGGCTGGCCGGCTTCGCGGTGGTCTGCGCCCACAGCCCTGTGCCGGGCAGTTCGGCGCGGACCTCGACGTCCTTGAACGTTCCCTTGTCCAACCAGGCCCAAGTGGGCAGATTGACCGTCGACTTGGCCTCGGGCTTCAGCTCGACCTCGGTGTCCGGCACCCTGGTCTGCTGGTAGGCGAGGGCGGCGAGGATCTTGGGGCCGATGGCCTGGGGGGCGTTCGCGGGCTCACCGTTGTCCACCCAGAAGGTCTTGCGCTCACAAGCGCCGGTGGCTGGGTCGCCCTCCATGTCCGGGTTCTTGACGCCTACCCACCACATGCCCTTGTCGTTCTTGTCGACGTTGAAGTCCTTGTAGGGCTTCCCGCCCTTGTAGTGCTCCTTGTCGCCCGCCATGCCTGCGGCGTCCCCGCCGACCGATTCGTAGATGGACCACTGGGCTTCCACGAAGGTCTTGAAATCCTTGGCCTTCCAGTACGGCTCGTACCAGCAGGCAGGGGGCTTCCAGTCCACCGCAGCGGGAGTCAGAGAGCCGGTGTCTCCGGCCTTGGCGGAGCCTCCCTCTGCCTTGAAGACGACCCGGGACATCAGGTTCTTCCCGTAGGACTGGCCCGATGGTTCCGGCTCCTGGGATCCGGAGCCGCCACGGCCGCCGGCCAGAGCCTCGTACGTTCCGAGAACGCACAGCACGGCGGTGAGCACCGCCGCCGTCCCGCTCCGATTCACGGTCACGGCTGGCACTTCTGTGCTCCCCGGTCCTCGCTGAGGTCCCGGGTCTGCCAGACGCCGTCCTTGTTCTTCTTCATCGCGGTGTTGTAAAAAACGTAGCTGTCGGGCGACGTCTCTGCCTTGGTCACTTTGTTCGTCTTGCGGTTCTTGAGGTTCGCCTGACTCTCATCCACGCAGTACGTCACCGCCGCCGACGTCTTGCTGAACACTGTTACCTGCCGGTCGAAGTAGCGAGCCGTCCCCGCCCAGCTGGTGTTCTTGTCGATGTTGGCCTTGGTGTACTCGTAGAGGCCGGTCAATGCCCGATCCGTGGCATAGAAGGCGAGAGCCGAATGCTTCAGGTCCCCCGACGCGAGCGCCGCGTCCACGGCGTTGATGCGTCGCTCGCTGTCCGCCAGGACCGCGTCCTTCACCGCGTCACCAGTCTTCTGGCCGTCGAAGACGTTCTTCATATCCACCGGCAGCTTGATCTCCGGCCGATCGATCCCGTCGGCCGACGTTGACGGCGACGGAGATGCCGACTTTCTACTGCCTGCGCCAGCACCGGCGATCTTGTCGTCCTTGCCGTCGTCCGAGCCACCACACGCGGTCAGCAGTAGGGCCGCAGATGCGGTGAGCATGGCTGCTACGAGCCGGACGGGGCGATTCACTCTGGTCTCCTGGAGGGGTGGGGTTAGCTGAAGCAACCGGACACTATCCGTAACGTCATGGTGACTCCAGGGCGGATTGTGTTAGTAGCTCGACGGGGTGAGGCAAGCCACGCCCGATACCCGGACCCCCGCCTCAGCGAGGACTTCACCGACACCACTGCCTAGCTCACGCCAGACGTTGTCGCCAACGTCCACCTATGCAGCCCGAGTTCACCAGAAGTGCTGGTGCTCGCACGCCTCGCTTCTCACCACGTACGGGTCAGCGTGCACGACCAGCGCCCCGCGCTGCCGCCCGACCAGTACGCCGCCCATGCGCACGCCGGCCCGACGAAGAGGCGAGTGAGCGCGGGCCGCTTCCCCCTTCAGCAGCTCGCGGACCGCACGCGCCGGAAGAGCAGTCACACCTGAGTCGCCGTGTCCGCCATCGACAAGGCCCCTTCTGAGCCAAACAACGAGAAGAATTACGTTCGCAACGTACAGAAGTACGAATCCCACGGTGAACTCGGACGTCGACGAACCCAGTTGGGTCCCCCGCCGCCCCCTCAGTTCAACGACGGATCATCCGGATACGTAGCCACCATCGCCAGCTCGCTCCGCTGTCTCCGCAACACCGCTCGCCACAGCCGCTCAGGGGCCGGCGACGACACGTCCCCCGGCTCGGACTCGACCACGTACCAGGCGCCCTCGACCAACTCGTCCTCCAGCTGGCCCGGGCCCCAGCCCGCATAGCCGGCGAAGATCCGCAGCGAGCCGAGTGCCGGGGCCAGGAGTTCGGGAGGTGTGTCCAGGTCGACCAGGCCGATCGCGCCGTGCACGCGGCGCCAGCCGATGGGCTCCCCTCTGCCCGGCCGCGGCCGCGGCCGGGAGCCGGGGGCCGTGCCCTCCTCCCCGGGGATCACCGCCACGCCGAGCGCCGAGTCGAGAGACACGGGGCCGCCCTGGAAGACCACGCCCGGCGCGCCCGCCAGCTCGCCCCAGCCCTCCAGGATGTCCGCGACGTCCACCGGCGTGGGCCTGTTGAGGACCACGCCGAGCGAGCCCTCCTCGTCGTGGTCGAGAAGCAGCACCACCGCGCGGTCGAAGTTCGGGTCCGCCAGGGCAGGTGTGGCCACGAGCAGCCGCCCTGTGAGCGAGGACACCTCGGTCATGGACCACATGATCCCGCATCTTTGCCCCATCCGGGGAGGCAATGCCCTTACGGGAGTGAATGCAGCTCAGGGCGCACTGAAGCGGCTGGAGCGCACACTTTCGGCGGTGACCCGGAGTGTCCGGTTCCGAACGGTTCGTGTTGTCACGAACTCCTGACGTGTTTCGCGCACCCTTGGCCTTACGGAAGGGGGGTACACGCCCATTACCCTTGCCCTTTGGTCCACCCGTCCATCCAATCGGAACGCGAGATTCATGACCGTCACCGACGATGTACTGCTTGTCCACGGCGGAACCCCGCTGGAGGGCGAGATCCGTGTCCGCGGCGCGAAGAACCTCGTGCCCAAGGCCATGGTCGCCGCGCTGCTCGGCAGCGCTCCGAGCAGGCTGCGCAATGTCCCGGACATCCGCGACGTGCGCGTCGTACGTGGGCTGCTACAGCTGCATGGCGTCACGGTCCGTCCCGGTGAGGAGCCGGGCGAGCTGGTCATGGACCCCTCGCACGTGGAGAGCGCCAACGTCGCGGACATCGACGCGCACGCGGGCTCCTCGCGGATCCCGATCCTCTTCTGCGGGCCGCTCCTGCACCGCCTGGGTCACGCCTTCATCCCCGGCCTCGGCGGCTGCGACATCGGCGGCCGGCCGATCGACTTCCACTTCGAGGTGCTCCGCCAGTTCGGCGCCACCATCGAGAAGCGCGAGGGCGGCCAGTACCTGGAGGCCCCGCAGCGGCTCCGCGGCACGAAGATCAAGCTGCCGTACCCGTCCGTCGGCGCCACCGAGCAGGTCCTGCTGACCGCCGTTCTCGCGGAAGGCACCACCGAGCTCTCGAACGCCGCCGTCGAACCCGAGATCGAAGACCTCATCTGCGTACTGCAGAAGATGGGCGCGATCATCGCGATGGACACCGACCGGACCATAAGGGTCACCGGTGTCGACAGCCTGGGCGGCTACAACCACCACGCCCTCTCGGACCGCCTGGAGGCCGCCTCCTGGGCTTCCGCGGCCCTGGCGACCGAAGGCAACGTCTACGTCCGCGGCGCCCAGCAGCGCTCGATGATGACGTTCCTGAACACCTACCGGAAGGTGGGCGGTGCCTTCGAGATCGACGACGAGGGCATCCGCTTCTGGCACCCGGGCGGCTCGCTGAACGCGATCGCCCTGGAGACGGACGTGCACCCCGGCTTCCAGACGGACTGGCAGCAGCCGCTTGTCGTGGCACTCACGCAGGCCGCGGGTCTGTCGATCGTGCACGAGACGGTGTACGAGTCGCGGCTCGGATTCACCTCCGCGCTCAACCAGATGGGCGCACACATCCAGCTCTACCGCGAGTGCCTCGGCGGCTCCGACTGCCGCTTCGGGCAGCGGAACTTCCTCCACTCGGCGGTCGTGAGCGGCCCCACGAAGCTCCAGGGCGCCGATCTGGTCATCCCGGACCTGCGCGGCGGCTTCTCGTACCTGATCGCGGCCCTCGCGGCGCAGGGCACGTCCCGCGTCCACGGCATCGACCTGATCAACCGCGGCTACGAGAACTTCATGGACAAGCTCGTGGAGCTCGGCGCGAAGGTGGAACTGCCGGGCAGGGCGACCTTGTAGTTTTTAGCCCGGCCGGCGATTGAGGCCATCTTGTACGGCATATAGAAGGGGCGGTCACCCACTGGGTGACCGCCCCTTCTACGTACTGCTTAAGGCTACTTGCCCTTAGCTGCTTCCTTGAGCTTGGAGCCCGCCGAAACCTTGACGCTGTAGCCGGCCGGGATGTTGATCGGCTCGCCGGTCTGCGGGTTCCGGGCGGTGCGAGCGGCACGGTGGGTGCGCTCGAAGGTCAGGAAGCCGGGGATGGTGACCTTCTCGTCGCCCTTGGCAACGATCTCGCCGACGGTCTCGGCGAACGCCGCCAGCACGGCGTCGGCGTCCTTGCGGGTCACCTCGGCGCGGTCGGCCAGCGCGGCCACCAGCTCACTGCGGTTCATGTTTGTACTCCCGTGTTCTTCTTGCCGTTGAGGCGTGCCACGCGGCGGGGCCGCATGATGGGCACAGCGAAGCCGATGCTGCCAGGGTCCTCGGTCAGGCCCCGGACCCGGGTCCGTCATCCAGACCCTCGCGCCCAGAAAGGCATCCTGCCCCCACCTGCGGCGGGAAAGCCAATCCGGGCCCCTTGCGGGTCACACGAAAAGCTTCACCGCCCCTGGAAGGTGGCAGTCGGGGGCGCGCTTCCACGCCACCCTAGAGGGCCTTTACGGGCCCTGCGTTCCGCGACGCGCCGTACTACTGGGCCGTGGCGCCTGTCACAGCGACCCCGGCCGTCACCCCGGCGGCCTTCGCCGCGCTGCGCACCGCATCGGCGACCGCGCCCGCGACCTTGTCGTTGAAGACGCTGGGGATGATGTAGTTCGGGTTGAGCTCGTCCTCGGCGACGACGTCCGCGAGGGCGCCCGCCGCCGCCAGCATCATCTCCGTGTTGACGGTGCGCGACTGGGCGTCGAGCAGGCCGCGGAAGACGCCGGGGAAGACCAGGACGTTGTTGATCTGGTTCGGGAAGTCCGAGCGTCCCGTGGCCACGACCGCCGCCGTCTGGCGGGCGATCGCGGGGTCGACCTCGGGGTCCGGGTTCGCGAGCGCGAACACGATGGCGCCCTCGGCCATGGCCGCGACGTCGTCGGCGTTCAGGACGTTCGGGGCCGATACGCCGATGAAGACGTCGGCGCCGACGACCGCTTCCTTGAGGGTGCCGCGGGCGCCCTCGGGGTTGGTGTTGTCGGCGATCCAGCGCAGCGGCGAGTCCGGCGCGGCGTCCACCAGGTCCTCGCGGTCCGCGTGCACGACACCGTGGATGTCGGCGACGACGGCGTGCTTGACGCCCGCCGCGATGAGCAGCTTGAGGATGGCCGTACCGGCCGCGCCCGCACCGGACATGACGACGCGTACGTCGCCGATTCCCTTGCCCACCACGCGAAGTGCGTTGGTCAGCGCGGCGAGCACGACGATCGCGGTGCCGTGCTGGTCGTCGTGGAAGACGGGGATGTCGAGGGCCTCGCGCAGGCGGGCCTCGATCTCGAAGCAGCGCGGCGCCGAGATGTCCTCGAGGTTGATGCCCGCGAAGCCGGGGGCGATCGCCTTGACGATCTCGACGATCGCGTCCGTGTCCTGGGTGTCGAGGCAGAGCGGCCAGGCGTCGATGCCGGCGAAGCGCTTGAAGAGGGCGGCCTTGCCCTCCATGACGGGCAGCGCGGCTTTCGGGCCGATGTTGCCGAGGCCAAGAACAGCTGAACCGTCCGTTACGACCGCAACGGAGTTGCGCTTGATGGTGAGGCGGCGCGCGTCCTCGGGGTTCTCGGCGATCGCCATGCACACGCGGGCCACGCCCGGGGTGTAGATCATGGAGAGGTCGTCGCGGTTCCGGATGGGGTGCTTCGACTGCATCTCGATCTTGCCGCCGAGGTGCATCAGGAACGTACGGTCGGAGACCTTGCCGACGGTGACGCCCTCGATGGTGCGCAGCTGCGCGACGATCTCGTCGCCGTGCGTCGTGGAGGTCGCCGCGATCGTGACGTCGATCCGGAGTGCCTCATGGCCGGAAGCCGTGACGTCGAGGCCGGTGACCGAGCCTCCGTGGGACTCGACGGCCGTGGTGATCTGGGAGACCGCGGTGCCGCTCGCGGGCACCTCCAACCGGACCGTGTTCGAGTAGGAGACGCTGGGCGCCGTTGCCATGGCCGACTTCCTCTGCTTTCACCGTGTTGCTCTTGCCGTCCGATCGTCGCACCTACCACTGAGTACGTGGTAGCCGCCTCGGATTGCGAACTTTTCGTTCACTGGCTTTTCGGAAACTAGTTTCCACCATACGAGAAGTTGGGGGCGCTCGGTAGAGGGAAACGGAAACCGGTGGTTGAAACCGGAAGAGGCCCCCGTCACGTGGTGACGGGGGCCTCTTCCGAACGCTTAATGACACCGACCCGCCATGCTCGCCTCGCGGCAAGTGGTCGCTCGTAGCGACGATGGTTGGGCCCGGGGGCTTGGATCGGGCCGGTGCCACATCAACGGTAACAAACGATCCCCGTAAGGCAATTCCCGTCCCGACAAGTCTCTGAAGTCATTCGCGGAGCAGGTCCTGCGCCTCAGTCGCGGAGCAGGTCCGGCACGCCTTCCCCGTCCGGGTCGTCGCGCTCGCCGGACAGCACCGTCAGCTGCTGCGTGGCGCGCGTCAGCGCCACGTACAGGACGCGCAGGCCAGCCGGGGACTCGTCCGCGATCTCGGCCGGGGAGACGACGACTGTCGCGTCGTACTCAAGTCCCTTGGCCTCCAGGCTGCCGAGCGCCACCACACGGTCGCCGAGCCCGGCGAGCCATTTGGCCGCCTGCTCGCGGCGGTTCATCGCCACGACGACGCCCACGGTGCCGTCCACCTGGTCGAGCAGCCGCGCCGCCTCCTCGCGCACAGAGGCACCGAGGTCCTTGTCGCGTACGACGGCGAAGCGGGGCTTTACACCGGTGGACCGTACGGCTGACGGCGACTCGGAGCCGGGCATCGCCAGCGCGAGCACCTTGGCGGCGAGGTCGGCGATCTCGGCGGGGTTGCGGTAGTTGACGGTCAGGGTGAAGCGGCGGCGCGGGCGGCTGCCCAACGCCTCGTCGCGGGCGGCGGCGGCCTCGTCCGGGTCGGACCAGGAGGACTGGGCGGGGTCGCCGACGATCGTCCACGTGGCGTGCCGTCCCCTGCGGCCGACCATGCGCCACTGCATGGGGGTCAGGTCCTGCGCCTCGTCGACGATGACGTGCGCGTACTCGGTGCGCTCCGCGGCGAGCCGCTCTGCACGTTCGCGCTGGGACTCCTCGCGCTGCGGCATCAGTTCGTCGAGGCCTGTGAGCAGGTCGAGGGGGTCGAGGTCCTTCTTCTTACGGGGCCTGGGCGGCGTACCGAGAATCGACTGGAGCTCGTCGAGGAGCGCCACGTCGTGCACGGACAGGGCGTCGCGCTTGAGGGAGCGGGCGACCTTGCGGACCTCGCCCGGGTTCAGGACGCGGCGTGCCCAGCGGCCCAGGCGCCGCTCGTCGCCCATCGCGGACAGCACGGCGCGCGGCGTGAGTTCGGGCCACCAGGCGTCGAGGAAGCGGATGAAGTCGTCCTCGGACGTGATGTCCTCGTCGAAGGACGAGCGCAGCTCGGCGGCCAGTTCCGGGTCGCTGTGCCGGCCCGCGGAGCCGGACTGCGACCACAGGGCGTCCAGGAGGAGCTTGCGGGCGCGCGGGCGCAGCAGGTTGACGGGGGCGGTGCCGCTGAGCGCGTTGCGGCGGATGCGGCCCAGGGCGTCGGCCTCCAGCTCCAGGCGGCGGCCGAAGGCGACCACGCGGAGGCGGGTGGGGGTCTCGGCGGGGGTCTGGAGCCCCTCGTCCTCGTCGTCCTCGCCGAAGGAGAGCTGGCCTCCCCGCGAGGCAGCCGTGCCCGTACCGCTCTCCAGGGCGCCCCGCGCGGCCTTCCGCAGGACGTGCAGCATCCGGGACGAGCCCTTGACCCGGGCCACCGCCGGAGAGTCGTAGACAGTCGCCCCCTCGGGTGCGGCTTCGTCGGCCAGCGCGCCCACCGCGCGGATCGCGACCTGTCCCTCCTCGCCGAGCGAGGGCAGCACGCCCTCCGTGTAGGCCACGAGCAGCGGGGTCGGCGAGACGATGAGGATGCCGCCCGCGTACCGGCGGCGGTCCTGGTAGAGGAGGTATGCCGCGCGGTGCAGGGCCACGGCGGTCTTGCCGGTGCCGGGGCCGCCCTCGACGTACGTCACCGAGGCGGCGGGGGCGCGGATCACCATGTCCTGCTCGGCCTGGATCGACGCCACGATGTCCCGCATCGTGTGGCTGCGGGCCTGGCCGAGCGCCGCCATCAGGGCGCCGTCGCCGATGACGGGCAGGCTCTCGCCGTTCAGGGTCGCCTTGAGCTCCGGGCGCATCAGGTCGTCCTCGACGCCGAGGACCTTGCGGCCCTTGGAGCGGATGACCCGGCGGCGCACGACACGGCCCGGGTCGACCGGCGTCGAGCGGTAGAAGGGCGCGGCGGCCGGGGCGCGCCAGTCGATCACCAGCGGGGAGTAGTCGGCGTCCAGGACGCCGATGCGGCCGATGTGCAGGGTCTCGGCGATCTGGGCGGTGTTGTTCTCGCTCACCGCGTCCTCGGCCGGCTCGACCGACGTGTACGCGCCGTCCGGGCCCTTCTTGCCGTCCTTGCCGAGCAGCAGGTCGATCCGCCCGAAGAGGAAGTCCTCGAACTCGCTGTTGAGGCGGTTGAGATGCACTCCCGCGCGGAACACCTGCGCGTCCCGCTCGGCGAGCGCGCCTGGCGTGCCGACCTGGGAGCGCTTGGCCGCGTCGGTCATGAGGAACTCGGCCTCGTGGATCTTCTCCTCGAGACGCCGGTAGACCTGGTCGAGATGTTCTTGTTCGACGCTGATCTCGCGGTCGCGTACGTCGGCCACCGAGGCCCCTTTCCGGACGTGCAGCTGCCCAATCGAGCAGCCGTCTACCGTACGCGAAAGGGGGCCCCTGTGTGACCTCCGTGTGCGCTTGTCCTACGCGTCCACCTCCACGAGGCGGTCACCGGCGAGGGTGGTCACCTCGAAGTGGTCGATGTCGTTCCGGTCCATCGCGGCGCCCCCGTGGACGTACAACGGGCTGCGCGCCCACTTGTTCGGGCTGTCCTCGATGCCGTAACCCCACTTCGGGACGGACCAGGTGGTCACCGTCTCCTTCTCACCGTCCTTGCCGACCGCGACCAGGGAGCACTTGAGCGGGCCCTTCACGTTCTTCAGCTCCAGGACCGTGTGCGTGCCCCAGGCCTTCTTCTCCGTGCCGACCGTGGCGCTGACCTTGGTCGTCGGGTCGGTGGCCTTGATCTTGTCGTCCATGTGGTTGAAGAAAGCGTCCTCGGCGGGGCTCGTGGGGTGCGGCTCGCCCGCCACGTCCTTCGAACCGCCGTCGTCGTTCACCGCGAGGACCGCGAGCGGCCCGCCCACGATCAGCGCCGCCGCCGCGGCCACCAGATACATGCCGCGCCTGCGCTTCTGCGCACGCTTCACGGAGACCTCGTCCACGAGCCGGTCCGCGAGGCGCGGGCTCGGCCTCGCGGCGAGCTGTTCGCCGATCGCCGGTACGCCGTGTGCCCCCGGGAAGTCCGCGAGCGCGGCCAGCATCGGCTCCATGCCGGAGAACTCCTCCAGCTGCCGCGCGCAGAACTCGCAGCCCGCCAGATGTCCCTCGAAGGCCGTGGCCTCCGCGTCGTCCAGGATGCCGAGGGCGTAGGCGCCGACGGTCTCGTGCACGTCGCCCTGCGCGCCATGACTGGTGTAGTCGGACTCGTTCATGCCGTCACCCCCCGCTCCTCAAGCGCAAGCTTCATCGAGCGCAGCGCGTAGAAGACCCGCGAGCGCACCGTCCCACTCGGTATACCCAGTGTCTCGGCCGCCTCATTGACCGTACGCCCCTTGAAATAGGTCTCGACAAGTACCTCCCGGTGCGCGGGAGTCAGGTCGTCGAGCGCGTCCGAGAGTGTCATCAGCCACAGCGCCTTATCGATCTCGTCCTCCGCGGGGATGACCTCCAGCGGCGACGGATCGACCTCCTGCGGCCGGGCCTGCCGGCTGCGGTGGCCATCGATGACGATGCGCCGTGCGACCGTCACCAGCCAGGGGCGTACCGAACCGGTCGCACGATTGAGCTGACCGGCGTTCTTCCAGGCACGGATGAGCGTTTCCTGTACGACATCTTCGGCGCGCTGCCGGTCTCCCGCCACCAGGCGGAGCACATAGGCCAGAAGTGGACCCGCGTGCTCGCGGTAGAGGGCGCGCATCAACTCCTCGTCCGGTCCGTTGCGTTGGGGGACCAGGCGATGTCGGCGAGGACGTTCCTGCGGGCGCTCATCGGCCACGGCGGAATCCTTGCGCACGTCTGCCTCCGGTGTCCGCTCTTCGTCATGGCTGGCTCACCGGGGATGTACGTAGGCGGGAACGGATGTGTTCAACCGCGCGCCGAAGAAGTTTGATCAGGCCCGCGGAAATTTGATCAGGCCCGCGCGAGCGCCGCCCGCCGCCGGTGTCTGGCCACCCGCTCACGGTTGCCGCACACCTCACTGGAGCACCAGCGGCGGCGGCGCCCGCGTGACGTGTCCAGGTACACGATGGGGCAGTTGTCGCCCTCGCACTGGCGCAGCAGGGCGCGCGCGGCAGGGTCGGTGAGCAGGTCGACGGCGTCTCGGGCGACGGCGGCGAGCAGGGCCGCGCAGCCGGGATCGCCGTCCAGGGCGCGGGCGAGGCTGCCGTCGGGGCGCCGGACGGCGCGCGGGGCCGGCGGCGCGGGCGCGGCGAGGGCGTTGACCCTGGCCAACGCGGCGTCGGCGGGCCGCCCTTCGAGTTCGGCGAGCACCAACTGACCGGTGTTGCAGCGCAGTTCGTGGAAGGCGACGAGCCAGACGGGGCCCGCCCCCGGCAGGGCCGTGCGATCCGGGATGAGCCCGGCGCCCGCGAGCCAGGCGCGCAGCCGGTCCACGGTGTCGAGCCGTTCCACGGGATGGTTCGTCGCCACGAGGTCCAGACAGCTCCGCCCGGAGTCGAATCGCAGCTCGTACGTGGCCGGGTCCATGCCCAGTGCCATGCGCCTGTCACCGCCTTGTGGGGTTACCGGTGAGTGCTCCCCCTACAGTGCCTCGCCTTGGGCGGGGGCGGAACCCCTGCCACCGGGCGCGGGGTGAGACGCCCGCTTATGGGCGTGCGCTTCGCAGCGATGGTCCGGCATCCGGCCGCCCGGTTGACTTGGCCCCATGAAAGACAAGAGTCGCGAGACGAACCATCGGGGACAGGGCGCCGCCGGGGCCGTCCTCGGGGCCGCCATCGTCACGATGGGCCTGATCTCCGGAACCTTCTACATCTTCTCCTGCGGTGTCATGCCAGGCCTCGGGCGCAGCGACGACCGCGTCTTCATCGAGGTCATGCAGAACATGAACGACGCGTTCAACAACCCGGTCTTCTTCGCGAGCTTCCTCGGCGCGCTGCTCTTCACGGCCGTCTCCGCGTGGCAGCTGCGCGGCACGAGCTCGTACCGGTGGGTCCTCGCCGCGCTCGTCGTCTATCTCGCGGCCTTCGTGATCACGTCGGTCGTGAACGTGCCGCTGAACGACGAACTCGCGGACGCGGGCGATCCGTCGAAGATCGGCGATCCGGCCGCTGTGCGCGAGGACTTCGAGGACCCGTGGCTGGCATGGAACGCCGTACGGACCCTGCTCTCCACCGTGGCGATCGGCCTGCTCGCGCGGGCGCTGGTGCTGCGGGGGCGGGACAGGGTACGGGGGCGGGACGGGGCTCGGGGGCGGGACAGCGGGGAGCGCGGCAGTGCGCGTCAGTCCGCGTACTTCGACTCAGCGGCCGGATCGAGCGAGAGCCGGTAGCCCCGCTTGACCACCGTCTGGACGAGCTTCGGCACGCCAAGTGCCGTACGCAGCCTGGCCATCGCGGTCTCCACGGCGTGCTCGTCGCGCCCCGTGCCGGGCAGCGCGCGAAGGAGTTCGGCGCGGGAGACCACCCACCCCGGGCGCCGCGCGAGGGCCCGCAGCAGCGACATGCCGGCGGGCGGCACGGGCCGCAGCTCGTCGTCGACCAGGACGGCGTGGCCGCGGATCTCGACGCGGTGCCCCGCGACGGGCAGCGTACGGGCGCGGGCGGGCAGTTCCTGGCACAGGATCTGTACGAGGGGGCCGAGCCGGAAGCGTTCGGGCTGCACCGTGTCGACACCGCGGGCCTGGAGCGGCAGCGCGGTGACGGGTCCCACGCAGGCGGACAGGACGTCGTGCTGGAGTGCGGCGAAGAGCTCGATGGCCATGCCGCGCTCCTCGGCGCGGGCCAGGAAGGACGCGGCGGCGGGTGCGCTGGTGAAGGTCAGCGCGTCGACGGCGCGCGCGACGGTGGCGTCGAGGAGCCGGTCGACGGGCGCGAGGTCCTCGGGCGGCATCCACCGGTAGACGGGCACGCCGACGACCTCCGCTCCCCCGGCACGCAGCGACTCGACGAAGCCGGGCAGCGGTTCGCCGTGCAGCTGGAGCGCGACGCGCTTGCCGTCGACGCCTTCTTCGAGCAGCCGGTCGAGTACCTCCGCCATGGACTCGGAGGAGGGCGACCACTTCTCGGTGAGCCCGGCGGCACGTATGGCGCCTTTGACCTTGGGCCCACGAGCAAGCAGCTCGACGCCCCTCAGGCACTTCAGGAGCGCTTCCCCGAACCCCCACCCGTCGGCGGCCTCGACCCAGCCGCGGAACCCGATCGCGGTGGTGGCGATCACCACGTCGGGCGCGTGGTCGATCAACTCCTTGGTGGCGGAGAGGAGTTCGCTGTCGTCGGCGAGCGGAACGATGCGCAGTGCGGGAGCGTGCAGGACGGTGGCGCCACGCCGCTGGAGCAGCGCGCCGAGCTCGTCGGCGCGCCGGGCGGCGGTGACGCCGACGGTGAATCCGGCGAGGGGGCCGTTCTGGTTCTGCTGACCGTTCTGAGGGGTCGCGTGCATGGCAGCTGCTCTCGTCCCGCTAGTACTGCGCGATGGGTGGTCCGGGGTTGGACGAGCCTGCCAACGGCCCGTGACAACCCCGGATCATCACGATGTCGTACGTGTTACACCAGCGTACGACCACCCTTCCGTCAGACTTCCGCGTACGTGAGCTGGGGCTTCGTCTCCGCGTCCGGGGTCTGCCCGGAGTCCGGGGCGGCCGTCGGGCGGCGAAGGTATACGGCCCACGTGACGCAGAAGCACGCCGCGTAGAAGACGAGGAAGGCGACGAAGGCACCGGTCCCCGACCCCACGGTCTGGAAGGACTGCCGGAAGGCGAGGTTGATCCCGAGCCCGCCGAGCGCGCCGACGGCGCCGATGAGCCCCATGGAGGCCCCGGAGAGTCGCCGCCCGTAGGCCGCGGCGGCTTCCCCGTCGAGCCCCTTCTGGAGGGCCTTGGCCTGGAAGATCCCGGGGATCATCTTGTACGTCGACCCGTTGCCGAGGCCGCTGAGTACGAAGAGCACGACGAAGGCGGCGACGAAGAGGGCGAGCGACTCCCGCATGGAGGCGATGACGACGACGGCGGTGGCCGCGCCCATCCCGACGAAGTTCCACAGGGTGATGCGGGCCCCGCCGAACCGGTCGGCGAGCCGCCCGCCCACGGGCCGGATCAGCGAGCCGAGGAGCGGCCCGATGAAGGTGACGGCGGCGGCCTGCAGCGGCGTACGCCCGAACTGGGTCTGAAGGACGAGCCCGAACGCGAAGCTGTACCCGATGAAGGACCCGAAGGTCCCCACATACAGGAACGCCATGATCCAGGTGTGGGCATCCCGGACGGACTCCTTCGCCGCCCCGGTGTCGTTCTTCACGGTGGCGAGGTTGTCCATGAAGAGGGCGGCGCAGAGGGCGGAGACGAAGATGAGGGGGATGTAGATCCCCAGGAGCACGCGGGGCCCGCCCCCGGCCCCGATGACCCCGAGCCCGGCGAGCTGCACGACGGGCACGCCGATGTTGCCGCCCCCGGCATTGAGCCCGAGCGCCCACCCCTTCTTCCTCAACGGGAAGAAGGAATTGATGTTGGTCATGCTGGAGGCGAAGTTTCCGCCACCGACGCCGGTGAGCAGGGCGCACACCATGAATGTGGTGTAGGAGGTCCCGGGCTCCATGACGACGAAGGCCGCGACGGTCGGGAGGAGGAGCGCGCTGGCCGCGATGATCGTCCAGTTACGCCCGCCGAAGCGGGCGACGGCAAAGGTGTAAGGGACGCGGACAACGGCCCCCACCAGGGTGGCCATGGACACGAGAAAGAACTTCCCGGCGGGATCGATCCCGTACTCGGGCCCCATGAACAGAACCATCACGGACCAGAGGGTCCAGATGGAGAACCCGATGTGCTCCGAGAGGATCGAGAACACCAGATTCCGCCGGGCGACGCGCTCGCCTCCCTCCTCCTTCCAGAACTTCTCGTCCTCCGGGTCCCACCGTTGGATCCACATGACAGGCCTCATCTCCACGGCTTGCGGCTGATGACCCGAAGGTAGGGAGGACGGGTTTCAGCCCTGTGGCACGCGGTGACCGGCGGGGAACTTTGCTCTCACGTGGGGGCGGGGCGGGCGGTGAGGATCCCTCGCGGGGGGGGCGTCGAGGCAGGTCAGTCGAGGGCGACCTTGTTCTTGTCGCTGCCGCGGCCGCTGCCGCTGCTGCCGCTGGGCGGAGGGGGCGGTGGGTAGCCACGACCACCCCCGGCCGCCTCCACGCCCTGATACGCACCCTCAAGGCCAGCCCCGGCCCCGGGGGGCCACCGCGGGTTCACCCCAGATGCGTATCCCCCAGTGAGATCAGCAGCCTCCGCAACGCCCCATCCAGCGCCCGCCGGTCATCCGCCGACAAAGACCCCAGCATCCGCTCCTCGTTCGCCACATGATCGACCACCGCTCGGTCGACCAACTCCCGGCCCGCATCCGTCAGGCGGACGCGGATCGCGCGGCGGTCCGTCGGGTCCGGGTGGCGTTCGATCAAGCCCTTGCGTTCCAGCTTGTCGAGGCGGTTGGTGATCGCGCCTGAGGTCACCATGGCCGTCTTGATGAGGCCGCCCGCCGTCAGTTCGTGTGGGGCGCCGACGCGACGCAGCGTCGCCAGGACGTCGAACTCCGCGAACTCCAAGCCGTGTTCGGCGAAGATCGGCTTCATTCCCTTGCTCAGCAGATGGTCCGCCCGTTTGATGCGGCCCACCAGGGCCATCGCGTCCAGGCCCGCCGCGTCCATGTCCGGGCGCTCGCGGTGCCACTGGGCGCGCAGCTCGTCGATGGCGTCGGCCACCACCTCAGGGTCAGCCATTCCCGCACTCCTCTCAGGGCCCTGGGGCATCTCTCAACGTTCAGATACTTGACGTTCGTAGACCCAGGGTTCATATTTATCTCAACGTTGAGAATAACAGCGTTCAGGGGAACGAGGGGGAGCACACCATGTCCATCAGCAGCCCGCAGGCAGGCACAGCAAGCGCCGCACGCCGCATCGCACGCATCACACACCGCCCCACCGGTCAAAGCCGCCCCGGTCCAGCGCCGCGAAACCGCGCTCTCGCCGCCGCCGTCCTCGCCGCCATCGGCCCCGCCACCTGGGGCACCACCTACGTCACGACCACCGAACTCCTGCCCCCGGACCGCCCCTTGCTCGCCGCGGCCCTGCGCGCGCTGCCCGCCGGGCTCATCCTGCTCGCCCTCACCCGGCGGCTGCCCAGCGGCGACTGGTGGTGGAAGGCGGGGGTGCTCGGGCTGCTCAACTTCGGGGCGTTCTTTCCTCTCCTCTTCTTCGGCGCCTACCACCTTCCCGGCGGCGTCGCATCGACCGTCAGCGCCGTCATGCCGCTGCTCGTCGCGGGCTTCGGGGTGGGGGTTCTGAAGGTGCGGCCCACACGGCGGACCTTGGCCGCCGGGCTCGTCGGTGTTGTCGGCGTCGGGCTGCTCGTCCTGCGCGGCAGCGCATCCGTCAACCTCGCGGGGATCGTGGCCATGCTGGCCGCCACCACGCTGATGGCCCTCGCCGTCGTACTCAGCAAGCGATGGGGACGGCCGGAAGGCGTCTCGCTGCTTGCCCTCACCGGGTGGCAACTCACGGCGGGTGGGCTGGTTTTGGCTCCCGTCGCCCTGACCTTCGAAGGTCTCCCTGGCCACTTCACCGGTGCCAACCTCGCCGGATACGCCTACCTCGGCATCATCGGCACCGCCGTCGCCTACGCCCTCTGGTTCCGCGGCATCGAGCGGCTCCCCGCGTCGTCCGTCTCGTTCCTCGGGCTGACCAACCCCGTCGTCGCCACCCTCGCCGGGCTGCTCCTCCTGGGGCAGACCCTCACCCTCTGGCAGGTGGGCGGGCTGGTCCTCGTCGTAGCGAGTGTGCTGGTCGGGCAAGGCCGCCCTGCACAACGACGCCAGTAGCCCCTCCCCCTCCCCGCACCATCCGCCCCGCACAAGGAGCAGCCCCCATGCGCATCACCGTCCTCGGCGCAGCCGGCAACGTCGGCAGCCGCGTCGTCACCGAAGCCCTCGCCCGCGGCCACGAAGTCACCGCCGTCGTCCGCGAACCCGCCCGCTTCCCCTCCCTGCACCCCGCCGCCACCCACCGCACCGGCGACGCCGGAGTCCCCGAGCATGTCGCCGAGTTGAGCGCCGGGCAGGATCTCGTGGTGAACGCCACCAGACCCGCACCGGGCCGCGAGGCCGAACACGCCGCCATCAGCCGGGCGTTGCTCGCCGGCCTTGCCGCAACCGGCGTCCGTCTGCTGATCGTCGGCGGGGCGGGAAGCCTGACCGTGCCCGGCAGCGGCGGCGTCCTCGCCATCGACGATCCCGCATACGTGCCCGCTGCCTGGCGGCACATCGCCCTTGCCTCCAACGCCCAGTACGACGCCGTCCGCACCGCCGACACCGACGTCGACTGGACGTACCTGAGCCCGTCCGCCCTGCTCGAACCGGGCGTCCGCACCGGCACCTACCGGCTCGGCGCCGACGAGTTGATCGTCGACGCCGAGGGGAAGTCATCCATCTCCATGGAGGATCTGGCGGCGGCCCTTCTGGACGAGGCCGAGCGCCCCGAGCACCGCCGCACCCGCTTCACCGCGGGCTACTGACCTCCCGCTTGAACTGCTGGTTGGCACCGTTGCCGCACGTCCACTGGACGAGTCGGGCGCCGTCGCCGGTGGACTCGTCCGCCACGTCGAGACACTTGCCGCTGTGCCGGGAGACCAGCCGGTAGGTGTCGTCTCCCCGGCCCCCGGACCCCCGGTCCTCGAAGCGCCACTGCTGGTGCGCGCCGGAACCGCACCGGTACTGGTTCACGAAGGCCCCGTCCCCGGTGGCCTCGTCCGCCACGTCCAGGCACTTGCCGCTGTGCTGCGCCAGGACCCGTACGTATCCGTCGCCCGCGTCCTCCAAGCGCCACTGCTGGTTGAGACCGCCGTCGCAGGAGTACTGCACGACGGCCGCGCCGTCGGCGGAGGAGGCGTCGGAGACGTCGAGACACTTGCCGCTGTGCCGGGCGGTGAGGCTGTAGCGGGGTCCGCCTCCCACGCCTTTGACGGTTCCGGTGTCGGTGTCGACGGAGAGCTCCGGGTACCACGGCAGGCTCATGGTGGTCCTGGTCGGGAAGGCCAGCGGCAGCCAGACGTACTGGGAGTCGTTGACCGTGCCGCCCATGGAGTTGCCCCAGCGGTCGCCCATGTAGAGGTAGGAGGTGCCTGAACTGCCTTGCACCGGCAGGACGTACGCGGTCTGGGAGCCGTAAGCGGTCGCGTCGCCGACCTCCTTCATCTCCGACCAGGGGCCGGTGATGCTCTCGGCGGTCGCGTACTTCTGCTGGTTGGGGTACCAGCCGCTGGTGCCCGAGGTCAGCATGAAGTAGACGCCGTCGCGCTTGAACAGGGCCGGGGACTCACGGTGTTGGTTCGGCCAGGGGTTGGCGACCTCCTTGTCGAAGGCCGTGTAGTCGTCCGTCAGCCTGTAGATGAAGAGGTCGGCGTTCTCGCTGCCGGACGAGATCTGGTACGCGGTGCCGTCGTCGTCCTTGAACAGCGTCATGTCACGGGACGTGGTCCCGCTCGGCGGCCGGAAGCTGCCCTTCCAGCTGTAGTCGCCGTCGACCGTGTCGGAGACGGCCACGGCGGTGCGGGACTCGGTGTAGTCCTTGCCGTTCTCCTTGTGCATCCACATGACGAACTTGCGGGTCTCGCTGTTGTAAATGACCTTGGGCCGCTCGATGTTGGCGACGGAGAGCTCCGGGTCGCTCTCCTGCGTCAGGACGTTCTTCCTGAACTCCCACGTCTTCAGGTCGGAGGAGCGGTAGACCGAGACGGCCTTGAAGGTGTTGTCCGCGTGACGGTTCTCGCCGAACCAGTAGTAGAAATCACCCACCTTGACGGCTCCACCGCCGTGGGCGTGCACTCCTGCGCCCGTGGTGTCCGTGAACTGGGTCCCGTTGGTGACGGTGACCGGCGCGGCATGCGCCGGGAGGCCGGCGGCAACCAACCACACCACGGCCAGGATGGCGGCCAGTAAGGGTCTGCGGGCGCGTCGGAACATCGAAGGTCCCTTCTTCGAAGGTGGGGGTGGACGCGAGCGGGCGTTCTCTCGGACATCTGTCACCGGCACCTCTCACCGGCGTCTCTAATTGTTGGGTCATGTTGATGTCTGTTGAGGGACCGTAAATGTGCCGGATGTTTACGTCAACACTGAACGCACGGCAAACGCAGAGGGCCGACCACCAGTTGGTGGTCGGCCCTCTGCAAGCGCCCGGCTGGGGAGTCTCAGCCCCGGTGCGCACCCCCTCGCGCAGGCACCGCGGCCCGGCGCGACTTCGCCCCGTTCGGCCACAGCCTCGGACTCCGCTTCGCGGCGATGTCCTCCAGCCAGCCCACGGCCATCACCATCAGACCGATCAGCGGCCAGACCAGGACCGTCATCCACAGCATGTACGTGGAGTCCAGCGCCGAGCTCCAGCGCTCGTCCTCCATGAACGGCAGGTCGTACGCCATGTCGATGATCGGCACCGTGGCCATGATCAGCAGGTTGTGCCAGAGATAGATCGTCACCGCTCGGTTGTTGGAGAGGGTGATGAGCTTGTCCCAGCGCTTCAGGCGGCCCGGCAGTTCCTGCCAGGAAGGTGAGTACTGGAAGAGGATGACCACGAAGCCGAAGGACCACGCCGCCTGGGCGAGGGGGATGTCGTTCAGGTCCCAGCCGTCCGGGCCCAGATGGCCCGAGGCCCACCACAGGCCGAAGGCCATGATCAGGGCCGAGACCGACACCGCCACGTAGCGCGGTACGCGGGCGAGTACGCCCTCCTGGTGGGCCATGCCGAGGACCCAGCAGCTGCCGTACACCGCGAAGTCCGAGACCGCGTTGCCCGTCTCGCCGGGGATCTTGACGACCTCCGTGGCGAGCACCGCGGTCAGGGCGAGGGGGGCGAAGAGCGTGGCCCACGGGACCCTGCGGAACGCCCACAGGAGGAGCGGCGATGCGATCACGAACCACAGGTACGCGCGGATGTACCAGAGAGGGCCCGCCGCCTGGGCGGGCCAGGTGTCCTCCAGGAGGCCCGCCTTGTCCCCGATGTGCCAGGGGAAGGGCGGGGCGCCGATCGGGAACACGTAGTTGAGCATGCTGACCAGGCCCCACGTGTCCCCGTGGTCCGGGTCCTTGGTCACGTTCCACCCGCCGTAGAACAGGAGGAAGAGTGCCACCGCGCTGAACGCCCACATGGGCGGCAGCAGTCGGCGTATTCGGCCTCTGATCACGCCCCATGCCGGGCGCTTCAGCGAGCGCGCCATCAGTGCGCCCGCCAGCGCGAACATCACGCCCATGGAGGGGAACAGGATCGTCAGCCAGGCCCAGCCGAAGAGGTGGTAGATGACGACGCGGACCAGGGCCAGCGAGCGCAGTACGTCGAAGTAGCGGTCGCGGCCCGGCTTCTTGGCGGCAGCGGGAGCCGCCGGGGCGGGGGCCACGGGAGCGTAAGGCGCCGGCACCTGCGGCATCGGCTGCGTGGGGTAGGTCATGCGACGGGCCTCCGGTCAGGGCTGCCCGTCCGCTGCTGCGGGATCGAGGGCGGAGTTCCAAGGACGCCCGTGCGCCGGAGCTTCTGCCAGCGAAGGCGGCCTCCGGTCAGGGCGGTGATCCAGGACTGCAGCAGCACGACGTACATCAGCTGCCGGTAGAGGATCTGCTGGAGGGGCAGCGAGATCAGATGGGTCATGCGCTCGCGGTCGAGCCGGAAGGCGTACGCCGCGCACACCGCCTGGACGGCGAGCACGCCGAGCCACGCGATGATCGTCTTCTGGGTGGGGCCGAACACCAGGCCGTACAGGAGGAATACGTCGATGAGGGGCGCGAGCAGAGGTGCCAGGACCATGAACAGCGACACCAGCGGCATGCCCACCCGGCCGAAGCGCCCCGAAGGACCCGACTCGATCACCGAGCGGCGGTGCTTCCAGATCGCCTGCATCGTGCCGTACGACCAGCGGTAGCGCTGCGACCACAGCTGCTGCACCGTCTCCGGCGCCTCGGTCCACGCGCGCGCCTTCTCGGCGTACACGACCCGCCAGCCGTCGCGGTGCATCGCCATCGTGATGTCGGTGTCCTCGGCGAGCGTGTCGTCGCTCATGCCGCCGACCCGTTCGAGCGCCGAACGCCGGAAGGCTCCTACGGCGCCGGGGATGGTCGGCATGCAGCCGAGCATGTCGTACATCCGGCGGTCGAGGTTGAAGCCCATCACGTACTCGATGTGCTGCCAGGCGCCGATCAGGGAGTCCCTGTTGCCGACCTTCGCGTTGCCCGCGACGGCGCCCACGCGCGGGTCGCCGAAGGGCTGCACGAGCTCGCGCACGGTGGACTGCTCGAAGACCGTGTCGCCGTCCATCATGACGATGAGGTCGTAACGGGCGTTGGCTATGCCCCTGTTGAGGGCCGCCGGTTTGCCCGCGTTCTGCTGGCGCACGACGCGTACGTTCGGCAGGCGAAGCCCCTCGACGATCAGTGCGGTGCCGTCCGACGAACCGTCGTCGATGACGATGATCTCGATGGGGTGGTCGCTCGTCATGAGCGAACGGACCGTGGCCTCGATGCACTTGGCTTCGTTGTAGGCGGGAACGAGGACCGATACCGGTTCGGTGATGTCGGGGCCCCAGCGGAAGCCCTTCTTGCGCACCTTGCGCGCGTGCACCGCGGAGAGCAGCAGCATCAGGCCGAAGCGGGCCATGACCAGGAAGCCGATCACTGCGAGGGCGACGACGAGTACGCCGGTGATCTTCTCCGAGGCTCCGACGAGGAAGACCCAGGCCTTGCCCTTCCACAGATCGAGGCCGGTGACCGGCGCGTGCGCGCTCGGGGCGTCCAGGGCCTCGGTGAGGTTGGTGAACCGGTAGCCCTTGTCCTGCAGATCGGGCAGGAACGTGTCGAGCGCGGCCACCGTCTGGGAGCGGTCGCCTCCGGAGTCGTGCATCAGGACGATGGCGCCCTTGCCGCCCTCGGGGGTGGCGCGGCGGATGATCTCGTCGACGCCGGGGCGCTTCCAGTCCTCGCTGTCGGTGTTGTTGACGACGGTGAGATAGCCGCGGCTGCCTATGTACTTCGTCACCGGCCAGGACTTGTTGTCCATGGCGTCGGAGAAGGAGGAGTACGGCGGGCGGAAGAGGGAGGTGCGGATGCCCGCGGCGCCCGCGAGGGCGAGCTGGTTCTGCGAGAGCTCCCAGTCGATGCGGCTCTTGGACTGGTACGACAGGTCGGGGTGGTTGAACGTGTGCAGGCCGACCTCGTGGCCCTCGTCCACCATGCGCTCGACCAGGTCGGGGTAGCGCGACGCCATCGTGCCGGTGACGAAGAAGACGCCGTGCGCGTCGTGCTTCTTCAGTACGTCGAGGACCTTGGGGGTCCACTCCGGGTCGGGGCCGTCGTCGAAGGTCAGCACGAGGCGGTGGTGGGGGACGCTCAGCGTGTCCTCGTGGCCGCCGCGGGTGTCGATGACCGGGCCGCCGTCTTCGAGGACCTTCTTCGGGACCTTGTCGGTGGCCGCGGGCGGCTGCACGCGGTGGTCGGCGAGGATCTCGCTGTGGGTGTAGCCGCGCAGCATGAGCATCGCCATCAGGGCGACCAGGAGCAGCAGGGGCAGGAGATAGCGCAAGGGGAGTCTGCGCCGCTTGGCGCCGCGGGCCGGCTGCGCGCGGCGTCGGCCGCCGCCACCGCCGCCGCGGGTCTGGGTGCGAGTGTTCCGGGGCTGGGCGTGACTGTGCCGGGAGCCGGCGGGCCGGCCCCTGTTGGTGCGGGAGTTCATTGCTGTGCGCCCTCCGAGGGCTGCTTGCCGGCGCCTCGCGGGGACAGGTAACCGACCGCCTGGGCGCTCTGCGGGGACTGTGGGGCGGCGGCGGGCTGCACTGCGGAGACTTCGCCGCCTCCGCCCGCGCCGCCGGCGCCCGGGGTCTCGGGCGACGGGTCCGGGTCCGGCGTGGTGGGGTCGTCGGTCGGCTCCGGGTCCGGGTCCGGCTTCGTGGGGTCGTCGGTCGGGTCGGGGTCCCCGCCGTCGTCCGTGGGGTCGGGGTCGGGCTTGTCGCCGCCCGTGGGGCCGGGGGCGGGCGAATCGCCGGGCTCGACCTTGCCGTCGTCCGTCTTCGACGGGTCGGCCCCGCCGTCGTCACCGGTCGCGGGGGCGGTGGTGTCGCTCTCCGACGCTCCGGGCGACGGGGTCGCGCCGGGTGAGGCCGAGGGGTCGAGGGAGTCGGCCGGGCGGTTCGGTGTGTCCACCTTGCTCGCCGGCTTCTCGTCCTTGGGGTCGATCGGGAGCCAGGGCGCGTTCGAGTTGCCCGAGAGCAGGGTGCTCACGATGATCACCGCGTAGACGGCGCAGGCTATGCCGACGATCACGCCTATCCGGCGGTACCTCCGGCTGCGGCGGCCCGTCTCATCGACGAAAACCGGCCCGTCAGGCGCGTTCTGGTCACTCTCGGCGGACAGGTCCGCCAGCTGCCGCCCCACCCCGTCGATCTGAACGGTGACCTCGTTCGGATCATGGGTGTGTTCTGGTAGGGCATCTTCTCGCCAATTCTCCATGCGTACGCACAACCCCCACATAACCTGACTCGGGCGCGCACGACTCCGGGCAACTTGCCGTCGGACCGGGCCCCCACCCGGTCCGAGCGCCCCCCTATCACACCGCGCCCGGACCATGAATGTAGCGCACGGCGGTGACAGTCGTACTAATCCGTCAGTCCAGGCTCATCATGATGAGTGCATCTGTGGCCGGAACCCACCCGTCTTCGGGCCTCCGCAGCCACCCCTCTGCGGCGGCGAGCTCGGCCGCGGCCGCGCGCAGAGCGTCCACCCCCGGGTGCGCGAGCCCCTTTCTCCACACCAATGACACCGGTGACAGCGGAATGGGGTCGATCAGGGGCCGCAGGACCGACTCGGGCATGGCCGGAAAGTCCACCGCGGTGAGGACGGGGGTCCGGTTCTTGGCCATGATCCGCCCGAACTCCTCGGGGCCCACGGCGAGGGGCGCGGGCGCCGCCACGTCGATCCCGCGTCCCTCGAAAAGGCGATGCGCCAGGTCGGTCCACTCCAGCGTCCGGGGGTTTCCCGCCCCCGCGTACACGCTCTCCCCCGCGAGCGCGCCGAGCGGCACAGCGTCGAGCTCGGCCAGGGGGTGGCCGAGCGGCAGCAGCACCGCCATCGGCTCGTACCGCACGGGCTGCTGGGCGAGCCGCGCCCGCAGCGCCGGTTCGAGCCCGGCGTACCGCCCGAAGGAGACGTCTAGCCGTCCGGCAAGGATCTCGGCTGCGGCCCCGGTGAGCCCGCTCTCGAAGCGGGCCATCAGCTCGCAGTCCGGGGCGAGTTCGCGGGCCCGCTCCAGGACACGCCCACAGGTGAGCCCCGGGCTGTTCAGGTCCACGAGCAGCGGGCGTGCCGCACGGCCGTTTCCGGTGCCGCGCGCGAAGGCAGCGGTCAGGTCGTCCTGTGCCTCGATGACGCGCCGCGCGTACGGCAGCAGCCGCTCCCCCTCGGCGGTCAGCGTGACCTGCCGTGTCGTCCGCACGAACAGCTCGGCGCCCAACTCCCGCTCCAGGCGCCGCACATCACGGCTGAGCGCCTGCTGGGCGACGTACAGCCTGGCGGCGGCCCGCGTGAAGTGCAGCTCTTCGGAGACGGCCATGAAGGCGCGCAGGAGGCGGGGCTCCAGGTCGCGGGGTGCGCGGGGTATGCGGGGCTGCGCTGGCGGCTCTGCTGTCACGCCGGGAACTTACAGCCATCACCCCGGGGACTTACAACGGAAGTGCGTGAGTCGGACTCCAGAAGGTGTTGGACCCCACACCGCCGCCCCGGTGAGGGTGATCGCATGCCGCCCGCCGAACTCATGCCGCCCGCCGAACCCCGTGCGCCCCGCCGCCGCAACCCTTACGCCCGTCTCTTCCGGATACCCGGAGCCACCGCCTTCACCATCGGCAACCTCATCGCCCGCCTCCCCATGGGCATGTTCAGCGTGAGCGCCGTCATCATGATCGCCGGAGCACGCGGTTCGTACGCGCTCGCCGGTGCCGTCACCGCGACGGGCCTCGCCGCGACCGCCGTCGTGGCGCCCTGGACGGCACGGCTCGTCGACCGGCACGGCCAGGCGCGGATCGCCGTCCCCGCCACCGCTGCCGCCGCGCTCGGCTCGCTCGCGCTGTTGCTCTGCGTGCACTACGGAGCGCCCGACTGGACCCTGTTCGCCGCGTACGCCGCGACGGCGACCACCCCCAACACCGGCGGCATGTCCCGGGCTCGCTGGGCCCACCTCCTGAAGGATGACGACCGGGCCGTGCACACCGCCAACTCCTTCGAACAGGCCGCGGACGAGCTGTGCTTCATGCTCGGCCCCGTCCTCGCGGCCTTCCTGTGCGGGGCGCTCTTCCCGGAGGCGGGCACCCTCATCGGAGTCGTGCTGCTCCTGACCGGCGTGCTGCTCTTCGCCGCCCAGCGCGGGACGGAACCGCCGCCCCGTGGACGTACGACGGTCAAGGAGAAGTCGCCCCTCCACGCGCGCGGGATGCCCACCCTGCTCGCCGCGTTCCTCGCCACGGGCGCCGTCTTCGGCTCGATGGAGGTCGTGACGATCGCCTACGCCGACACACAGGGCCACAAGGCCGCCGCGGGCGCGATCCTCGCGCTCCAGGCCGCGGGCTCCTGCGCGGCGGGCCTCCTCTACGGGACGGTCAAGCCGGGCGGGCCCGCGCACCGCCGCCACGTCCTGTGTGCCGTGGCGATGGCGGTCCTGATGACGCTGCCGCTCCTGGCCGCCACGCTCACCGGCTCACTCCTTGTGCTCGCCGGGGCTCTCCTCGTCGCCGGGATGGCAACGGCCCCGACGATGGTCACCGGCATGTCGCTGATCCAACAGCGCACCCCCGAGGGCCGGTTGAACGAGGGCATGACCCTCGCCGTCACCGGTCTCCTCGGGGGCATCGCCTGCGGCGCCGCGTGCGGCGGCTGGGTGGTGGAGCACCTCGGTGCCGCCCAGGGCTACGCGGTGCCGGTCGCCGCCGCGTGCTGCGCGCTGCTGCTCAGCATCGCGCAGGCTTGCGCCACGAGCACTCCAGATCCCCGCTCGGCTCGGCCCCACGCTCCGAGCGCGGCCTGACGAGCACGGCCTCGTCCTCGGTCGACTTGGCGAGCGTCACGACGATCGCGTCCTCCAGGGCCTTCACCGACGAAGGCATGTAATTGTTCAGGATGATGCTGAACACCAGCTCACGCCCGCCCGCGTCCTTCACGTACCCCGAAAGAGCGGACGCCCCGGTCAACGACCCTGTCTTCGCCCGTACGTTGAGGGCCGCCGGCGTCCCGCACATCCGCGTGCGCAGGGTGCCGCCGACGAACTTGTCCGGGTCGCAGGCCACCGGAAGCGACTTGTACCAGTCGGCGTACCAAGGCTCGCCCTTCGCCGAGAGCAGCAGCTTGATCAGCTGGTCGGCGGGGGCGTTGTTCTTACGCGAGAGCCCGGATCCGTCGACGTGGCGCAGCTTGCCGGGATCGACACCGGCGGTCTTCAAGTAGGCGCTGATGGATGCGATCCCGTCCGGCCAGCTTCCGGCCCGCCCCGTCGCTTCGTGCCCCATCGCCTTCGTGAGGTTCTCCGCGTGCATGTTGTTGGAGAGCTTCATGAAGGGGATCATCAGCTCCTTCAACGGCATGGAGTCGTGCGACGCGAGCTGCCGCGCGCCCTTGGGGGTGGCGATCCCGGCCTTGGTGGGCCCGCTCACGCGCACCCCGTGCCCTTTCAGCGCGTCCCGGAAGATGGCGGCCGCGTATCCGGTCGGCTCCCAGACGGTGATCCACTCCTTGGTGGCACCACCTCCCACGGGGACGGTCCCGGTGACCGTGATGGTGTTCGTCCCGTGCTCGCGCTCGATGGTGAGCGTGTCCTCGCCACCCGCGGGGACGGTCTTCGCACTGTTGTCGACGTCCACGTAGTCCGTCTTCGGGGTCACCGTCACCTTCGGCCTGTCCCCGGCCTTCGCACCGGGCGAGGCCTCGACGATGACGGTCCCTGTGTCGTAGTCGGTGTCCGGGGCGACGCTCAGCGGGGAGATCTGGGCGGCGTAGTACGCGAATTCGTCGTCGCCGGCCCAGGTGTCGCCGATGCGCTTGTCGTCGAACCGGGTGTCGTCAGCGACGAGGCGCCCAGAGACCCGCCGGACGCCCGAGTCAGCGACTTTCGCGGCGAGCCGTTCGTAGTCCCCGACGAGGGTGGTCGGATCACCGGTGCCGCGCAGATACAGATTCCCGGAGAGGGTGGAACCGTGCCGCTTGCCATCGCTGAGCACATCGGTGGTGAAGCGATGGTCGGGCCCGAGCTGCTCCATGGCCGCGGCGGAGGTGAGCAGCTTGGTGTTGGATGCGGGCATCAGGCGCCCGCTGGGCAGGTGTTGGTAGAGCACGTCACCGGACGCGGCATCGGCGACGACGACGCTCGCCGCGCCGCCCTCCATCCGGGGATCGCCGAGGATGGTGTCGATGGCTTCGGGCAGGCCGCTGCGGTCGGAGTCGGCCCCGGCGGGCGAACTGACGGAGAGGGTGGCAGCCGCGACGCCGAGCACGGCGGGCCAGATCCAGTGGCGCATACGGGCGTTGACGCGTCTCACGGGTCTACTCATGACCCAGCAGCATCCCCGACTCCACCCCTCCACAACAGCCCCCACTCCGGCCACGTACGGCGTGGGACAGATCGCCTGGCGGTTTTTGGTCCCCCGGTGGGGCTGGGAGCGTGGGGGGGGCAGGTGCGGGGCGGCGAGGTCTCGCAGCCAGGCCGGGGGCAGGGGGGCGAGCACGGCAGCACGGCGCCCCACCCTCAGCCCAACAACAGGCAGGCAAGGGCAGGAAGGGCAGGCGCGGGTCACGCCGTCAGCCCAGGACCAGGACGGCGAGTGCGGGGACACGGCGGCCGACCGCCCGTCCCGGAGCAAGGCGCCGGGAGCGGCAGCACGGCGACCCCACCCCCAGCCCAGCAACACACAGCCAAGGGCAGGCGCCCGGCAGCCCGCCCCCAGCCCGGGGCTTCCGACGTCCGGCGGCAGCAGGGCAGGACGGCGAGTGCGGGGACACGGCGGCCGACCGCCCGTCCCGGAGCAAGGCGCCGGGAGCGGCAGCACGGCGACCCCACCCCCAGCCCAGCAACACACAGCCAAGGGCAGGCGCCCGGCAGCCCGTCCTCAGCTCGGCTCCTCCAGCGTCCGGCGGCGTCGAGGTAGCAGCGTGGCCAGGAGTAGGACTGCGGGGGCCGGGTCTGTCGGGGTTGCGCCGGTTCGGCGGCAGACCAGGGCGTCGGGGTCGCCCGGTGGCTGCTGGAGGCTGTAGCCGTCGGGGCAGTTGGGGCCGGCGTCGCCTGCCTCTCCCTTGGGCCCACGCTCGCCGCGCGGCCCTGCGGGGCCCGCGGGGCCATCGGGGCCCGAAGCTCCGCCCGCGCCGTCGGAGCCGTTGGTGCCGTCAGCTCCGTCGGCTCCGTCAGCGCCGTTGGAGCCCGGGGGGCCCGCCGCCCCTGCCGGTCCTTCCGGGCCCCGCTCGCCATTCGCGCCATTCGCGCCGTCCGCGCCCTCCGCGCCCTCCGCCCCGGCCGGGCCCGGTTCACCGGCCTCTCCCGACTCGCCCTGGTCCCCCTGTCGGCCGCCCACCCCCGGCGTCCCCTTCTCGCCCTGCGAGCCGGTGGCTCCGGGCGAACCGGGCACCCGTACTCGCACCCGGGACAGGAGATCCTCGACGGCGTCGGCGGGGTCCGGCGCCGCCGGGGTGTCGCCGTGGGAGCGGACCTGCGCGCGCAGGGTCCGTACGTCGCGGGCCAAAGTGGACACGGCCTCGCCGCGCCGGTCCGCCTCGGCGGCGAGCCGGTCTGCACGGCGGTCACCTGCGTCGATGCGGGCCCAGAGCAGCGCCGCGACACCGCAGAGCGCGACCAGCACACAGACGAGGAACACGGTGCGCCAACGGCGGGCCAGGAGTCGCTCGAGCTGGATCACGGAGTGCCTCCGAGCCGTTGGTTGTCGATGAGCAGCCGGGCGATCTCGCTCTGGTCGTGCACGTGGAGAGCATTCAACTCAGCGAGTTTCGTGTCGCGTTCGGCGACCTGCCGCTCCAGCCGGTCACGCTCGGTCTGGAGTCTCTCCGTGAGGCTGGAGTAGCCCGTGAGCGCGTTCTCACCGCGCTTGCCGAGATAGGCCACCACGGCCGCGCCCAGAATCCCGAGGCTGGCGAAAAGGGAACCTAAGAGAGTGATGGTGGCATCCAAGCGACTGCCTCCTGCACCTTGCGTACTCGGCCGGACTTCCGTCTTCCGTGCCGCCCGGCCGTTCGGGAACCTGCACTCGGATGCAGTAACGAGTCACATGCCCAGAGGATGTGCCCGTACGTTCCGTGCCGCGCACACGGAAAAAGCCCCCTGGCCACCGGCCAGAGGGCTTTAACCTCACATGGGAATTGTGGAGATGGCGGGAATCGAACCCGCGTCCAACGGTGCAAAAGGAGGGCTTCTCCGAGCGCAGTTCGCTTCGATTTTCTCGGCCCCGGAGATCTCGCGAACAAGTCTCCGACGGGCCCAGTCACTGTTTGATTTCCCATCGAACCCCGTGACCGGGCTCGATGGTTTAGTTCCCTAGATTATGCCAGGATCCGGGTCGGGAACACTCCCGGGCTGACACCCATTTAGGGTCCTTCACTCACTGCTTATTAGGCAGCGAGGGCGAAGGACTGGGAATCGCTCTTGTTATTGGCGATTATTGGTTGCGACATATGGTTTACGAGATCATTGCCGCTTCCTCGGCTCGCTTCCCCTGCTTCGACATCCGCTGTCGAAACCGATCATCCCCATGTTGTTTTTTCAATAGCCGCCCCGGCTGTGCGGGGCAGTGCCCATCGTACGTGACCAACGCCCGACGGGGCCAGCCAATTCCCGCGAGGCCCACCAGGGACCCACCAGGGACCCGACGGGGAGCCGCGGGCTAGGCGCTGCGCTGGCGCCGCTTGGCCGCCTCGATCGCGCGGTTCGTCTCGCGCAGGTCCTGCTTCTCCTTGAGCGTCTGGCGCTTGTCGTACTCCTTCTTGCCCTTGGCAAGGGCGATCTCTACCTTGACCCGGCTGTCCTTGAAGTACAGGGCCAGGGGCACGATCGTGTGACCCGTCTCCTGCGACTTGGACTCCAGCTTGTCGATCTCCGCCCGGTGCAGCAGGAGCTTGCGCTTCCGCGTGGCGGAGTGGTTGGTCCAGGTCCCCTGCACGTACTCCGGTACGTGGATGTTGTGCAGCCACGCCTCGCCGTGGTCGATGTGCACGAAGCCGTCCACCAGGGAGGCCCTGCCCATCCGCAGCGACTTGACCTCGGTGCCCATCAGGACGAGGCCGCACTCGTACGTGTCCAGGATGTGGTAGTCGTGCCGCGCCTTCTTGTTCTGCGCGACCATCTTCTTGCTGGGGGCCTTCTCGGCGGCCTTAGCAGCCTTGCGCTTTACCTTTTCCTTCGCCATAGTGCGGCCATTTTCGCACTACGAGGGGGGTCCGAGGCCAGTCAATACTGTCTCGGCCCGCGTCTCGGCCCCGTCCTCGACCTCCAGGTCCGGGGTGATGCCCCGGCCGTCGACCGCCTGCCCCGAAGGAGTGCGGTAGTGCCCGACCGTCAGCTCGGCGACCGAGCCGTCGGGCAGCCGGCTCGGCATCTGGACCGAGCCCTTGCCGAACGTCTTCGACCCCACCACGACCGCGCGGCCACGGTCCTGCAAGGCGCCCGTGAGCAGCTCGGCCGCGCTCATCGTGCCGCCGTCGACCAGCGCGACCACGGGTCTGGTGGTGTCACCGCCCCGCTCCGCGTGCAGGGCCTTCTGCCGACCACGTACGTCGTACGTGGCCACCAGGCCTCCGTCGACGAGCCCCGAAGCCGCGGTGACCGCCTCCGACACCAGGCCCCCGGAGTTGCCGCGCAGGTCGAGCAGGATCCCGGCGCCCTTGGGTGCGTCACGCACCGCGGACCGCACGCGCTCGCCCGTGCCCTTGGTGAAAGCCTCGACCTTGATCATGACGGCGCCGCCCGCGAGCTGCGTGACCGCGACGGAGTCCGTGGAGAGGCGGGCCCTGTGCAGTGTCTCGCTCCACGCGCGCGTGCCCCGCTCCAGGCCGAGCTCGACCGGGGAGCCGGCGCGGGCACCGCGCAGCAGGGACACGACCTCCGTCACGGGAAGTCCCGCCACGCGCCTGCCGTCGATGCTCCTGAGCCGGTCGCCCTCGCGGATGCCGGCCTGCTCGGCGGGGCCGCCTCGCTGGACCCGCGAGACCTCGATGCGCCCGTCGTCCGCGCGCCTGGCCCAGAGGCCGACACCGGTGTACGCGCCGTCGAGGGCCTGCTCGAACTCCCGGTACTCCCCAGGGGAGTACACCGATCCCCAGCGGTCGCCACTGCGGCTGACGGCGTCCTCCGCGGCCTTCTTGCCGGACTTGCCGTCGGCCATCGCCTCGGCGGCGGCATCGGCGGCTTCGTCGGCGGTGTCACCGGACGAGGCGACGGAACGGGTGGACGGCACAGGCGACTTCCGGCCTTCGCCGGACGCCTCGCTCCAGGACCCGGTCGCCGCCCCGGTAGCGAGCACACTCGCGAACACCAATGTCAGGGCGGCCCCGCGGCGGATACGGCGGGGCCGGGAGAGGCTGTCGCAGAACGGGTCGGGGCCTGACATGCCGGTGAGTCTAGGACAACGAAGGGCGCCGCACGGTCGGTTGAACCGTACAGCGCCCCGGACATACCTCACACCTCGCGGCACACGCCCCGCTTCACGAGGCACTCACCCGCAGCTCAGATCAGGTTGTACTGAGCGGCACTGCTGAGGTTGGTCGCGTACATCCCCCACATGCCCTTGGCGAACAGCTTGTTGGCCCCGCCGCCCAGCGGGTGCCGCTGCCACGCGGTCTTGGGCCCCTTGGCCCGCACGTCCAGATAGAGCCTGCCGCCGCTCTTCTTCTTCAGCGTGAAGGTGATGAGCTTGTTCGCGCCTTCCAGGTGACCAGGAAGGGACTTCAGACGGAAGTACGTCTTCCCCACCTTCGTCACACGCACGGGGTTGCACCGGCCGCCGCCCTTGAGGCAGATCTTCTGCCCCTTCTTGACGGTCTTCGGCATCCCCGGAATCGGGAAGACCGCGTTCATGATGCGGTTCATCTTGCGGAACGACACCTGGGCGGTCGCGGTGCGCCGGGAGATGAAGTACTCGTAGTGGTAGCCGTATTGGCCACCGCGCGCCGCCCGCGGCTGCGCTCCCAGCTCCGCCGCCGGGGCGGGCTGCTCGGCCGCCACCGCGGCGGTGCGCACGGGCTGCCCGGCCCCCGTGGCCGTGGCCTGCGCGGGCGCTCCCGAGGCCAGTACGGCGGCGGACAGCGCCAGGCCGACCACCGCCGTCCGGACTCCTCGCGCCGCCCTCTTGGCCGTGCGGCCATGCTTGAAACGTCGTATAGACACGACGGAACCCTCCCGATTTTTTTGTCAAAAAGCCCTGGTCAGGGGCAGATTGATCTTGATTCAGGAGGGCTTGTGTCGTCAAATCCGATGAAGGGGGGTCAGACCTTCAGGTACTTGCGCAGGGCGAAGAAGCCTGCGAACGCCGGCATGAGGAAGCTGACCGTAAGAACCAGCGGCAACTTGCCGAGTACCGCGTCCCAGCCAATGAAGTTGACCATGTCGATCTTGTCCACGAGCCAGTTGTTGATGAGGAAGTACTTGCCGGCGACCAGCAGCACGCAGGCGAAGGCCCCGCCGATCAGACCGGCGATGGCGGCCTCCATGACGAAGGGCACCTGGATGTAGAAGCTGGACGCACCGACCAGCCGCATGATGCCGGTCTCACGCCGTCGGCTGAACGCCGATACACGCACCGTGTTGACGATCAGCATCAGCGCGACGACCAGCATGAGCCCCATGACGCCGAGCGCCGCGTACCGCATGCCGTTGAGCAGGTTGAAGAGGTTGTCCAGGACGCTGCGTTGGTCCGTCACGCTCTGCACGCCCGGCCGCCCGCTGAAGGCCGTGTTGACGACCTGGTACTTCTCCGGGTTCTTGAGCTTGACCCGGAACGACTCCTGCATCTGGTCCGGCGTGAGGGAGCTGGACAGCGGGGAGTCGCCGAACTGCTCTTTGTAGTGCTTGTACGCCTGGTCGGCCGTCTCGTACTGGACCGTGTCGACGACTGGCATCTTCTTCAGATCCGTGCGGATCTGTTCCTTCTGCTCGTTCGTGACGGCGCCCTTGGTGCACCCGGGGTCCTGCTCGGCGTCCCCCTTGTTGCACAGGAAGATCGAAACGTTGACCTTGTCGTACCAGAAGCCCTTCATCGTGCTCACCTGGTCGCTCATCAGGAGCGAGGCTCCGAAGAGGGCGAGCGAGAGGGCTACAGAGACGATGACGGCGAAGGTCATCGTGAGATTACGGCGGAGACCGACGCCGATCTCCGACAGGACGAACTGGGCGCGCATGGCTCCCTTTCAGTGGATCAGTGCAGTGGATCAGTACGGGTCGTCAGTGCTGGTAGCCGTAGACGCCGCGCGACTGGTCGCGGACGAGACGGCCCTTCTCCAGCTCGATGACCCGCTTGCGCATCTGGTCCACGATCTGCTGGTCGTGGGTCGCCATGACGACGGTCGTGCCGGTCCGGTTGATCCGGTCGAGCAGCTTCATGATGCCGACCGAGGTCTGCGGGTCGAGGTTGCCGGTCGGCTCGTCGGCGATGAGGAGCTTCGGACGGTTGACGAAGGCTCGCGCGATCGCCACCCGCTGCTGCTCACCACCGGAGAGCTCGCCGGGCATCCGGTCCTCCTTGCCGCCGAGACCGACGAGGTCGAGGACCTGGGGCACGGACTTGCGGATCTCGCCACGGGACTTGCCGATGACTTCCTGCGCGAACGCGACGTTCTCGCCCACGGTCTTGTTCGGAAGGAGGCGGAAGTCCTGGAAGACGGTGCCCAACTGGCGCCGCATGTGGGGCACCTTGAAGTTGGAGAGGCGCGCGAGGTCCTTGCCGAGGACGTGCACCTGGCCGTGGCTGGTGCGCTCCTCGCGCAGGACCAACCGCAGGAAGGTGGACTTTCCGGAGCCGGAGGAGCCCACCAGGAAGACGAACTCGCCCTTCTCGATCTCCAGAGAGACATCCCGGAGGGCGGGCCGGGTCTGCTTGGGGTAGGCCTTGGAGACGTTGTCGAATCGGATCACGGATGCACCACGGGTCGCCGGGGGTAGGTGAGCGTGACCATACGCGAAGCGGGTACGCGAGCGCAGTCAGCGTCCTGAGTTGCGCGAATTGTCGCGGATATACCACGGAACGTAACAGTCGGAAACCGACGAGGATGGGCGGGCCGCGCCGAAATTCGTGGAAGCTGGCACAGTGGTAGGGGGAACGGTTGGGTTCCCTCTAGCGTTGGGCAGGCTGTAACTGTGCGGGAGGAGAAGCGCATGACCCATGACAGGTTGGTATGCGCGAACTGCGCGGGGCCCGTGAGTGAAGGCCGCTGCCCCGTCTGCCGGGCCAGCCGCGAGCGCCTGCAGCAGGAGGGACCGTTCGGCGGCCTCAGCCCTGCGGCGCTGATAGGGGTGCTCGTCGTGCTGATCGCGGCGGTGGCCCTGCTGGCGCACCAGACCGCTTAGCGCGCCGCTCAGTACGCCTGAGGCGCGTGCCAGGACACCAGAAGGGCCCGGAGCTGGATGCTCCGGGCCCTTCTCTCATGTCATGCGCCGCATACGTCTCCGTACGCTCCGTACGCTCCGTACGCGGATGCCGTCGCCCTGGATCAGGCGGCTGCGCCGCGGTTGCCGACGAAGCGCGGCAGGATGCGGAAGCCGATGCCGCCGGCGATCATCGTCGCGGCGCCGATCAGCAGGAACGTGGTCTCGGCGGCGCCCGTCTCGGCGAGCTCGCCCTTGTCGGCCTTGTCACCCTGCTCGACCGGGGTGGAGCCCGTGTCGGTCAGGCTGTCCTTGCCCTTGCCCTGCTCGACGGGGTTGGAGCCGCCGTCGGGGTCGTTGTCGTTGCCACCGGTGCCGTTGCCGTTACCGGGGTCGCTCGGGTCCTCGGTGGGCGTGCCCGGGTCCGAGGGGTCCGTCGGGTCCTCGGTGGGCTCCGTCGGCTCGTCGGTGGGCTCGGTGGGCTCGTCGGTGGGCTCGGTCGGCTCCTCCGTGGGCTCGGTGGGCTCCTCGGTCGGCTCCGTCGGCTCCTCGGTGGGCTCCGTGGGCTCGCCCGTCGGAATCTCCGTGGGCTCCTCGGTGGGCTCGTCGTCGTCCTCACCCAGGCCGACGTCGACGCCGATGCCGTTCTCGTCGGCGCTGGCGCTGGCGCTCGCACCACCGAGGTCGACACCGACGTCGAGGGCCGAGGCGGCACCGGCGGCGGTCAGCGAAGCGCCGGCGGCGATCACCGCACCCGCCGCTATTCGCGCTACGCGGATCCGCGTCTTCTTGGTCATCTGGCTGCTACCCCCAGTAGCTGAATCGTCAGTGAGGCAGCGTCCGGGACTGCGTTCGTCGGGAGCGCTGATATCCGCCCCCACAGATCACACGCGCCCCAGAGATACGCATGCCGCTCGCTAGCCTTTCCAGTTTCCCCAGACACGTCAAGGTCGTTGCGGGCGCGATGTCTGAAATGGCATCAGTTGACCGGCGTACGGAGATGTGACTGTGACGTAAGAGGCACGACAAAAACAACTGCCGCCCAAAGGGCGGCAGTTGCCTTGTCGATAAAGCGGTGCTTACTTCTCCTGCTGCTTGCGCCAGCGAATTCCGGCTTCGAGGAAACCGTCGATCTCGCCGTTGAACACGGACTCGGGGTTGCCCACTTCGAACTCCGTGCGCAGGTCCTTGACCATTTGGTACGGGTGCAGGACGTACGAACGCATCTGGTTGCCCCAGGAGTTGCCGCCGTCTCCCTTGAGGGCGTTCATCTTCGCCTGCTCCTCCTGGCGGCGGCGCTCGAGGAGCTTGGCCTGGAGGACGTTCATCGCGCTCGCCTTGTTCTGGATCTGCGAGCGCTCGTTCTGACAGGAGACGACGATGCCGGTGGGGATGTGCGTCAGGCGGACCGCGGAGTCGGTCGTGTTGACGCCCTGGCCGCCGGGACCGGACGAACGGTAGACGTCGATCCGCAGCTCGGACTCGTCGATCTCGATGTGGTCGGTCTGCTCGACGACCGGGAGGATCTCGACTCCGGCGAAGGAGGTCTGGCGGCGTCCCTGGTTGTCGAAGGGCGAGATGCGGACGAGACGGTGGGTGCCCTGCTCGACCGAGAGCGTGCCGTACGCGTACGGGACCTGGACGGCGAAGGTGGTCGACTTGATGCCGGCCTCTTCCGCGTACGAGGTTTCGTAGAGCTCCGTCTTGTAGCCATGGCGCTCGGCCCACCGCAGGTACATGCGCTGGAGCTTCTCCGCGAAGTCCGAGGCGTCCACGCCGCCGGCCTCCGCGCGGATGGTGACGAGCGCCTCACGGGCGTCGTACTCACCGGAGAGGAGCGTACGGACTTCCATTTCATCCAGCGCCTTCTTGACGGCCGTGAGCTCGGTCTCGGCCTCGGCGCGGGTGTCCGAGTCGTCCTCCTCCTCGGCCATCTCGAAGAGCACGCTGAGGTCGTCGATACGCCCGCGCAGGGCCTCGGCCTTCCGCACCTCCGCCTGGAGGTGACTCAGCTTGCTGGTGATCTTCTGTGCCGCTTCCGGGTCGTCCCACAGGGACGGCGCGGCCGCCTGCTCCTCGAGCACGGCGATGTCTGCCCTCAGCTTGTCGAGGTCCAGGACGGCCTCGATCGACTCCATGGTCGAGGAGAGGGACTTGAGCTCTTCGGATACATCGACGACTGCCACGGGTCCAGCGTAACGGCTGGACGCAAGCGGCCTGGCCTCCCGGCGGGGGAAGCGGCTACCCACGACCCCGGGCACCTCGCCCTGCGGGCCGCTACGGGGCCTTGCCCTGCGGGCCGAGCTGATCTCTACGGGGGCCTTGCCCCGCAGCCCGGGGCTCTTCTTCGCCGCTCCGCGGCGGGTCTCCCACCCACCCGATCACCCGGCACCACCTGCGCCGCCCGAAGGCCGTACGCCGCTGCCACCCGCCTAACGACTCGGCCGTCGCAGCGTTCGGGCTGTCCTTTCCCGCCGCTTCGCGGCGGACCTCTCCCACCCACCCACCCGTTCACCCGGGGTAATCAGGTGGGTGGGCGGGCGGGCAAATTCCGGCGCGAAGCGGCGGGGCGGGGGCAACCGAACGACTGGGCTCAGCCCCGGGGGGGGGCGGGCCGATGCGGGGTAATCGGGTGGGCGGGTGGGCGGGTGGGGAAGATCCGGCGCGAAGCGGCGGGACAGGGACCACCGAACCACAGGGCTCAGCCCCCGGGGGGGGGCGGCCCGATGCGGGGTGAACGGGTGGGTGGCTGGGGGAGATCCGGCGCGAAGCGGCGGGACAGGGGCCACCGAACCACAGGGCTCAGCCCCCCGGGGGGGGCGGGCCGATGCGGGGTGATCGGGTGGGTGGGTGGGGGAGATCCGGCGCGAAGCGGCGGGGCAGGGCGGGGAGGTTACGGCGCCGTAGGGGCCGAGTTCTTTGTGTCCGGGGGCGTGGCGTCGGCGTCGTCGCCGCTCGTGGCCGCCCACGTGCCGATCCCGGCGGCAGCCACAAGCACCGCCCCCGCCACGCCCAGCGTGATCCTGCGGCGGCGGGCAGAGGCGCGGTGGCGGGCCGAGCCGGGGCGGGCCGAGCCGGACGCGCGAGGCGCGCGGGCCGTGCCGCGGGCGCCCCCGGCGAGCTCGTCCGGGCCCGGGACCCGCATGGAGGTGTGGGTGTCACGGTTCGAGTCGGGGGACGAGGCGGGGACGAGGGGGACCGCCCCGCGCCGGGGGGCGCCCGGAGATGGTTCCGGAGCCGGCTCGTCCGCTGCCTCATCCGGCAGCGGCTCCGTCTCCGGCTCGTCCACGTCCAGCGGCGGCATCCCCGCCACAAGCGACTGCAGCTCCCGCAGCCGCGCCGCGAGCTCCGAGGCGCGCAGGCGGGACGCCGGGGCCTTCGCCAGGCACTGGACCATCAGCTGCCAGAGTTCGTCCGGGATGCCGGGGAGGGGGACCACCGTCTCCGTCACGTGGCGGCGCAGGACCGCTCCGGGGTGGCCACCGCCGAAGGGGGTGAAGCCCGCCAGGAGCTCGTACAGGACCGTCGCGAGGGCGTAGATGTCGACCGCCGCGCGCGGGGGCAGGCCCTCGATGATCTCCGGGGCGAGGTAGTCCGGCGTACCGATGATCTTCGTCGCGCGGGTCCTGCGCGGGGAGTCGATCAGCTTGGCGACGCCGAAGTCCGTCAGGAGCGCGGGGTGCGAGCCGCCGGGGCCCAGCGGACCCTGCATGTCGAGCAGGACGTTCTCCGGCTTCACGTCACGGTGCACGATCCCCGCCCCGTGCGCCGCCGCGAGGCCGTCGGCCACGTCCGCCACGATCGCCACTGCCGCCTCGGGGGCGAGGCGGCGCTCACGGTCGAGGCGGGTGCGCAGGTCCGTGCCGCGGACGAGGTCCATGACCAGGGCGAGGTCGTTCCCGTCGACCACCAGGTCGTGGACGCCCACCACGCGCGCGTGGTCGAGGCTGAGCAGAGCCGTGCGCTCCTGGACGAAGCGTCCGACCAGCTCCTGGTCGGACGCCAGGTCCTCGCGCAGCAGTTTGATGGCGACGGGACCCTCGGGCCCCTCGCCGAGCCACACCGTGCCGGCGCTGCCCCGACCAAGGATCTGGTGGGCGGTGTACCGGCTGCCGATCTTGCGTGCCAAGACTGCTCCTACGGATGCGTGTTGGCGACAAAACTACGCGGCCTCGACGCCAACCTTCACTCCAGGAGCAGAAATCACCCCGCAGGTGTCGACAAATCCCCAGAGTCGGCAGGGGATTCGCCATCACTGACCACCGGGCGGCTAATTGCCGTTCAGTTTGCCCATCCAGCCGGAAACCGTGTCGTACCAGTCCGTCAGCTGTTCCCAGTAACCCTTCGTCGTGCCGATCCACTCCTGGAGCGGGCTCAGCTCCCAGACGAGCCAGCTCGCCACGAAGAGGATGATCAGAGTGAAGAGGCACCCCTTGAGGCAGCCGAGACCCGGGATCTTCATCCGGTTCGGGCTCGAGCTGCGCTGCCTGGGCTCACGCGGCGGCCGTCCCGCGGGCGGCTGCTGGGGCGGCGTCTGCTGCGGCGGCGGCGCGTACTGCTGACGCTGCTGCGGCTGCGCGTACTGCTGCGGGCGCTGCTGCTGCGGCGCGTACTGCTGGGGGCGCTGTTGCGGCTGCGGCTGCTGCACCTGGCGCTGGGGGCGGCGACGGCGCAGCGGGTCCTCGTTCGGGTCGAGGTACGACTGGACCTGCGTCTGTTCGTTGCGGTCCCGGGCCGCCCGCATCTGGTTCTGCCAGGGGTGCGGGTCGTTCGGGTCGTCTCCGGGCTGGTTCGGCGGCACCGGCGGCATGACGGCCGTCGGGTCGGCCGCGCCAGGGTTGCCCGCGCCCCCCGCGCCGGGGCCGGAGCCGGTGTTCTGCATGACGCTCGTCGCCGCGTTCGGGTCGTACGAGCCCGCGTTGCTCGGAAGCACCTGGGTGGGGTCGGCGGCTCCGGCCGTCCCCGGCACCATCGCGGGGTCCGGGTCGGGCATCAGGAGGGCGCCCACTCCCTCCGCGGCTGCGATCTGCGCGCTGGACGCGTGCACGCCCACGCCGTCCGCGACGGCCCGCAGGCCGCGCGCGAGGTTCTCGGCGCTGGGGCGGTGGTCGGGGTTCTTGCTGAGGCAGCGCTCTATGACCGTCCACAGCGGGTCCGGGACCGTGGAGGGGCGGCGCGGTTCGGCGCTCAGGTGCTGGTGCAGGACCTCCAGGGCCGAGCCGCCGCCGAACGGCGGGCGTCCGGTGACGAGCTCGTACAGGAGGATGCCCGCGCCGTAGATGTCGACGGCGCTGGTCTGCGGGCGGCCCTCGGCGGACTCGGGCGCCACGTACGCGGGCGTGCCGACGAATTCGTGGGTGCGGGTCAGGCCCGGGGAGTCGGCGAGGCGGGCGATGCCGAAGTCGGTGAGCATGGGGTGCATCGAGCCGTCGGCATCCTGCTTGAGCAGGACGTTCGCGGGCTTCAGGTCCCGGTGCACGACTCCGTCCGCGTGGCTCGCGGCGAGGGCGTCGGCGATCTGGGCGGTCATGAGGGCGGCCGCGACCGGCGTGAGCGGGCCGTTCTCGCGGAGGTAGCGGTGCAGGTCCGGGCCCTCCACCAGGTCCATCACGAGGGCGAGGAGCTCGCCCTCGACGACCAGGTCACGGGTCCGCACGATGTTCGGGTGCGTGAGCCTGAGCAGGACGGATCGCTCGCGGAGGAATCGCATCACGATGTCCGCGTCGTTGGCGAGCTCTTCCTTGAGGACCTTGATCGCGACGGTCTCGCCGGGCTGGCCGGGAACGGCCGCCTCGGCACCCGCGGTCTCGCGCTGGCGGGCTCGCCAGACGGTGCCCGTGGCGCCGCGCCCGAGCGGCTCCTCGAGGAGGTACTTGCTGCCTACCGGCCGCACGTCATGCGCTCCCTGCTGATCTGGCTGGTCTGTCCGGACCCGGCTACCCGCCGGAAGGTGTTCCGACCCACTGTAGTGCCGCCGAACGGGGCACTGGCCGGTCACATTCCACCCCGGCCACCGGGTGCCCGGACAGCTGTTCGGTGGAAAGACGCCCCATGGGGGCCGTTGGTTGCCGAATGGCGTCGAATTGACCTTCGTCACGATGGGACGACCGGCGATCGCAACAGTCCAAGCAGGCACTTTTCCGAGCAGAGCCGACCATTCAAGATCACTTACGGGTGGCCGCCGGGCGTGTTGTCAGTGGCAGGTGCGAGGATGCTTATCTGTTACTGGCCGACGTGGCCGTGTGCGGTGGGGGGAATCACAGCGCGAGTCCCCGTGCCCGGCGGCAAGGGCAGAAGGGACCGCTGACGGCGATGCAGATCCGGCTGACCGTCCTCGGGCCGCGCAGCGGCCAGACCGCCGAGCCCCATGGCCGCCCCGTCGTGCCGCGCGGCGCCTGTGACGTGCTGGTCACCGCCCCCGCGGGGACCGCTCTGGCCACCGTCGCCTCCGGCCTCGCCACCGCCGTCGCGGGCGGCGAAGGCCCCCTCGTCCTGTACGCGGAGTCGGAGCGCCTCGACGCCCAGCGCTGCACCCTCGGAGAGCCCCCGCTGATAGACGGAGCGGTGCTCTCGCTCGGCTCCCCCGCCGAGCCCGGACCCGAACTGGCGGGAGCCGCCGCCCAGTTGCACGTGGTCGCGGGCCCGGACGCGGGCGGGGTGCACCTCCTGCACGGCGGCCAGATCCGTGTCGGCCGCTCGGCGGACGCGGACGTCCCCCTGGACGACCCGGACGTGTCGCGGCTGCACTGCGCGGTGACCCTCACCCCGGACGGCCAGGTCACCGTCACGGACCTGGGCTCCACGAACGGCACGACGGTGGACGGCCGCGAGATCACCGACCGCCCGGTGCGCCTGACCCCCGGCTCCCTGCTGCGGCTCGGCGAGTCCGCGCTGCGGTTCACCGCCAGGGACGGGACGGGCGGCGCGCTGCCCACGGCCCCCGACGGCGAGGGGCACGTGCGCGTGCGGGTCACCGCGAGCGCCGAAGCCCCCCACAGTGCGCCCCCGGAAGGAGGCCACACGCCCTCCGGCGGCACCCACCACGCGTACGGCTCCGCGGAGTGGGGCGCCGCGGGCGAGGGAAGCCAGAGCGGGGCGGTCGGGCAGACGTCCCTCACCGACGTGCCGCTCGTCCCGCAGCAGGGCGGCGCTCCGGACGCCGAGAGCACCCGCCTCGGCACCCCCGCACGCGGGACGACCGTGCCGCGCACGCTCCGCAAGCGTGGCGGCCTCTCGGCCTGGGCCCGGCGGCTGACCGGCGCCCGTGACGACGCGTACGGACCGGCGGGCCACGAGGACGATGCGTACGGGACGGGAAGCCACGCCGCGCCCCCCGAACCGGCCGCCCCCACCCCCGAAGACCTCGCGGTGGCCGCCGCCGCGCGGACCCCGGAGTCCTGGCCCGACCCCGCGGCCCTGCTGCTCACGGCGCTCGGCCCCGGCCCCCGGCTCTGGGAGCGCGGCCCCGGCCACCCCGAGGCGCTCGCGGTCCGGCTCGGCACGGTGGACCGCGCGACCCCGGACGAGCGTGGCCTGCTGCCCGCCGTCCCCGTGACGGTCAGCCTGCGGGAGGCGGGCGCGCTCGGCCTCGCGGGCCCGCGTGAGCGCCTGACGGGGCTCGCCCGTGCCGTCGTCGCCCAGCTCGCCGCGCTGCACTCCCCCGACGCCCTGGAGATCGTGCTGCTCAGCACGGATCGCGCACGGCCCACGCCGGAGCGCACCGCCGAGTGGTCCTGGCTCGGCTGGCTCCCGCATCTGCGGCCCATGCACGGCCAGGACTGCCGCCTCCTCCTGGCCTACGACCGCGAGCAGGCGGCGGCGCGCACGGGAGAGCTGCTGCGGCGCCTCGACGACCACGCGGCGGACAGGGCGTCCGCCACCGCGGCCGACAGCTCTGCCGACACTTCTCCGGACACCGGGCCCCGCACCGTCGTCGTGGTGGACGGCGACCCCGGGTCCGCAGGGCTGCGCGAAGCCGTGGTGCGGCTGACGCGGGAAGGCGCCACCGCCGGGATCCATGTCGTCTGCCTCGCGGAGACCCCCGCCGCGTCGCCCGCTTCCCCGGTGTCGGCCACGTACGAAGCAGCCTGCTCAGTTTCGCCCGCCTTCCGCGCGTGCGGCGCCGTCGCGCTGCTCAGCGGCGACGTGGCCACCGCGCTGCGGCTGCTGCGGACCGTGGACGGCCGGCCCGCGGGGCACGGCACGGTCGCCGCGGTGGACGCGGTGTCGCAGGCCTGGGCCGAGCGGTTCGCCCGCGCGCTCGCGCCTTTCCGCACGGACGGGGCGCCCGGCGACGGGCACGCGCGCGTGTCCGCTCCTCTGCCTCAAATGGCCCGGCTCCTGGACGAGTTGGGGCTCGCCCGTGCCACCCCGGCGTCCCTCATGGCCCGCTGGGCAGCGGCCGCCGATGATTCCGAGGCGCTGGGCGGGCGCGCCTGGACGGTACTCGGTGCGGGCCCGCGCGGGCCCGTGGTCGTGGACCTCGCCGCCGAGGGCCCGCATGTCCTGGCCGAGGGCCCTTCGGGCAGCGGGCGTACGGAGCTCCTGCGCTCCATCGCCGCCTCGCTGGCCGCGGCGGAGCGCCCGGACCGCCTCGGCATGGTGCTGATCGACGGGCGGGACACCACGGGAAGCGTGGGCAGCGGGACGAACGGCGGGAACGTAAGGCTGGTAGAAGGCCTCGCGGTCTGTACGGACCTGCCGCATGTCACGACGCATCTCGCCGCCAACGACCCCGTCCGGATGCGGGAGTTCGCCCAGTCGCTGACCGCCGAGCTGAAGCGGCGGGCCGAGTTGCTCGGGCGGCTCGGGTTCGCCGAGTGGCATGCGCAGGCGCCTCAGCTCGGCGGGGGTGGTGCGGGTGATCTCGACCCGCCGCCGAGTTCCACGATGCGGCTGCGGCCTGTCGCTGCCGCGCGCAAGGGGGCCGACCCCGGGCCTCCGCTGCCTCGGCTCGTCGTGCTCGTCGACGACTTCGACGCGCTGCTCTCGCCCGCGCTGGGGTCGCCGGGGCGGCCTGCCGCGGGGTCCGTCGTGCGGGCGCTTGAAGCGGTGGCCCGGGACGGGGAGCGGCTCGGGGTGCATTTGGTCGCCACCACGGCGGGCGGTGACCGGACGCCTGAGACGGAGCTGGGGCGGCGGGCTGCTCTGCGGGTCTCCCTGGATGCCGTGTCTCCGGGGCCGGAGGAGCCCGCCCCCGGGCGGGGGGTGCTTCGTACTGCCGACGGGCGCGTGAGCCCTTTCCAGGCGGGGCGGGTTACTGGGCGGATTCCCCGTACGTCCACTTTGCGGCCCACGGTTGTTCCTCTGGAGTGGGAGCGGATGGGCGATCCGCCCGCGCGTCGTCCGGTGCGTGAACTTGGCAATGGCCCAACGGACTTGGCGCTGCTCGCCAGTGCGCTGGAGCGGGCCGCTCGGTCCGTCTCCGCGGATCAGGTGCCGTCTCTCCTGTGACCCACCCCCGGCGGGCGCACCCGCGCAGCTCATGACGGCACGTCACAACGCCATCACGATCACCTGGTTGACACTGTTTGCGCTCTTGCCGCCCCTCCCCGAGCGGGCGTAGACAGACCGCACGGGACTCGCCATGGCAGAGAAACGGGGCAGTGATGCGCAGCAGTCTTCGATCACGCAGGGCACCGCAACACAGGCGTACCACAGCCAAATTCGCCGCGGCCGTCGTCGCGGGCGCGCTAGCGCTCACCGTCACCGCCTGCGGGGACGACGGCGACGACAAGGACAGCGGGGACAAGGGCGGCGGCAAGGAGAGCGGTGCCGCGGTCCAACTCCCCAAGCTGGACGGGCAGACCGTGTCCGTCGCCGCGGTTTGGGGCGGCTCGGAGCGGAAGGTCTTCCTCAAGGTTCTTGACGAGTTCGAGAAGCGGACCGGCGCCAAGGTCACCTTCGTACCGGCCCAGGACCCCATCATCAGCTTCCTGGAGTCGAAGGTCGCGGGCGGCCAGCCGCCGGACGTCGCGATGCTTCCGCAGGTCGGCGCGATCGAGCAGGCCGTGGAGAACAAGTGGGCCAAGCCGGTCGGGCCCGAGGCGCAGAAGCAGCTCGACAAGAACTACGCGCAGGGCTGGCAGGACCTCGGAGCCGTCGACGACAAGCAGTACGGCGTGTACTTCAAGGCCGCCAACAAGTCCCTGGTCTGGTACAACACCCAGGTCTTCGACAACGCGGGCGCCAAGGCGCCCAAGACCTGGGACGACTTCCTGAAGACGGCCCAGACCGTGTACGACTCCGGCGTACCGCCGATCTCCGTCGCGGGCGCCGACGGCTGGACCCTCACCGACTGGTTCGAGAACATCTACCTCTCGCAGGCGGGCCCGGAGAAGTACGACGACCTCGCCGAGCACGAGATCAAGTGGACGGACCCCTCCGTGAAGGAGGCGCTGACCACGCTCGGTGAGCTCTTCGGGAAGAAGGGCTTCGTCGCGGGCGGCGCGAACGGCGCGCTGCAGACCGAGTTCCCCGCCTCCGTGAAGCAGACGTTCACCGGCGGCGACCAGCCCAAGGCGGGCATGGTCTTCGAGGGCGACATGGTCTCGCTGCCGATCTCGGAGACGAAGGCCAAGGTCGGCACGGACGCCAAGGTGTTCCCGTTCCCGGCGGTCGGCGGTGAGTCCCCGGCGGTCGTCGGCGGTGACGCCGCCGTGGCGCTGAAGGACAGCAAGGGCGCCCAGGCGCTGCTCACCTTCCTCGCGTCGCCGGACTCGGCCAAGATCTGGGCGGAGTCGGGCGGTTTCGTCTCGCCGAACAAGAACCTCGACCTGGCGGCGTACCCGAACGACGTGCAGCGGGACATCGCCAAGGCGCTGATCGCGGCGGGCGACGACATCCGCTTCGACATGTCCGACCAGGCCCCGCAGGCCTTCGGCGGCACGCCGGGCAAGGGTGAGTGGAAGGCGTTGCAGGACTTCCTGAAGAACCCGAAGGACGTCGCGGGCACGCAGAAGGCGCTGGAGACGGCCGCCGCCAAGGCCTACAAGGACTGACGCGGTGGCGTCCGCGAACGCCGGGGACACGCCGAGTGTGGCGCTGCCCCCGGCCCCGAAACCGCGCAAGAGCGTGACCGGCACACGCAAGGGCATGGCGGTGCTGTTCCTGGCGCCCGCTCTGGTGCTGCTCGGCGCGCTCGTCCTCTACCCCATCGGGTACTCGCTCTTCCGCAGCTTCTTCGACAAGTCGGGCGACTTCACGGCGTTCGGCAACTACAAGACCCTGTTCACGGACGACACCATCCTCACCGCGATCAAGAACAACGCGATCTGGGTGGTGGTCGCGCCGACGGTCGCGACGGGGCTCGGCCTGATCTTCGCCGTGCTCACCGAACGCATCCGCTGGGGAACGGCGTTCAAGCTGGTCATCTTCATGCCGATGGCGATATCGATGCTCGCGGCCGGCATCATCTTCCGGCTCGTGTACGAGTCGGATCCCGACCGGGGTGTCGCCAACGCCATCTTCGTGACCGCGCACGACACCTTCGCCGAGTCGTCCGCCTTCCCGCAGGCGCATCCCAGTACGGAGTCGCCGCTGAAGGCGGCGGACGGGGGCGCCTTCATCACCCGTAAGACGGTGAGCGCGGGCACCCCCGTCGTCCTCCCCCTGACCGGTGTCGCGCCGGACAACATGCCGGACGGCGCCAAGTCCGCCGCGGCCGCGAAGCCGGACCCCGGCAAGGTCACCGGCACGGCCTGGCAGGACTTCACCCGCGGCAAGGGCCGGGGCGAGATGAACGCCCCGGACAAGACCGAGTTCGGCTATCCCGGGATCAAGATCGAGGCCGTCAAGGACGGCAAGGTGGTGGCATCGGCCGAGGCGGCGGACGACGGCACCTTCGCGCTCCCCAAGGAGGCGGACGGCGCCCAACTCCGCTTCCCCGCAAGCAACTTCCGTGAGCCGTACAACGGAGTGGACTGGCTCGGCCCCTCCCTCATCACGCCCGCGGTGATCGGCTCGTACCTGTGGATCTGGGTGGGCTTCGCGATGGTCCTGATCGCGGCCGGCCTCGCCAGCGTGCCGCGTGAACTCCTGGAGGCCGCCCGCGTGGACGGCGCCAACGAGTGGCAGGTGTTCCGCAGGATCACGGTGCCGATCCTCGCGCCGGTGCTCGCGGTGGTGACGGTCACGCTCATGATCAACGTACTGAAGATCTTCGACCTGATCTTCATCATCGCGCCGAACTCCTCGAAGGACGACGCGAACGTCCTGGCGCTCCAGCTCTACAACTCCGCGTTCCTCGACAAGGATTCGGGCGTGGCGAGCGCGATCGCCGTGCTGCTCTTCCTCCTCGTGATCCCGGTGATGCTCTTCAACGTCAGGCGACTTCGGCGGGAGGCTCGGCGATGACCACCCAAGTCGAAGTGGTGCAGGCGAAGCAGTCGCTCGGCGGGCGGATCGCCTCCGTCCTGAGCGGCACCGCCGTACGCGTCTTCCTCACCGTCGTCGCGCTCTTCTGGCTGGTGCCGACGATCGGTCTGCTGCTCGGCTCGCTGCGCAGCTCGGCCGACATGGCGGAGAGCGGCTGGTGGAAGGTCTTCTCCACGCCGTCGCAGATGACGCTGGACAACTACACGAACCTGCTCAAGGACGAGACGATCACCGACTCGATCCTGTCCAGCATCATGATCACCGTCCCGGCGACGCTGCTCGTCGTGATCATCGGGTCCCTCGCCGGATACGCCTTCGCGTGGATGGAGTTCCCGGGCCGCGACTGGTGGTTCATCGGCGTCGTCGGGTTGCTCGTGGTGCCGGTGCAGGTGGCGCTGCTACCGGTGTCGAAGATCTTCGGCGCGATCGGCATCTTCGAGACGACGATCGGCGTGGTCATCTTCCACGTGGCCTTCGGGCTGCCGTTCGCGATCTTCCTCCTGCGGAACTTCTTCGCGGAGATCCCCCGCGAACTCCTGGAGGCCGCGCGCCTGGACGGAGCCGGTGAACTGCGGCTCTTCTTCCGGGTCGTGATGCCGCTCGGCGCGCCCGCGATCGCCTCCCTCGGCATCTTCCAGTTCCTCTGGGTCTGGAACGACATGCTGATCGCGCTGATCTTCGCCGACTCCGAGAGCCCGCCGATCACGGTCGCGCTCCAGCAGCAGGTGCGGTCCTTCGGCGACAACGTGCAGATCCTGGCGCCCGGCGCGTTCATCTCGATGGTGATCCCGCTGGCCGTGTTCTTCGCGTTCCAGCGGCAGTTCGTGTCCGGCGTGATGGCGGGCGCGGTGAAGTAACCGATCACGAGTAACAGTGGAACCTGAGTTCGACGAGTGAGGCGGCCAAGCACCGGGGCCGCCTCACTCGCGTCTATCCCCCATATGCCACATACGGCGTAACTCGACCGGCCGCCGGGGCGTTTCCGGGCAGTATGCCCGCGCCGACCCATGGATGTGCCTTGCCCCGGTTCAGTGTCATCGTGCCCGTGTACAAGGTGCAGGCATATCTGCACGCATGCCTCGAATCCGTCCTCGAGCAATCGTTCACGGACTTCGAGCTGATCGTGGTCGACGACGCCTCACCCGACGCATGCGGCGCCCTCATCGACGAGCGCGCGGCCCGTGACACCCGCATGAAGGCCGTCCACCTCAAGGAGAACGTCGGTCTGGGCCCGGCCCGCAACGCCGGCATGAAGCGCGCCAGCGGCGACTACCTGATCTTCCTCGACAGCGACGACACCCTCACCCCCCACTCCCTGCACGCGATCTCCGACCGCATCAAGGAGACCGACGAGCCGGACGTCCTGATCTACGACTACGCGCGCACCTTCTGGTCGGGCGAGGCCGTGCGCAACCAGTTCGCGAGCCTCCTGAAGGAGGAGGGCCCCGCCCCCTTCCGGCTGAGCGAGAGGCCCGGCCTGCTGCGCCTCCTGATGGTCGCCTGGAACAAGGCCTACCGCCGCGACTTCATCGAACGCGAGGGCTTCACCTTCCCGCCCGGCCTCTACGAGGACACGCCCTGGACCGCTCCGGTCCTGATGAAGGCGGGCTCGATCGCCACCCTCGACCGGGTCTGCGTGCACTACCTCCAGCGCCGCCGCGGCAGCATCCTGCGCACCACGACCCGCAGGCACTTCGAGATCTTCGACCAGTACGAGCGGGTCTTCGCGTTCCTCGACGAGCACCCGGAACTCTCGGCGGCCTGGCGGCCCGTCCTCTTCAGGAAGATGGTCGACCACCTCTCGGCGGTCTTCAGCAAGCGGGACCGCCTCCCGCGCGGCAGCCGCGCCGAATTCCTGCGCAAAGCCCGCACCCACTACCGCCGATACCGCGTCCCCGGCGCCCGCCCACGCGCCCGCGTCCGCGCCCGGGTCCGGCACGGCCTCGTACGCCTTGGCACGCACCGCACCTACCGGACCCTGTGGACGGCGCTGCGGGTCAGGTCACGGGCCAAGCGGTACGCGGCGAGAGCGCGGCACCGCGCCAAGGGTGCCGTGCTGCAACTGCACTACCGCATCCAGCTGCGCCTGCCGCTGCGCGCCGACCGCGCGGTCTTCTCCTCGTACTGGGGGCGCGGCTACGGCTGCAACCCCGGCGCCCTGGAGGCCGCGGTGCGCGAGCACGCCCCGCACATCCGCACCGCGTGGATCGCGGACCCCGCCCACCACCACACCCTGCCGACGGCCACCCGCAGGCTGCGCCCCGGCACGGCCGCGTACTGGAGCGCCCTCGCGCGCTCCAAGTACCTCGTGAACAACGTCGACTTCGACCGCAGGCTCGTCAAACGCCCCGGCCAGATCATGATCCAGACCCAGCACGGCACCCCCCTGAAGCTGATGGGCCTCGACCTCCAGGACCGGCCCGCCGCCGCCCGGGGCATGGACTTCGCCGCCCTCCTGCGCAACGCCGACAAATGGGACTACGTCCTGTCGGCGAACCGGCACTCCACGCTGGTCTGGGAGCGCGTCTACCCCGCCTCGTACACCACGCTCGAGTACGGCTACCCGCGCAACGACATCTACCAGCGGGCGAGCTCCGCCGACGTGGCCCGCATCCGCGAGTCCCTCGGCATCCCCCCGGGCGCCGTCGCCATCCTCTACGCGCCCACCCACCGCGACTACCGCCACACCCAGCTGCGCTCCCTCGACCTGGAGCGGATGCTGCACAACCTCGGCCCGCGCTTCGTCGTCCTGACCCGCGCCCATCACTCGTACGGGGCGCCCCTGGCGCCCAGCTCGGGCCGCCTGATCGACGTGTCGGACCATCCGGACGTCGAGTCCCTCTGCCTCGCGTCCGACGCCCTGGTCACCGACTACTCCTCGCTCATGTTCGACTACGCCAACCTCGACCGCCCCGTCGTCCTGCACGCCACCGACTGGGAGGCGTACGAAGCGGCCCGCGGCACCTACTTCGACGTGCGCGAGTTCCCGCCGGGCGCGGTCGCGCGCAGCGAGGACGAGCTCACCGACATCTTCGCCACCGGCCACTGGCGCGGCTCGCGCTCGGCGCAGCTGCGCGCCGCCTTCCGAGACCGCTTCTGCGTGTACGACGACGGGCGGGCCGCTGAACGAGTTGTGAGGCATGTGGTGCTCGGTGAGGCAGGGGGTCTACCGTCTGTGGCGCCACTCGCGGACCGGCACCCGGCGCCGGCCGCGGGGGTGGCCGATGAGCCGCTGCCGCGGGCCGACGTCTCCCCGCCCGCGCCGCGCTTCTGACCGCGCACTGTCCGCCTTCCCCCATCCCCGGGACCAGATATGCGACACGCTTCCGCCACCACGCCCGCGACCACCACCGGCCAGGACAACGGCCAGGACAACGGCCAGCTGCCGCGGCCGCGCCGACTCTCCGATGTGAAGGGGTGGTTCCACCCGGTCGACCAGGTGCTCTTCGACTGGATCCTGAGCCGGCAGCGCGACCTGGAGCAGCGGGGCGATCTGCTGGAGCTCGGCGCGTATCTGGGCAAGAGCGCCATCTTCATGGGCGCGTATCTGCGCGCGGAGGAGACCTTCACCGTCTGTGACCTCTTCGACTCGCCCGCCCCCGACGAGGCCAACTCCGCCGAGATGGGCCGCTCGTACGCCACGCTGACGCGCCGCGCCTTCGAGGCCAACTACGGCTCGTTCCACGACGGTCTGCCGCGGATCGTCCAGGAGCCGTCCTCCGGCATCACCGCGCACGTGGACGCGGACAGCTGCCGCTTCGTGCACATCGACGCCTCGCATCTGTACGAGCACGTCCACGCCGACATCACCGCCGCCAAGAAGCTGCTCGGGCAGGACGGGATCGTCGTGCTCGACGACTTCCGGGCCGAGCACTGTCCGGGCGTGGCCGCGGCGACCTGGGGTGCCGTGGCGAGCACGGGGCTCAAACCGCTGACCATCACGGCCACCAAGTTCTATGGGACATGGGGGAGTTACGACGCGATCCACGCCGATCTCGCCGCGTTCCTGAAGGAGCGGGACGACATGTGGCACGGCGCCGAGGAGGTCGCGGGCTACCCGATGATCCGGATCAGCGGCAAGAAGGCGAAGCAGCCGGAGCACCCGGTGTCACGGCACGCGGACGAGCCCGTCCCGGAGCTGGCGGGAAGGACGCCCGAGCCCGCAGCAGCCGGGGGCAGGGCCCGGGGCCTCCTGTCGTCGCTGCTCGCGCGCACGGGGCGTTCCTGACCTCCGGAGAGCTCAGCGCTCAAGGAGATCGAAAAGCTCCTCCCAGCGCTCGAGCACCCGCGCCTCGGAGAATCGCTGTACGTTCCTGCGGGCCCGCTCCCCCATCGCGTCCCGCAGCCGTGGGTTGCCGGTGAGGCGCAGGAGGCGGTCGGCGAGGGCCTCGATGTCGCCGGCGGGGGCGAGCAGGCCGTCCTCGCCGTGGCGCACGATCTCGCGTACGCCGGGCGCGCAGTCGAAGGCCGCGCACGGCACCGCGCTGGCCATCGCCTCCATCAGGGCCAGCGGGAAGCCCTCGCCGCGGGACGACTGCACGAAGAGGGAGCTCTCGGCGAGCACGCCCGGCACATCGCTGGTGCGGCCCCGCCACTCCACCGACCCGTCGAGGCCAAGGCGCGTGCACTGCTGCTTGAGGTCGGCCTCGTCCGCTCCCGCGCCGTAGATCCGCAGCGTCCAGTCGGGGCGCTGCGGGGCCACGAGCGCCCAGGTGTCGACGAGCATGTCGACGCCCTTCTGGTCGGCGAGCCTGCCGATGCTGCACACCACCTTGCGGTCGCGCCGCGAGGGCACCGCGGGGAGGTGGGCGAGGGCGTTCGGCATCGCGCCGACGTTGTGCATGCCGTCGGTGATCCAGTCGTCGGCGTCCTCCTGGGTGAGCGCGAGCCAGCGGTCCACGGAGGGGTAGCTGCGCTTGACCGCTCGGTAGCGGTGGCAGGCACGGGTGTAGGCGTACGACTCGTGGCTCATGCCGATGATGCGCAGGCCCGCGGTGTCCGCCTCCCTGATCCACTCCATCGGCCAGACCTGCGTGACGATGGCGACCGCGCCGGGCCGCGCGGCACGGAAGATCTCCGAGAGCCGGTCGACGGTGCGGCGCTTGGCGGCGATCCGCGCCGATTCGCGACGGCGCGCCACCACGTTGAGGCGGCCGAGACCGCGCGCCGGGCGCGGAGTCTGCGGATGCTCGCGGTAGAGGCTGGTCACGGGGTAGCCGCGGTCTTCGGGGAGTTCCAGTTTCAGCTCGGCCTCGTGGACGCCGATGACGTGCACGCGGTGGCCGTTGCGCTGGAAGAGCCGGGCCATCTGGTGGGCCCAGGCGGTGACGCCGCCGAGTTCGTCGACGGTGTTCGCCACGAGGAAGAGATCGCGGCTCTTCGTCGCGGTCGCGATCCTCGTGGTCGCGAACGTCGTGGTCATGCCCCGCCCCTCTTCTCCGTGTTCCCGAACCGCTCGCCGTTCCCGAACCGCTCGCCGTTCCCGAACCGCTCGCCGAAGAGCGCGTCCACCACGTCGGCCGCGGCCCGCCCCTGGTCGTACGCCCCGAACCGCGCGGCGAACGCCCGCCGGGGCTCCGCCCACGCGCCGTCGGTCTGCTTGAGCGTGGCGAGCACGCGCAGCAGTTCCTCCTCCGTCTCGACGACGGGTCCGCCCGCCTCGTCCCGCAGCGCGAAGTAGCTGCCGCGCTCGGCCGCGTACGCGTCGAGGTCCGGCGCGAAGTGCACCAACGGCCGGTCCAGGAGCGCGAAGTCGAACATGATCGACGAGTAGTCGGTGATCAGGACGTCGGCGAGGCACAGCAGCTCGCTCACGTCGTGGTGGTCCGACACATCGAGGACCGTGCCGGGCGGGCAGACCGGGAGGCCTGCCGTCTCCATGTAGTGGGTGCGCACCAGGAGGACGTGGGTGTCGCCGAAGCGGTCGGCGAACTTGCGTACGTCGAGGGGCAGTCGCACCGTCTTGCTGTTCTTGGGCACACCGCGGAACGTCGGTGCGTACAGGACCACCGTCTTGTGGTCGGGGATGCCGAGGTCGGCGGCCACCGGCGGCCGCGGGAAACGGCCCGACGCCTCGTCGCGGACGCGCGCGGCGACCAGCCGGTCGTTGCGCGGGTAGCCGCAGCGCAGCAGCCGCTCCTCGGGGATCTTGTAGGCGCGCGCCAGGGTGTTCACGTCGTGCTCGGAGCGCACAAGGAAGTGGTCGAAGCGGTCGACGGCCTGCTTGAGGCGCTCGCGCTGCGGGGCGTTCTGCGTCTTCAGGCGCGCCTCGTCGAAGCCCATGCGCTTGTACGCGGAGCCGTGCCAGGTCTGGAGGTACGTGGTGTGGCGCGGCTTGTCCAGGGCGTGCGGGAAGCCCTGGTTGTCGATCCAGAACTCGGCGCGGGCGAGGGCCCACAGGTAGCGCCATGACCAACGGGCCACCAGGCGGGTGGAGTCGGGGAATCCGTCGGCCGAAGCGGCGTACGACCAGGTGCAGCGCAGCCGCAGCCCCCGGTCGGTGATCTCCTGGTGGACGGCGCGCGGGCTGTCGCCGTAGCACCTGCCCATGTGGCTCTCGAAGACGACCGAGCCCTTGCTGACGGGGAGCCGCCGCAGCACACGCCGGTAGACGCGCAGCTTGACCGGCACGCCGCTGAGCGCGTCCCACCTCTTGCGCAGGGCGCGCAGCCGGACCTTGAGCCTGCGCGCGGGGCGGAAGTGCGTGACGTAGTGCAGTGCCGCGCGCAGGGTGCGGGCGGCTCGGTGGCGGGGTGCGAGGCGCAGCTCCAGCTTGTTCCCGACGGTGACGCCGGCTCCTCGGCTCTCTCCCACGGTCTCCGGCTCGGCGACGAGTTCGGTGGTCATGTCCTGGCCGCCGGCGGCGAGTTGGAGCCGGGGCTCCCAGGCTCGGTCGCCGATGCCGAGGTCCCGCAGTCGTGCGGTGAGGGTCAGGCCGGCCCGCCAGACGACCGCGCCGCCGTCGTAGTGCACCTCCTCCACGGGTACGCGGAAGCCGCGCCGCCGCGCGCCGCGTGCCCGCACGTCGAGCCAGGCGGTGAGCGGCGGCCGGTCGGGCACCAGACCGCCTGGCAGCACGACACGCCCTTCGAGGACCGCCTTGCCTCCCTCGGCCTTGCCGCCCTCGATGTCGCACCTGGTGAGGCGGTTCAGGAGGCGGGCCTCGCCCAACTGCTGGTACTGGTAGCCGAGTTCACTGACGTCGAGCACTTCTCGTAGGCGGGGGTCGTCGAGCCCGTCCGCGCGCCAGTAGACCTTCCCCTCCCGTTCGGTCAGTTCCGATACGACGGTGCCCGGCCTCGCGAGCGCGTACGCGGCCGCGAGCACGCCGTCCGTGTCGCCCTCCGCGAGCAGCCGCACGCACACCCGCTCCACGGGATCGAGGGCGTCCAGGGCGCGCAGGTCGACGCGGCCCTGGAGGTGCGGGGCGATTCCCGCCGTGGTCCGGCGCCGTTCCTCCGCGGTGAGCTGCGGGAACGTACGGGCGCAGGGCAGCACGTGGTCGACGAGGAAGGCCCGCTCGCGCCGGTCGCCCAGGTCGAGACGGCCGAGGCTCACCAGGAGCCCGGCGACGCGGTCGTTGACGGCGGCGAGCGCGGGGGTCTCGCGGGCGGGGGCGGGCGCCGCACGGTGGGTGGTGATCAGGTTCGGTACGAGGGTGATGCCGCGTACCCCGAGGGCGGCCTCGACGCCGAAGAGGACCTCGCTGTGGTCGAGGTCCTCCGCGTACCGCAGACGCATGCGGTCGAGGACGTCACGGCGGACGCAGAACCCGGCGATCAGGGAGTCCCTGGCGACGAGTTCGGGGGCGTCGGAGAGGTTCTCGACCTTCCTCGTCCTCGCGTGCAGTCCGTCCTGCCATCCCGGTCCGCGCTCCTTCTTGCCGCTGCCCGTGAGCCGCGTCCAGCGCCCCGCCACCAGATCGGCGCCGGTGGAGCGCGCGGCGTCGAAGAGGTTGCGGCAGGCGTGCTGCTCCAGGAGTTCGCCCTCGCCGAGCACGATGACGTACCGCCCGCGTGCCGCGTCGAGCCCGAGGTTCCGCGCGGCGGCGACCGGCATCTCGCGGTCGGCACGGACCAGGCGCACCCGGTGCGGCTGGTCGGCGGCGAGCGCCTGCGCCGCGTCGCGGGCGGGGCCGTCGGCGCCGGGGTCGACGACGACCGCCTCGACGTTGCCCATGGTCTGGTCGAGCACGGACCGCACCGACTCCCGCAGCGCCTCGACGTCCGTGCCTGCGACCACGACACAGCTGACGTCGTGCAGATCCGGCGTGCTCATGCGCGGCCTCCTTCCAGCATCGCGTCCGCGACACCGGCGGCCGCGTTCCCGTCGTCCAGGTCGCAGAAGACCTCGCGGAACCTGTCGTACGCGTCGGCGTACGCGGCGGTGGCGGCCGCCGGGTCGCGCAGCGCCTCGATGACCTCGTCGCTCGTGCCGAGCAGCGGTCCCGGCGCCTGCGCCTCGAAGTCGAAGTAGAAGCCGCGCAGGGTGTCGCGGTAGTGGTCGAGGTCGTAGGTGTGGAAGAGCATCGGGCGGCCGGTCTGCGCGAAGTCGAACATCAGGGACGAGTAGTCCGTCACCAGGACGTCGCTGATCAGGAGCAGTTCGCTGACGTCGGGGTGGCGCGAGACGTCGCGCACGAAGTCCGAGCCGGGGACGGTGCCGCCGACGAGGTAGTGCCTGCGGACGAGGAGCACATGGTCGTCGCCGATGGCGCGTTCGGCGGCGGCGAGGTCGAGCTGGAGGTCGAGGGCGTAGCGGCCGGCCTGCTTGGGCTGGTTCTCGCGCCAAGTGGGCGCGTACAGGACGACGCGTCTGCCTTCGGGGATGCCGAGCCTTTCGCGTACGGATGCCGCGACCTTGGCGCGGTCGACGGCGTGCAGCAGGTCGTTGCGGGGATAGCCGCGTTCCAGGACCTCGCCGGTGTAGCCGAAGGCGCCGCGCAGGACGGGCGTCGAGAAGCGGTTCGGGGAGACGAGGACGCTCCACTGGTCGGCGCGTCCTGGCAGGGTCGCCATGTAGGCGCGGTCTCCGGAGGCGTGGCCCGCGAGGTCGCGGCCGATGCGCTTGAGCGGGGTGCCGTGCCAGGTCTGCACGACGTACTGGCCGTCGGCGCGCTCGAACCAGTCGGGCAGCTGGGTGTTGGTCACGATGTAGCGGCAGCGGGCGAGGGCGTCGTGCCACTCGGCGCTCCACAGGGCGAGGGGCGTGGCGCTCTCGGGCAGCGCGACCTGCTGGTCGCGGACCACCCACAGGTGCTCCAACTCCACGCCTCTGCCGACCAGTTCCTCGTGCACGGCGCGGGGCGAGTCCGAGTACTGCCGTCCGTCGAAGCTGCAGTACAGGACGGCGTCCCGCAGCGGTCCGCCGCGCCGGGCCGCGTACTGTTCGCGCAGCCTGCGCTGGCGCGGACCGCCCCGGTCGGCCACGGGCAGCGCGGAGCCCGAGCGCAGGTGGAGGCCGTCGTGGGCGTGGCGCTTGAGGCTGATGTCACGGCCTGACCTGGTGCGTACGAGGGGCAGTTCGCGGCCCTTGCCCGGCGCCACGCACACGGGGGTGTACTGCTCGGGGTCGCTCGCGCCCGCCTCGCGCAGGAAGAGGTTCCAGCGTCCTTCGGCGAGCGGCAGGGTGCCTCCGGGCCCTGGCACGGCCTCGGGACGCAGCGCCGCGGCGAACCGCCCGCCCTCGATCAGCACCGGCACCACGGCCTCGTCGCCGTGGCCGCCGTGCACGAGGACCAGCTCCCCGGCGCGGGCCTCGGCGTCGGGGTGGCTGCCCTCGACGATCAGCTCGTCCTGCCAGGTCACGGCGTCGACGAGCGGCCGCAGGGTCTGGTCGCGCAGTTCCAGGTTCCCCGACGCGTTGGCGAGGACGAGGAGTTCACGCCCCGGCAGCAGCCCGTACCGCCCCGAAGGCACGTCGGGGCAGGCGGCGAGCGGTGTGCGGTCGCCGCCCTCGCGGACCAGGGCGACGCCCCACGGGTCGGCCTTGCGCGGCTCTCCGGTGCGCTCGTCCTCACCGGCGTGGAAGAGGCCGAGCGGCACATCGGCGCTGAAGTCGCGGCCGTTGACCAGGGCGGGGACGTAATGCGCCTCCTTGGTGGCCCAGTTCTCCACCCGCAGCGCGTCGACGGCCTGCGACTCCCCCGGCGCGAGCCGCCCGTGCAGCCGGACGGCGCCGCCGCAGCCCTCGTGCGCGACGAGCCGGGCCGCCACCCGCTCCGTGCGCAGCCTCAGCCGCCCCTTGCTGAGGGTGACGGCCACCCGCAGGAACTCCTCCAGATACCGCACGGGCAGCCGCGGCGGGCTGCTCGTCCTGACCGGACCGGTGCGCGGCAGGAGCCCGCTGACCACGCCCATCTCCACTTTCCAGGTGGTGCTGCGCCGCTTGGTGACGGTCCTGCGGGGGTCGATGACCGTCTCGAACCCCGACCGGTCGTAGCTGTGCAGTCCCTGCTTGGAGCGGTACGTCGCCTCGCGCGCTCGCACCGTGCGCAGCGTCAGCGGCAGGACGCGCCGCCGTCCGGCCCGCAGCCAGGCGACCCTGGCGCGCGCGCCGACGCGCCCCGCGGGCAGGTTGGGGATGTAGGCGTAGCCCTTGAGCCGCAGCCTGCCCCGCTCGTCCCAGGCGATGTGCGTGAGCTGAGCGGTGAGCGGCAGGTCGGACCGTTTCAGGGCGACGGTCTCGCGCGGCAGCCCGCCGATCCCGGGGTAGTCGGCCCTGCGCCGGCGCAGGCCGCGCACCCGGAAGGCGTCGGGGTGGGATTTCTCGTACGCCATGAAGGCGAGCAGGTCGGTGACCCGGCGCTGGCGGATGAGCTGCCAGCGCACGCGCAGGGCGAGCGGCAGTGCGGCCACGACCGTGGGGTCGACGGTGTCGACGAAGGCGTTGGCCTGCTCCATGAAGACGTCGTGGTACGCGGAGTCGCCGTGCGGCAGGGCCTCCATGAACAGCCACAGGTCCCCGGCGAGCACCGTCGTGTCGTAGCGGCGCTTGGCCTCCGCGAATACCTTCCCCCGGGGTGTGTCCGCCGTCTGCGCGGCCTTCGCCGCGAGGAAGCCGCTTGCGGCGAGGACGGCGGCGGTGCGGTCGCGGACGGCGCGGGGCTTGGCACGGCGGCTGGTGATGGAACCGTCGCGGTCGCGCCAGAGGTAGACGGGCTCCTTCAGTACGTCGACGGAATCGGCGAGGAAGTGCGCGGGGATCGTGACGGGGGTGTCCTCGAAGAGCACGCCCTCCGGGAAGGTGAGGGCGTGCCGGTCCCAGAAGTCCCTGCGGAAGACCTTGTTGCAGGCGATGCGGTCGCCGAGCAGCTCCCAGTCGCGGGTGACGTGCGTGCCGCTGCGGTCCGTGTCCATCATCTTGCGGAACATCGGCGACTGCTCGCTCCTGTCGCCGGAGCGCAGCCGGTGGACGTTGCCGGTGACGAAGTCGGAGCCCGACTCGTCGAGCGCGGCCAGCATCCGCTCGTACGCGTCCCGCGGTACGACGTCGTCGCTGTCGACGAACGTCAGGTACGTGCCCCGCGCCTCGCGCACCCCCGCGTTGCGGGCCGCCCCGAGTCCCGCGTTCTTCTGCTCGACAAGCCGGAATCTGGCGTCCTCGTCGGCGAACTCGCGGGCGATGCGTGGACTCCCGTCGGTGGAACCGTCGTTGACCATGACGACTTCGAGGTCCGGCATGGTCTGCTCGGCCAGTGACCGGAGGCAAGGGGCGAGAAACTCCTCGACGTTGTAGACGGGGACGACGACGGCGAGTCGGGGTGTCATGCGCTGCGCACATTCCTTCCGGAGAACTGACGGGCACGGCTGCGCGTCCTGCTGAGGGCCACTCGGTTAACAACGACCGCCCTTCCGGGTCACCCGCACAGAGCCATTCGAGTGATCGCGCGAGCGGGCCCGGCACCCGGCGGCTGGAGGCCGCCGGGCACCGGGCCCGCTCAAGTGCCGCCGCCGGTCAGGGCTTCACGGCGATGCGGCCCTCGTCCATGCGCAGAAGCAGCAGCCGTTCGCCGGTCTTGTCCATGAACTCGTCGACCGCCTGGCGCGAGCCCTGCCAGTAGCCGTAGTCGTCGATGAGCAGGACGCCGCCGCTGGCCAACCGCGGGTACAGGTGCTCCAGTTCGTGCTTGGTCGAGGCGTACCAGTCGGTGTCGAGGCGCAGGACGGAGATCCGCTCGGGCGCCTCGCGCGGGACGGTCTCCTCGACCATTCCCTGGACGTAGTGGACGCGCTCCTTGGGGTACGGCACCTTCTCGAAGCCGGACTTGACGTCGTCGAGGGAGGCGACCGCCCAGATCGGACGGTCCTTCCCCTGCGTCTCCAGCAGCTCCGCGGCGGACTTGCCGTCGAGGCGCAGGTCCTCCTCGGTGGGCGGGGTCATGCCCTCGTAGGTGTCGAAGAGGTACAGGTCGCGCTCGGTCTCACCGGCGGCGAGCAGCGCCTTGGCGCAGGCCTGCATCGAACCGCCGCGCCACACACCGCACTCGACGATGTCGCCGGGGATGCCGTGCCGGACGACGTGCCGGGTCGCCAGGATGAAGGCGTTCAGCCGTTCGGGAGAGGTCATCGTGTACGGCTTCACCGCACGGATGATCTCCTTCGCCTCGTCGTCGTAGTCGGCGGGGAGGTTCAGCGCCTTGGGCTTGGGCTTCGGCTTCGATGCCGGGGCGGGCTTCGGCGCGGGGGCCGCCGCCGCGCGCTGGACCGGCATCGGCTTGCGCGTCAGCTGGTATCCGGTCAGTTGCTTCAGTGCGCCATTCACAGCGCGTCGCCATGCCATGGGAGCGGACAGTACGCGCAAACTCACTCTTGGTGCCACATTTCGTCAACATGCGTTCATCTGGTGTCACTTGCCGCCGAAACGGACTGCTCGTCCCCTTCGCGCGGCGCCACCACCTTCGGCCTGCCGCACTCGGCGCGGCCCTCGACGGGCTTGGGCAGCGGGACGCCGTCGACCCCGCCGATCCTGTTCGCCCACCAGTTGGTCGTTCCGCGCACGAAGGCCATGGTGAGGCCCGGGTAGTTCTTGGGCCGCTGGAACACGCCGACGGAGTCGCCCCAGTAGGCGTGCTTGGCGTCGATCTTGCCGTAGGCGTGGCGGATGCCGTTCATGGGCGGGAAGTCCGTGTAGGCCTCGCGGAGTTCGAGCCGGGTGTACGCGGCCAGGGCGCGGAACCCGTCGGGGTAGTAGCGCCAGCAGTCCTGCGCGTCGTGCACGTGGCCGCGCGAGGGAGCCGTCACGAAGGCGATGCCCTCCGGCTTCAGGACGCGGGCGATCTCCAGCATCGTCGCCCAGAAGAAGGGGATGTGCTCGAAGGCCTGCCCGGAGATGACGAAGTCGGCGCTGCGGGACTTCACGGGGATGCGGTAGGGCTTCGTCATCACGGCGTCGACGTTGCGGCCGTCGAGCACGTCGACGCCCACGTACTCCGTGTCGCGCCCTTCGAGCAGGGCCTTGTGGGTGCGGGTCTGCCCGTCGGAGACCCGGGCCCCGAGGTCGACCACCCGGTGACGCTTCCCCGTGGGCATGTACTGCTCGACGCAGAGTTCCATCTGCTCGTACGCGGACTGGTGCACGTCTCCTCCTACACAGGTACACAGAGCCTGAACGGGGATCTTCTCCGCATCACTCGCGTTTACCGTGTATCGACACAGCTGCGCCACCTGCGCGGGGTGCGCCGGGCGCACCACTTCCTCGCCGGTTCCTCGACGTAGGTGAACATCGCCCAGGACAGCGCGACCACGGTGACCCCGACGCCCAGGAGCGTGAACACCGCGAAGTTCTCCGGCTGCGGGCGGCCCCAGGTGTCGAGGATCAGCCGGTTGAGGGTCTGGTGCAGCAGGTAGAAGGCGTACGACCAGAGCCCGAGCAGCACCATCGGGCGCGAGCGGAGCCAGCCGCGGTGTCCGGCCAGTTCGCGCTGGACGTAGGCGGCGATGAACAGGACGGCGAAGAGGGCCGCGACCGACCGCAGGGCCCAGGTGAGCTGGCCGGCCGCGTACGGGCCGAACAGCGAGGCACGGTTGCTGTGGATGACGGCGTACGCGACGAAGCAGGCGAACAGCACCGACGGGTTGAGGCGGAGCCGGTGTCCGCGGCGCAGGGCCAGGGCGCAGGCCATGCCCACGCCGAACTCCGGAAGGCGGGTCACCGGGTGCCGCATGATCCATTCGCTGGCGAAGGGCGAAAGGTGGGTGGCGGTCCACCAGTTGAGCGCCCACATCGCGATGAGCCCGCCGACGGCGAGCAGGGCCAGGGTGCGGGTGCGCAGGCGCAGGACGTAGCGGATCGCGAACGGGAAGAGGAGGTAGAAGAACGCCTCGACGCTGAGGGTCCAGGCGACGCCGTTGCCGGGGAACGTCGGGGTGACGCCGGGGAACCACGTCTGCACGAGGAACAGCGAGGCGACGAAGCTGAGGGCGTCCGTCGGGACGCCGCCCCAGAGGTAGAAGACCCAGACGCAGGGCACGGTCGCGACCAGGTGGGCGGGCCAGATGCGGCCGAACCTGCGCCAGTAGAAGAGGCGGGCGCGGGTGCCGGGGCGGTGCCCCCAGGTGAGCAGGAAGCCGGAGAGCACGAAGAAGAAGTCGACGCCGGTCGCGCCCAGCTTCGAGTACGGGAAGAGCAGCGGCGCGTGGGCGACGCCGCCGTACGCGCTGAGCCCGGTGAAGTGGTGCACGAACACCGCGAAGGCGGCGAGGAAGCGCATCCCGGTGAGGGAGTCGACCCGGGGCGCGGGGTCGTCGGGGGTGCCGGGTCCGGGGAGGGGGCGTGTCTGCCGCGGGAGGGCCGTCGTCATGCGGTGGCCCCCTGGCTCGCGCGCAGGGCCGGGCCGCAGCCTGCCGGGCGCATCTCGGCGACCATCGCGTCCAGGGTCGGGCGCACGCGCTCGCGGAGTGCGGTGATCCGGTCCGGGTCGCGTACGGCGTCTCTTCGGACGTAGTCGCCGCCGTTGCCCTCGTGGTAGAGCGGGACGTAGCCCGCGGCCGTGAGCCGGGCCTCGGTCAGGCCCGTCTTGCCCGTCCAGGCCGCGTGGACGTGGAGGAGTTCGGGGCGCACCTCGTTCAGGACGTGGTGGCGCAGGGCGGCGGTGTCGCCTGCCGCGTACGCGTCGGCCAGGCGGCGGTCGGTCAGGCCCGCGAGGTCCAGGACGCGCAGCCGCGAGGTCAGCAGGGTGCCGCCGAGGTCGGGCAGGGCGACGGTGGCGTCGCGCAGGCCCAGATACCCGGCGTACGCGTTGAAGGTGTGGCCGTAGCGCTCGGCGACGTAGCACATGGACAGGGTCGGGCGGCCGATGAACTTGCGGTCCTGCGCGGCCTGTCCGGTGACCGAGAGCAGCAGGGCACCCACGAGCGCGCAGCCGGTCAGGGCACGCGCGCGGGGGCCTTCCGTACGCCAGACGGTCCCTGCGGCCAGCGCGAACGCCGTCGCGGCGAGCACCCACACCGGGGTCGCGAAGCGGTACAGCGCCATCCAGTCCCGGCCGAGCACGCCGTACGCGATGAGGGTCAGGGCCAGCGGGACGAGCAGCGCGGTCAGGGCTCCGCGGGACGGCCCTGGACGGGCGAGCGCGATGCCCGCGCAGGCCGCGCCGATCAGGGCGAGCGCCCAGCCGCCGTACGTCAACAGCTCTCCCGTGGCGGCGAGTTGGCCGAGCTGCGGGGGCTTCTGGGCCTTGGCCACCGCCGTGTTCGGGACCCAGAGCCCGAAGGTCGCGCGGCGCCAGAGCAGGAACACCGCGTACGGCAGCGCGAACGTGGCGCAGCTCAGCGCCACCGCCCGCACGGCGCGCGCGAGGCGGTCCCTGCGCAGGAACAGCAGCACGGTCACCGGGTAGGCCGCCGCGAGCGCCGCGCCGTCCGGCCGGGTCAGGGCGGCGAGCAGCGCGAGGGCCCCGGCGGTCGCGGCGACGGCGGGCCGCAGCAGGGTGCCGCGCACGGCCGCCCGCACGAGCAGCGCTCCGGTCGCGGCGGCGGTCAGCGCGTACAGCGGGTTCTCAAGACCCGAGAAGGACCACGCCACGTACGACAGGTTCGCGGCGAGTACTCCGCCGGTGAGCAGCGTCAACGCCCAGGCCCTGCCCGGCAGAACGGTCCGCGCCGCCGCGGCCACGCAGGCCAGGGTGCCCGCGGTGCAGAGCAGCGCGAGTGCCTTGGGGTAGAGCACCAGGTCGCTGACGCCGAGGAGTGCGCCGTGGTCGAAGAGGCCGAGCCTGCGGCCGATGAGGAGCAGGGCGAGCCAGGAGGGGTTGGAGTAGCCCTCCACGGGGTCGGCGCCCGGCTGCTGCACGGGGCCGAGGCCCTCGTCGACGCTGCGGGCGTAGGCGAAGGTGATGGCCGCGTCGTCGACGATCCACTGGCCGAGCGCGCTCGCACGCCAGGCGACCAGGAGGGTCGCGAGGGCCACGGCAGCGGGGTCGGCCCAGCGGTGACAGAGGGCGAGTGCGGTACGGGGGCGGGCCGGAGAGGGGGCTTCGGCTGGGCGTGAGGACAGCGGTGCGGATGGTTCCTTGCGGCGCTGGAACTGCGCGAGGGGACTGATCATTAAGGGGCTAACTTACACATATCGCCTCAAGTCACCCTCTCGTCCGCCAGGCGGGTGACCCGTACGCGGCCACACCCCTCGCCGGGGTCGATTGCGGTCAAAGTGGTCCAATGCACCACATTGGGTTCACGCCATGACCCCGGCCCCGCCGCCCGCGGTACGGCGGCTCGTCGCCACCGCACGGACCACCCGCTTCCGCGCGGAACGCGCGGCGGCGGGCCGGGGCGGCGGCGGTGCGCGGGGCCTCCTGGCGCCCGTGCACCTGTCGATCCGGGACAGCAGGACGCTCAACGTCGCCGTCGCCGCCCTCCCCGACGAGCGGGTCGAGGGCGCCCAGCTGGTCGTCTCGCGCGGCCACCGCAGGTTCCGCGTCCCGCTCGCCGCCGAACGGCACGCCCACGGCGGCCTGCTGCTCGCCGGGACCACCACCCTGCGCGGCCTGGCCGAGGGCGTCTGGCGGCTCACGGTCGTCACCGCCGACGTCCGCGGACGCGTCCGGCGGCGCGGCATCGGCGTCGACGGGGACGCCGAACTGCCGCCCACGCCCACCCTCCTCCACGCCCCCGACCCCCGCACCGGCACGCTCATCCGCCTCGTCCGGTGCCGCAGCGGGCGCGCGGTGCTGCAGGTGACACGCTCCCGGCCGCGCGCCGAGCTCGTGCGGTTCGTGCCCGGCGGCGACGGCATCGTCGTACACGGACGGCTCGTCATGGCGGGCGCGTCGCGGCGGTGGCGGGCGAAGGCCGTGCGGCGGCGGGACGGGGTCACCGTGCCCGTCGGGGCGGTGTGGGACGGCGCCGAGTTCAGCTTCCGGCTGCCCCTCCGGGAGATGGCCGGGGCGAGCCCCGGCCAGTGGGTGTGGGACTTCCACGTGGAGGGGGAGACCTCCGGTGCCTCGCTCCCTCTCGGGCGGTGGCTCTCCGACGTACGCGACCCCTCGGCCGCCTGTCCGACGCCCTTCCGTGTCTTCGCCCTGCCGGGCGGCGCCCTGGTCCGCGCGCACGCCCACTTCACCAAGTCCGGCGCCTTCGCCCTGACGTGCTGGGACATCTCGAAGGAGACCTCATGAAGATCACGTACCTCCTCGGCTGGGGCGACGAGATGGGCGGCACCGAGCTGGCCACGTACACCCAGGCGCAGCACCTCGCGGACCGGCACGACGTCGAGGTCATCTCCGTCTTCCGGACCCGTCCCGAACCGTTCTTCCCCGAGGCCCGCAGCCTCCCCGTCCGCTACCTCGTCGACCGCACGGCGTCCCCCGAGCGCCCGGTGCGCGGCTCACGTCTGGACGAGTCCGCCTGCCGCACGCTTGCCGCGCTGCCCAGCGAACTGATCAAGCCCTCCTGGGAGTCCGCCTTCGACCGCCTCTCCGACATCGAGATGGCCGCCGCCCTGACCACCCTGGACACCGACGTCCTGGTCACCACGACGCCCGCCCTGATGGCCGCCGCCGTCGGGCTCGTCCCTGCCAGGGTCGTCACCGTGCACCAGGAGCACCGCCCCACCCAGCGCCGCGGCCCCTCCGGTGAACCCCTGCTCCTGCACGCGCCGCGCCTCGACGCCCTGGTCACGCTCACCGACCGCACCCGTGACTGGATCGCGGAGTCCCTGGGCGCCACCGCCCCCGAGCTCGCGGTCATCCCGAACGCCGTGCCGGACGGCTTCAGGCCGCGCGCCGACGGCGAGAGCAAGGTCATCGTCATGGCCGCGCGGCTCACCGGCGAGAAGCGCGTCGACCACGCCGTGCGGGCCTTCGCCGAAGTCGCCGACGCCTACCCCGACTGGACCCTGCGCGTCTTCGGCGGCGGCCACCGCGAGCAGCACCTGCGCCGCCTGATCGACGGCTTCGGCCTTCAGGACCGCGTCGAACTCCTCGGCCCCTGCCAGGACATGGCCGCCGAGTGGGCCAAGGCGGGGCTCACCCTGATGACGGCCGGGCACAACGAGGCGTTCCCGCTGGTGCTGCTCGAAGCGCTGGCCGCGGGTGTGCCCGTCGTCGCGTACGACGTCCTGACCGGGCCCGCCGAGATCGTCAGGCACCGCGTCGACGGGCTGCTCGTGCCGCCCGGCGAAGTGCGCGAACTGGCCGCCGCGATGAGCGAGTTGATGGGCGATCCGGAAACCCGGCGGTCCTACGCCCGCGCCGCCCGCGAAGGCGTCTACGCCCGCTTCTCCTCCACCGACGTCACGGCGCGCTGGCAGGAGCTGTACTCCCGGCTCGTGGCGCGGCGCGACGCCCCCGAGCGGCTCGACGACCGCGCGGACCGGGTGGCGCTCGGCGTCGCGTCCGGCGGGAGCGGCTTCCGCCCGACCACGCCGTACACCCTGGACGCCGCGCCCAGCGGCGAGGAGCGTGCTCGCGAGGACGAGATCGCCGCCGCCGACACCAGCGGCCTGCTCATCCGCTCGGTGGGCCGGCTGGCCGAGCGCCGCGACGACATCCTCGCGCCCGCCATGACGGACTGGAACCTCGAACTCACCGCCACCGCGCTGGAGTCGGAGGACATCCCCTACGTACTCGTCCGCACGTCCGGCACCGCGCACACCCTCGCCGTGGCCGACGACGAACGCGACGGCGCGCTCAAGGCACTCGCCGAGTCCCTGCACGGCCAGCCCGTCTACGCCGAGCTGGTCCACCCCCGCGACGCCGCCCCCGGAGTCGTGCTCGCGGAGCGGCTCGACGGCATCGGGGAGGTCGCGGGCGTCCGGATCTTCAAGCCGGTGACCACGACGACGCTCTCCCTGCGGCACGGCGTCGGGCAGTCCTGCACGGTGGCGTTCTGGCCGCGGCTCGCGGAGGACGGGACCGATGCCCGGCGCGCGCCCTTCGGCACCACGCTGGCCGGGGCGGAACTTCCCTCGCTGACGCCCACGGCCACCCTCCGGGTCGGCGACCGCACGTACCCCACGCTCGACGTCTTCTCCCACGTCCTCATCGGAGACGTCGACTTCCCCATCGACGCGGTCTACACCTGGGTCGACGACTCCGACCCCGAGTGGCGCGCACGCCGCGCGGCGGCGCTCGGCCATCCTGAGGACGATTCGTCGCCGGACCACGGGGCCGTCCGCTTCCGCAACCGTGACGAGCTGCGCTACTCGCTGCGCTCCCTGGCGATGTACGCGCCCTGGATCCGGCACATCTACCTCGTCACGGCGGGCCAGACGCCGTCCTGGCTGGACGAGGACCACCCGGGCATCACGGTGATCGACCACCGCGACCTCTTCGCCGACCCGGACACCGCGCTGCCCACCTTCAACTCCCACTCCATCGAGAGCCAACTGCACCGCATCGAGGGCCTGTCGGAGCACTTCCTCTACCTGAACGACGACATGTTCCTGGGCCGCCCCACCACCCCGGAGACCTTCTTCCTCAGCTCGGGCACCGCCCGCTTCTTCTGGTCGACGGCGTCCGTGCCTGCGCTGCCCGTGTCACCGGATGACGAGGGGTATCTGGCGGCGGCCAAGAACAACAGGGCGCTGCTGCAAAGGGAGTTCGGCCGGACAACCACCCACAGCTTCTTCCACGCCCCCTACGCCCTGCACCGCAGCGTCCTGGCGGAGCTCACCGAACGCTTCCCGGAAGAACTCGAAGCCACCGCACGCAGCCGCTTCCGCTCGAACAGCGACCTCGCCCTGGTGTCGTCCCTGCACCACCACTACGCGTACCTCACGAGGCGTGCCGTGCCGGGTTCCCTCGCGTACGACTTCGTGGACATCGGAAGCCGCGCCGACCACGCGCGTCTGGGCCAGCTGCTCCAGGGCCGCAACAAGACGGCCTTCTGCATCGGCGAGTCCCCGGACAGCGAACTGACCGAGGAGGAAATGGCCCTGGCCATCCGCTCGTTCCTGACGGCGTACTTCCCGGTCCGCTCCCCCTACGAGCGGGGCTGACCCTCCAGGAACAACCGCCGCACCACCCGCTCGGCGGCGGCCCCGTCGTCGTAGGGACAAAACCGCGCCCGGAACGCCTTCCGCAGCGCCGCCGCCTCGGCCGTGTCCCACTCCCCGCTCAGGAAGAGCCCGGCGAGCTCCTCCTCGGTGGTGGCCACGACCCCCGGTGTCTCCCCCGCACGCCCCGACAGCAGGTCGAAGTACGTGCCGCGCGCCAGGCTGTACGCCTGCCAGTCGGGGGCGTACGTCACGATCGGGCGGTCCAGGCAGGCGTAGTCGAACATCAGTGACGAGTAGTCCGTGACCAAGGCGTCGGCGGCCAGGCAGAGGTCTTCCACGCGCGGGTGTCCCGTCACGTCGATGAGCTGGGGGTGGGCCCGCAGGCCCGCGTCGGCGCCGTAGAAGTAGTGGGCCCGCACCAGGACCACGTACTCCTCGCCCAGTGAGCGCACGAACCGCTCCAGGTCGATCCGCGGCAGGAAGCCCTTCTGGTAGTCGCGGTGCGTGGGCGCGTAGAGCAGCACCCTCCGGCCACCCCCGACCCCCAGCCCCTCCCGGATGGCCGCGATCTCACCCTCCCCCGCCGTGAAGTAGACGTCGTTGCGCGGGTAGCCCGCCTCCAGGGCCTGGTAGGCCGTCGAGGGGTAGACCCGCTCCCAGACCTCCGTGGAGTGCGGGTTCGCGGAGAGGCTGAAGTCCCACTGGTCGGTGTGGTCGAGGATCTTCTGGAAGCTGATGCCGTGCGTGCCTGCCGGGTAGCGGCGCTGGTCCAGGCCCATCTTCTTGAGCGGGGTCCCGTGGTGGGTCTGGAGGTAGACCTGGCCGGGGCGCTTGGTGAACCCGCCGGGGAAGCTGGAGTTGTTGATCAGGTACGTCGCTCTCGCCATCGTCTGCCAGTAGCGGCGCGATCCCTCGATGACGTACTCGACGCCCGCGGGCACCTTGTGCTTGTTGCGGCTTGAGACCACCCACACGCCCTTGATGTGCGGGGCCAGTTCGCGGGCCTTGGCGTGGATGGCGGCCGGGTTGCAGGAGATCCCGCGGTTCCAGTACGCGCCGTACACCGCGAGGTGGGGGTCGAGGGGGCGGCGCAGGTCCGCGCGGTAGGTGAGGCGCATGACGCGGGCGCGCAGTTTCTTCTTCCGGTCCTTGAGCTTGCGGGTGACGCTGCTCCTGCGGGAGCGGCTCTTGCGGTGCGCTTCGTAGGCGGCGTACGAGGCGGTGGCGATGGCCCGCTCGCCCGCGGTTGGCGCCGGGCCCGTCGGGCCGTACGTCCGGTAGAGGCGGGCCGCCCCGCGGAAGAAGTCCCTGCGGTCGCCCGGCGCGATACGCCCCGCGTCGTCGAGGACGGCAAGGAGATGCGCGGCCGCGTGCGGGACGAGCCGGGCGCGGTCGGCGGGGTCGGCCGCGGCCAGCAGCTCCTCGTACCGGCCGATGACCGCGAAGTGCGCCCGGCCGGGAGTCTTGGCGAAGCTGCCGCCGCGCCGCTCCCGCCAGCGGACGCAGGCCTTGTCGAGGACGACGGTGCGTGCGCCCTCGGCCATGGTCGCGCGGCGTACCGGCACCACGTCCTCGTACGGCCCGTCGCTGAACGCGAGGCGTCGCTCCTGCCAGAAGTCGCGCCGGAAGACGCGGTTCCAGGCGGCGACGGTGACGGCCAGGGGGTCTCCCGCCAGGTCGTCGCCGCCCGCGCGCACGTTCTCCCACCAGTCGACGCGGTCATGGGCGAAGAGCAGGACGTCCGGGTTCTCCGCGGCGTCGAGTGCTTCCGCGATCGCCTCCAGGGCGCCCGGCAGGAGCAGGTCGTCGCCGTCGATGAAGAGGAGGTAGTCGCCGGTGGCGCGGTCCGCGCCGATGTTGCGGGCAGGACCCGGGCCCGCGTGTGCCGGGATGCGTACGAGTTGCACGCGCGGGTCGCGCTCCGCACACTCCGCGGCGATCGCGGCGGAGGCGTCGGGCGACGCGTCGTCCACGACGATCAGCTCCAGATCGCCGAGGTTCTGGTCGAGCACGGAGTCCAGGCATTCCCTCAGGTAGCCCTGGACGCGATGGGCGGGGACGACAACCGAGAAGCGCGACATGGACACCGACCGTAGCCAGCCGGACACGGCCTGTCGAAGACCCCGCATCACTCATTGGGATGAAGGGGGGCAAAGAAATTGACCGGATCGGGCAAAAGGGATGAATACGCCCGTACTCCCATGATTGCTCCCCCGTGAAAGGCCGGTCGCCGTGCAGCCCCGTCTCAGCGTCGTCGTGCCCATCTACAACGTCGAAGAGTTTCTGGAGGAGTGCCTGGAGTCGATCGCCGGGCAGACCATGGCCGACCTGGAGGCCGTGCTCGTCGACGACGGCTCGACGGACGGCAGCCCGCGGATCGCACGAGAGTTCGCGGCGAAGGACCCGCGGTTCGTCTATGTGCGCCAGCCGAACGCGGGCCTCAGCGCCGCCCGCAACACCGGGGTGCGGCACGCGACCCCCACCGCCGAGTACCTGACCTTCGTCGACAGCGACGACGTCGTGCCGCACGACGCGTACGCCCGGATGACCGAGAGTCTGGACTCGACCGGGTCCGATTTCGCGAGCGGCAACGTCTGGCGCCTGAACGAGCGCGGCCGCCAGCAGGCCTGGCAGTACAAGTGGCTCACCGAACCGCGCTCACGCACGCACATCAGCCGAGACCTGGACCTCCTTTCCGACCGCGTCGCCTGGAACAAGGTCTTCCGGCGCGCTTTCTGGGACCGGCACGGCTTCACCTTCCCGGAGGGGAAGCTGTACGAGGACACGCCCGTCATGATCCCCGCGCACTTCCTCGCGGGCTCCGTGGACGTGCTCAGCGACCACGTCTACTACTGGCGGGTGCGCGAGGGTTCGATCACCCGGCGGCGCACGGACGTCAAGGGCGTGCGCGACCGGATCGCGGCGTGCGCGCACGTCAGCGCGTTCCTCGCCGAGCACGCGCCCGAGATGCGGGGGACGTACGACACCTCCTGTCTGCGCGACGACTTCGTGTACTTCCTGGAGGGCCTGCCGATGGGCGGGCCCGAGTACCGCGCCGCGTTCATGAAGGGCGCCGCCGCGTTCCTGCGCCGCGCGGATCCCGGGGTCGTCGCCGGGCTTCCGGTGTCCCTGCGCGTGAAATGGCATCTCGTACGCGAAGGGCGCACCGCCGACCTGATCGACCTGCTCACCTTCGAGCAGCACAACAACAAGAACGCCTTCCAGGTGCGCGGCGTGGTGCGGCGCAGCGCCGCGTACCCGCGGAGCTCGGGCGGTCACATCCGGGTTCCGCAGGAGCTCGCCCGGCTCGGCCGTGGCGAGCTGCCGGTCATCGCCCGTGTGCGGGAGGCCAGTTGGAGCTCCGACGGGCTGCTGCGGATCAGCGGTTACGCGTACGTGCGCAATATGGAGGCGACGCGTCCCGGGCACTCCGTCAAGGCCGCGATCCTCAAGTCGGCCCACAGCAGGGCCCAGTTGAGGCGGGTCCCCACCCGGACGGTCGCCGCCCCGCAGGCCACCGAGAACTCCCGGCAGCAGCTGCACTGTTACGACCTCTCCGGGTTCGAGCTGACCGTCGACCCCGAGCGACTGAAGACCGGCGGCCGGTGGCGGCCGGGCAACTGGCTGCTCGGCGTGGTCGTAGCGGGCCACGGTTCGGTGCGCCGGGCCGCGGTCCGCCCCCTGGACGGGTCGGCAGCCCAGTCCGTCGTACGCGAACTGGGCGACGGGCTCCGCCTGGTGCTCGGCTTCAGCAAGGGCCGCCTGGTGCTGAAGATCCAGGAGTACGTGGCGCGGGTCGACGCCCACCACCGGGACGGCGACGAGATGGTGCTCAGCGGCCACCTGCCGAGCCACCTGCTCCCGACGGCCCTGCGCCTGACGCACAAGCACTCCTCTGCGGAGTTCGACTACCCCGTGGCGCTGCCGGGCGACGACCGCTTCGACGTGCGTGTGCGCCTCGCGGACCTGGAGGACATCGCGCCGACCCCGCACCTGGCGCCCAAGGAGGTCGAACCCCCGCACGGCGACCGCTGGCAGGCCAACCTGGTCCTGCCCGACGGCAAGCTCAAGTCCCTGGCGGCGGCACTCGACCTGCCCCCCGGGCGCTACGCCTCACGCGCGGGCGACCGCGAGCTGTGCGCCTCGGCGAACGACCAGGGCCAGCTGGTCGTCGAGCTGACCCGGCAGCCGATCGCCGACCGGGTGGCGTGGAGCGTGGACGGCACCCTGACGGTCGAGGGCACGGTCTCCGGCGCCGGCTGGGACACGGCGGAACTGGTGCTCCGGCACAGTGGCAGGGACGAGGAAGTGACCGTTCCGGTGGAACGTTCCGCCGGGCGCTTCCGGGCGGTGGTGGCCCCCGGGGGCGGGGCGCTGCGGGAGGGACGCTGGTACGCGTTCCTGCGGGAGGCGGGGGGCGCGGGGGGCGCGGCGAGTGCCGGGAGTGGCACCGCCGCGCACGGCTCCCACGGCGAGGACGGCATGCCCGTGCGGCTGCTCGCCTCCGTCTCCGCCGGCTTTCCGCTCCACCAGACCGTGGACGGGCGGGAGTTCACCGTCGACCGGCGGTTCGGGGACCGGCTGCTGCTCGAAGCCGGGTCCGTGCTCGCGCGCGGTGAGCGGGGGGCCTATCGGCAGCACCGGCTGCGTACGGCGCACTATCCGCGCCAGCGCACGCAGCAACTGCGGGACGCGGTCCTCTACTTCGACGGTGACTCGCCGCGCGCGGTCCACGAGGAGCTGGTGCGGCGCGGCGTGGACGTCGAGCACCTGTGGGTGACGCAGGACCAGCAGACGCGGGTGCCGGCGGGGGCGCGGGGCGTGGAGGAGCACAGCGCGGCCTGGTACGAGGCACTCGCCCGCTGCCGGCGCATCGTCACCGCAGGGCATCTGCCCGACTTCTTCGAGCGGCGGGACGGGCAGACCGTCGTACAGACCTGGAACGGGGCGCCCCTCAAGCGCATCGGCACCGATCTCACCGACACGCTCTACGCCGACCACGGCCACCTCGACGTCCTGCCGAAGCTGTCGCGCCAGTGGGACGTGCTCGTGTCGCCGAACCGTTTCTCGACCCCCCACCTGGGGCGCGCGCTCGCCTACGAGGGCGAGGTCATGGAGGCGGGCTCGCCCCGCAACGACGTCTTCTTCTCCGACGACCGCGACAAGGTCGCCGAACGCGTGCGCCACGAGCTGGGCATCGCCCCGGACAAGCGGGTCGTCCTGTACGCGCCGACTTTCCGGGACCACCTCGCCTACTCCCCCGGCCGCTTCCGCTACGAACCCGCGCTCGACTTCGCCGCGGCACAGGACGTGCTCGGCGACGACCACGTCCTGCTCGTCCGCAAGCACCCGCTGACGGCGGGCCGCCTGCCCGGCGCCCGCGCACCCTTCGTACGCGATGTGTCGTCCCACCCCCGCACGGCCGAACTCCTCCTGATCTCCGATGTGTTGGTGACGGACTACTCCTCCCTGATGTTCGACTTCGCGCACACCGGGCGTCCGATGCTCTTCCACGCCTACGACCTGGAGCACTACCGCGACACGGTCCGCGGCTTCTACCTCGACTTCGAGACCAGCGCGCCAGGACCGCTGCTCGCCTCCACCGGCGAGGTCGTCGAGGCGCTGCGCGACCTGGACTCGCTCACGGCCCGGCACGCGGAGGCGTACGCGGCGTTCCGCGAGGCCTACTGCGATCTGGACGACGGGCGGGCGTCGGCCCGTGTCGCGGAGAGGCTCATGCGATGACCACGGCCACGCTCGGGCCCCACCGGGAGGCCCACGGCGCGACCGCACTGAACCGGCGCAAGAGGTGGCGCCCGAGCCCGTACGCCGTGTTCGGCGGTCTCTTCTGGATCGTCATGTCGCTCGCCTTCTGGCGGGTGCCGATGTGCTGCGACTTCGGGCAGCACGCCGCGGTCGTCGAGCGTCTCAAGTCCGACCTGCTGCACCCGCGCCACCCGATGGCGGACCTGCCGGGCGCGGGCAGCCCGTACTACTCGCCGTACGCGGTGGCGCAGGGCCTCTTCGCGCGCGTGACCGGGCTCGCGGGCTGGGAGGTCGTGAAGCTGGCGGGGCCGCTGAATCTGCTGGTGCTGCTCACGGGTCTGGGCCGGTTCGTGAAGGTCCTGACGCCACGTCAATGGGCGCCGGTCCTCGCCCTGTTGGCGATGGTGGTGCTCTGGGGCACCCGGATGGCGTGGTGGAGCGGCTATCTGGGCCTGATGTCGATGACGGGGAACCTCGCCTATCCGTCGACGTTCGCGATCGGCCTGGCGTTCTGGGCGTGGGGGTGGGCGGGCTCGCTCGCGAAGTCACCGCGGGGTGTCCTCGCGTACGTGGGGCTCGGCGCGCTCTGCGGGGTGGTCCTGCTCGTCCACCCCATCTCGTCCGTGGCGGCGGTGATCGGCGTCGTGGCGTTCGCGGCCTCGGCCCGGCGGCCCTTCGGGGCGCTGTGGAAGTGGGCGGCGACCGCCGTGACGGCGGCGGTGATCGCGGCGAGCTGGCCCTACTTCTCCGTCTTCTCCCTCGTCGGTGACGAGAGCGTCGACTGGATCCACCGGCAGCTCTACACCGAGATGCCGCAGCGCTTCTGGCTCGCGCTGATCGGGCTGCCCGCGCTCGCGCTGCGCTTTTGCAAGAACCGGCGCGACCCGCTGGTCCTGATGTTCGCCCTGGACTGCGCTGTCGTGGCGTACGGCTGGCTCAGCGGCCACTACACCTACGGCCGCATCCTGGGCCTGACCTTGGTCCCCCTCCAGTTCGCCCTCGCGATCGAGCTGGCCGCGCCCCGCCCATGGCGGCGGTGGCGCATGGCCCTGGGAGGAGTCGCGGCCACCGGAGCGGCCGTCGGCTTCTTCACGCTCCAGGCGGGCGCGGTCGTGCCGCGCGCCCTGGACCCGGTGGGCTTCGACCAGCCGCCGCGCTGGCCGGGCTACGGCTGGGCGGTGCGCCACTTCGACCGGGGCGACGTCGTCCTGACCAACGGCTACTACCCCACCCGCTCCATCCCGGCGTACGGCGCCAATCTCGTCGCCCCGGCCTGGCCTGACGCCTCGCTCGCCGAGGACACGCGCAACCACCGTCTCCAGAAGGTGCGCGACTACCTCTCGCCCGATTCGACCCGCGCGGAACGCACGCGGATCGTCCGCCGCTACGACGTGCGCTGGCTGCTGCTCTCGCCCGACCAGAAGGTTCCGGACGAGGCCGTGGTGGTGGCGTGGGGGCCGCGTACGGGTGAGGTGCTTGCGCGGGTGAGCGGCGGGCACACGAACGTGAGCGGCGGGAAAACCGAGGCGGACGACGGAAGAGCGACACAGAACGAGGGCAACACGAACCAGCCGAAGACCCCCTAATCGGATAATTACTAGCAACCTCTAAAATTTCCCCCGTGGATCCCTCTCTGTCTCTCTCGCCCCCGTCGCCCCAGATCTGCGTCGTCGTGATCGGCTACAACGACGCCGCGCACGTCACGGACGCGGTGCGCTCGGCCCTCGCCCAGGGCCCCGCCGTCCGCGAGGTGATCGCCGTCGACGACTGCTCGACGGACGACAGCGGCGAGCTGCTCGCGGCGCTCGCCCAGGAGGACCCGCGCGTCAAACCCATCCGCCGCTCCGTCAACAGCGGCGGCTGCGGCACTCCCCGCAACGACGGCATCGAGGCCACGACGTCCGCGTACGTGATGTTCCTCGACAGCGACGACGTCCTGCCGCCGGGCGCGGTCGACGCCCTCCTCAAGGCCGCCGCGCGGCACGACGCCGAGGTGGTCACCGGACTCTGCGTACGCCGCGAACTGCCTTCCGGACGCGAGAGCACCTGGCAGCCCATGCTCTACACGAAGCCCCGTCTCATCGCCCGTCCCGAGCTGCGCACCCGCCTGGTCCACGACACCCTCTGCGTCAACAAGCTCTACCGCACCGACTTCCTCCGCAAGCACACCCTCCGCTTCCCCGAGGGCCGCTTCACGTACGAGGACTTCGTCTTCACGGCCCGCGTCCTCGCGGCAGGACCGCGCATCGCGCTGATCACGGACCCCGTCTACGTGTGGAACGTGCGCCGCACGGCGGCCAAGCTCTCGATCTCCCTGGACCGCTCGGGCATCGCCAACTGGCAGGCCCGCCTGGAGGCCCACCGCCAGTCGGTCGAGATCCTCCAGGAGGCGCGGAGCGCGTCGGGGGACGCGGGCAAACGGCTCGCGCGCGCCGCCCGCGCCAAGTTCGTCGACCACAGCCTGCGGATGTACGCGCGCGAGCTCACCACGCGGAGCCCGGAGTACCGCCGGGAGTGGTGGACGGCCACGCGCGCGTACCTCGCGACCTTCGACGCGGCCGACCTGGACGCGGCGCCCGCGCCGGGCCGGATCATCGCCCGCGTGATCCTCGCCTCCCCCGAGCCGCGCGACCTGACCCGCCTCCAGGAGGTGGCGGCCCGCCCCGCGCGCCTGTCGCCGCCCTACCCGCGCTCGCCCGACGGCACCACGCCCACCTGGTCCCAGGACCTTTCCCAGGTGACCCTGGAACACCTCCTCGTACGCCCCATCCGCCTCCTCCCGCTGGCGGTGGACGCGGAGCTGCGGCCGCGCGCGGGCGGCAGCCGCCTCACGCTGCGGCTGCACGAGCTGTACGGGCGGGTGGCGGACGCGGGCCCGACGACGGTGGACGTGGAGCTCGTGCCGAGGAGCGGCGACGGCCCGGTGCTGCGCCGCACCGCGGCGTTCAGCCCTTCGGACCCCGGGACCTGGCTGACCGAGGTGGTCCTCGACCTGGGCTCGCTCGGCGGCGGCGTATGGGACCTGCGGCTGCGCCTCCACTTCGGCGACGGGACGGCGCGCGAGACGACGGCGCGGGCGGTGGCGGGGCCAGGGCTGCTGCGGCGCACGGCGCTGCCGTCACGCCGGGGAATCCTGCTGGCCCAGCCGTACAGGACACAGGCGGGGAACCTGGCGGTGCGGCTCGCGCCGGGGTTGCGGGGGATGCTGGGGGTGGCGCGAAGGCGGCTCGCGCGGTGGGTGAGCGGAGCCGGCCGCTGACGCTGCCCGTACACACACCTCTGCGACACTGCACACCCACCCGCTCGAACTCACACAGAAGGCTGACTGACGACGATGACCTGGCTGATCACCGGCGGTGCCGGCTACATCGGGGCACACGTGGTCCGCGCCATGACGGAGGCGGGCGAGCGGGCCGTGGTCTACGACGACCTGTCCACGGGCATCGCCGATCGCGTCCCGGAGGGCGTACCGCTGGTGACGGGTTCGACCCTCGACGCGGACCTGTTGTCCCGCACGCTGAGGGAGCACGCCGTCACGGGTGTCGTGCACCTGGCGGCGAAGAAGCAGGTGGGCGAGTCGGTGGAGCAGCCGCTGCGGTACTACCACGAGAACGTGGAGGGACTGCGGGTCCTGCTGTCGGCGGTGACGGAAGCGGGGGTCGCGTCCTTCGTCCTCTCCTCATCCGCGGCCGTGTACGGCATGCCTGACGTGGACCTGGTGACGGAGGAGATCCCCTGCCTCCCGATGAGTCCGTACGGCGAGACGAAGCTGGCGGGTGAGTGGCTGGTCCGCGCGACGGGCCGGGCGCACGGCCTGTCGACGGCGTCGCTGCGCTACTTCAACGTGGCGGGCGCGGCGAGCCCCGAGCTGGCCGACACGGGCGTCTACAACCTGGTCCCGATGGTGTTCGAGAAGCTCACGGACGGCGAGGCACCGCGCGTCTTCGGCGCCGACTACGCCACGCCGGACGGCACGTGCGTACGCGACTACATCCACGTGGCGGACCTCGCCGAGGCCCACGTGGCAACGGCCCGCAAGCTGGCCGAGGCGCCACGCGGCACCGACCTGACGCTCAACATCGGCCGAGGCGAGGGGGTTTCGGTCCTGGAGATGACGAAGGTGATCAACGAGGTCACGGGCTACGACGCACCGCCCACCGTGGCCCCCCGCCGCCCCGGCGACCCGGCGAGGGTGGTGGCATCGGCGTCCCGCGCCGCCACGGAACTCGGCTGGTCGGCCAAGCGGGACGTACGCGAGATGGTGACGTCGGCGTGGGCGGGGTGGGTTCGGACGCATCCGGAGGCGGCGAGGAGCTAGCCCCGGAGTTTCCGGAGCTCCCGCGGTTCGTGAAGCGGCTGTCGGCCGCGGCTTGCACGGCATTCCCACGACACGCCGTGCGAGGGGCGGCCCCGGCGGGACTTTCCTGCAGTCACACCCCAGCCGCCGATCCCACCCCAGCCGCGCTCACAACAGCCGCACTCACAACGCCCGCAGCGCCGCCGCCGTAGCCGAGGCGAGGCTGCCCAAGTACCCCTTGGGCAGCTCGGCCCGGACCACCACGGACCGCCAGTAGAGCGGCCCCGACACCAGGTCGAGCGCGAGGTCCTCGTCGACCCCGTCCCGCACCTCACCCCGCGCCACGGCCGCCCGCACGATGCCGTTCGCCACCCCGTGCTGCCCCTCCCGCAGCGCCTTCTGCATGGCCTCCGCGATCTCCGGGTTGCGTGCCGCCTCCGCCTGGAGGTCGGGGATGACCTGCGAGGCCACGGGGTGCCGCAGGGCGCGCGACGTCACCTCGTAGAGGAGTCGCAGGTCGCCCTCCAGGGAGCCGCTGTCGGGCATCGGCAGGCCCTGGACCGCTATCGCCGACACCAGGTCGAGCACGAGGTGCAGCTTGGAGCGCCAGCGCCGGTAGACGGCGGTCTTGCCGACGCCCGCGCGGCGCGCGATGCCCTCGATGGACATGCGTGCGTACCCGACCGCCGCCAGCTCCGCGAAGACGGCGGACCTGATGGCCTCGGTCACATCCTCGCGGAGCACCGCGGCCCCCGCGGGCGCCCTGCGGCGGGGCTGCTCACGCGGCTGTTCATCTCCTGGCCTGCTCGTCGTCATGCGAACAGCATAGAACGTGACGACGATACGGTTGCGTTCCGACGTAGCGACACCCTACTCTCGACGTTGCGACGATACGGGTCCGTCCCGACGTAACGAGTAAGGAGCAGCGGCAGTGACTCAGGTCCTCGACGCACCACCCCGCACGGGGGCCGCGGCGCCCGACCCCGCCGAGCTCGCCGCCCGGCACGGCCTGACCGTCAGCGGCGCCCGCCCCACGCTCCCCGCGTACGTCCGGCAGCTGTGGCAGCGCCGCCACTTCATCACCGCCTTCGCGACGGCCAAGCTCACCGCCCAGTACAGCCAGGCGAAGCTCGGCCAGGTCTGGCAGGTGATGACTCCGCTCCTGAACGCGGCGGTCTACTACTTCATCTTCGGCGTGCTGATGAACACCAAGCACGACGTCCCGGACTACGTCCCGTTCCTGGTCACCGGCGTCTTCATCTTCACGTTCACGCAGAGCTCGGTCATGGCGGGCACCCGCGCCATCGCCGGCAACCTCGGCCTGGTGCGTGCCCTGCACTTCCCGCGGGCCGCGCTGCCGGTCTCGTTCAGCCTGCAACAGCTCCAGCAGCTCCTGTTCTCCATGGGCGCGCTCGTCGTGATCCTGCTCTGCTTCGGCGTCCCGCCGAGCATGTCCTGGCTCCTGGTGGTCCCGGTCCTGCTCCTGCAGTTCACGTTCAACACGGGCCTTGCCCTGGTGATGGCCCGCCTGGGCAGCAGGACGCCCGACATCGCGCAGCTGATGCCGTTCGTGCTGCGTACGTGGATGTACGTGTCCGGGGTGATGTGGAGCATCGACGCGGTCCTCAAGGACCAGCACCTGCCGCACGCCCTCCAGGTCCTCCTGGAGTGCAATCCGGCCGCCATCTACATCGACCTGATGCGCTTCGCGCTCATCGACAGCTTCCAGGCGGACCAGCTCCCGCACCACGTCTGGGCGTGGGCGGTGGGCTGGGCGCTGCTCGCCGGAGTCGGCGGATTCATCTACTTCTGGAAGGCAGAGGAGACGTACGGCCGTGGCTGAGACGACGATTGCACCCCTCGCTGAAACCGCACCCGCCCACGCACCCGCACCCGCACCCGCACCCACTGTCATCGCCGACCAGGTGGACATCGTCTACCGCGTCCACGGCGGCGCCACGACGGGCCGCGGCAGCGCGACCGCCGCGCTCGGCCGCATCCTCAAGCGCGGCAAGGGGGGCAAGGGCGGCGAGTCCCCCGGCGTACGCAAGGTGCACGCCGTCAGGAAGGTCTCCTTCACCGCCCACAAGGGCGAGGCCATCGGCCTGATCGGCACGAACGGCTCGGGCAAGTCGACGCTCCTGAAGGCGGTCGCCGGGCTTCTCCCCGTCGAGAACGGCCGCATCTTCACCGACGGCCAGCCCTCCCTCCTCGGCGTGAACGCGGCCCTGATGAACGACCTCACCGGAGAGCGCAACGTCCGGCTCGGCGGTCTGGCGATGGGCATGAGCCGCGAGCAGATCCAGGAGCGCTACCAGGACATCGTCGACTTCTCCGGCATCAACGAGAAGGGCGACTTCATCACGCTCCCGATGCGTACGTACTCCTCCGGCATGGCGGCCCGGCTCCGCTTCTCCATCGGCTCCGCCAAGGACCACGACGTACTGCTCATCGACGAGGCCCTCGCGACCGGCGACCGCTCCTTCCAGAAGCGCTCGGAGGCCCGCATCCGCGAGCTGCGCAAGCGCGCGGGCACGGTCTTCCTGGTCAGCCACAACAACAAGTCGATCCGCGACACCTGCGAGCGCGTGCTCTGGCTTGAGCACGGCGAGCTGCGCATGGACGGCCCGACGGAGGACGTCCTGAAGGAGTACGAGCGCTTCACGGGCGGCAAGAAATAGCCGAGCCGCCCCGCCCTACCGCTCCAGGAAGAGGAACAACTCCTCCCAGCGCCGCACGACTTCACCCGTCGTGTAGCGCTGGATGTTCACCCTGGCCAGCTCCCCCATCCGGTCCCGCAGCTCCTTGTCGGACATCAACGTGTCCAGCCTGCGCGCCAGTTCAGCCGTGTTCCCGAGCTGTGCAAGCAGTCCGTCCACGCCGTCCTGGACGATCTCGTGCACGCCCGGCGCGCAGTCGAAGGCCGCGCACGGCACGGCGGTGGCCATCGCCTCCATCAGCGCGAGCGGGAAACCCTCGCCCCGCGACGACTGCACGAACACCGAGCCGCCCCGCAGCGCCCCCGGCACATCGCTCGTGCGGCCCATCCACTCAACGGAGCCGTCGAGGCCGAGGGACGTGCACTGCTTCTTGAGTATCTCCTCGTCCTCGCCGGAGCCGTAGATCCGCAGCTTCCAGTCCGGGTGCAGCGGCGCGACCTCCGCCCAGGTGTCGAGGAGCATGTCGATGCCCTTCTGGTCGTGCAGGCGGCCGATGCTCGTGACGATCTTCTCGGTGCGCCGCGAGGGCACTTCGGGCATGAACGGCAGCGGGTTCGGCATGAAGGACGCGTTGTCCATGCCCTGCCTGATCCACAAGTCGGCGTCCTCGCGGGTCAGCGCGAGCATCCGGTCGATGTCCTTGTAGTGCTTGCGCACCCGCCCGAACCGCGAGCACGCCCGCGAGTACGCGAACGACTCGTGGCTCATGCCGATGACCAACATGCCGGTGGTGTCGGCGAGTTCCACCCACTCCATCGCCCACACCTGCGTGACGATGACGACGGCGCCGGGCCCTGCCTGCGCGAAGAGCGCGGTCAGCTTGGCGGCCTGCTCGTGCATGCCCTCCGCGCGCCGCTTGCGCAGCCGGTGCTCGGCCACGTTGAGCCGCCCCTTGATGCCGCGCGCCGGGCCGACGCGCGGCGGGTGCTCGTCGTACAGCGTCGTGGTGGGGTACGGCAGGTCCGTGCCGACGTCCTGCGGGACGCCGGGGTCCGTGATGCCAATGACGTGCACGCGGTGGCCGCGCTCGACGAGGAGGCGGGCCATCTGGTGGGACCAACTGGTGATCCCGCCCAGCTCGTTGACGCTGTTGGAGACGAAGAATATGTCCCGCGTCCGCTGAGCCGTCCGAATCGCTGCTGTCTGACTCACTTGCCGCTCCAGTGCGAGAAGAACTGATCGACGATGCTCTTGGCGGCGTCGCCCCGGTCGTACTCACCGAACTCGGCCACGAACCGCTGCCGGGCGCCCGCGTATTCGAGGGCCTGCTCGTCCAGGGCCTTCAGCGCCGCGAACAGCTCGTCCTCGGTGTCGACGACCGGGCCGGGAGCCCGCTCCCGCAGGTCGAAGTACGTCCCTCGCCCTTCGTGCACGTATTCCTCGTAGTCGTACGTGAAGAACAGCATCGGCCGGTCGAGGAGCGCGTAGTCGAACATCACGGAGGAGTAGTCGGTGATCATCGCGTCCGCGAGCTCGTAGAGCGGCGTGACGTCGTGGTGTGCGGAGACGTCGATGACGCGGCCGCGCACGGACGGCGGGAGCACCACGTGGTTCAGGTAGTGCGAGCGCACGAGCAGCACGTAGCGGTCGCCGAACTCCTCCGCGAACCGCTCCACGTCGAAGGGCAGTTCAAAGCGTCCGTGCCGGCCGCCGTGACGGCGGAAGGTCGGCGCGTACAGCAGCACCCGCTTGTCCTCGGGGATGCCCAACTCCGCTGCCAGCGCCCCGCGTTCGCGCACGCCGGTCGCGTCCTCGGCGCGCTTGGCCCGCACCAGCGCGTCGTTGCGCGGATAGCCGACCCTGAGCAGCACCTTCTCCTTCAGACGCAGGGCCTTCGCCAGGGTCCGCACGTCGTGCTCGGAGCGGATCAGGAAGCGGTCGAAGCGGTCGAGGACGCGCTGCTGCTCGTCCTGGGCCGCCTTGCCGCGCAGCTTCCACGCGGGCTCGTCGAAGCCCATGCGCTTGAGCGCCGAGCCGTGCCAGGTCTGGATGTACGTCGTCTCGGGCCGCTTGGTGAGCTTGAGCGGGTAGCTCTGGTTGTCGACCCAGAACTCGGCCTGCGCGAGGGCCTTCAGGTACGGCAGCGACCAGCGCCGTACCAGCGTCGCGTCCTCGGGGAAACCCTGCGGATTCCCGGTGTAGGACCACACGGCGTCGAAGTCGAGGCCCTGGCGCCGCATCTCCTCGTAGATCGCCCGGGGGCTGTCGCTGTACTGCTTGCCGAGGTGGCTCTCGAAGACGACCGTGCCCTTCTTCACCGGCAGGCGGCTGAACACCTCGTCGTACACGCGCAGTTTGCTCTGCCCGGATGTGAGGTCCTTGCGCAGCTTCTTGGCCTTGCGGAAGCCGGTCTTGGCGAGGCGCCCCGGCACGCCCTGCGTCCCGCGGGCCACCAGATCCTGGATCCGGTCGGCCGCCGCGTCCCGCGTGACGAGCCGGAACGCGAGGTGCCCGCGCTGCGAGACCTCGGGCTCCATGTGGTCGGCGACGAGGCGGGTCAGCCTCGGCCGCACCGGAAGCCTCCCCTCGGCGAGCCCCGGGTCGCACGCGGTGAGCCGTGTCCTGGTGCGCACGCCGTCGGCGGTGAGGTGCAGGCGCACGTCCCAGACCGCGTCGACGACTCCGAGCGGGCGAAGGCGTCGCGCGAGGTCGACGGAGGCATCCCAGGTGATGGCGTCGCCCTCGTACCGCACGGCGGAGACCGGGAAGCGGAAGGTCTGCAGGCTGCGGCGGCGCGCACTGAATTCCAGCTCGGCGGTGAGCACGGCGTCCGGGCCGACGACGCCGAGCGGGTTGGTGATGCGGCCCGCCATGCGGACGGTCCCCGCCGACTCCTCGTACCGCGTCAGGACGTTGCGCAGGAACATCTGGTCGAAACGCTTGCCGTGGTAGCCGAGCTCGGTCACGTCGAGGACCTGGCGGCCGAACGGGTCGTCGAGGTGTTCGGCGCACCAGTACACGCGCCCGTCCCGCTCGGCGAGGGGCGAGGAGATCTTGTCGCGGTTGGTGAGGGTGTCGACGGCGGGCAGCAGGTTGTCCCAGTCGCCCTGCTCCAGGAGGTAGGCGCAGATGGCCTGGATGGGCTGCACCTCGTCGTAGGCGGCGCGGTCGAGCCCGGCGAGGTAGTCGCGGGCGAGGCCGGCGAACTCCTGGCGGAAGGAGGCGTCGCGGAACGGCAGGTCGCGCAGGTGGAGCACCAGGTCGTGCTTGAGGAACTTGATGTCCTTGGCGAGCCGCAGCTCGTCGAGGCCGCGCTCCGCGAGCAGCGCGTCGATCCGGCGGTGGATCTCCATGCGGTGCTCGAAGTTGGTCATCTCGTGACGCCGGTTGGTCACGGACTTCGCGGCGGCGCGCTCATGGACGTGCCAGAAGTAGACCTGGTTGGGGATGAGGGTGATGCGCTCGGCGGCGAGGTAGGCCTCGGCGATGAACATCAGGTCCTCGTAGAACATCCCCTTGGGGAAGCGGAGGGCGTTCTCGACGAGGAAGTCGCGGCGGTAGAGCTTGTTCGTGGAGAGCGTGTCCCAGACGAACAGGTCGGGCAGCTCGGTGACGGACTCCAGGGTGCGGGTCGTCGCGTAGAGCCAGGGGTACCACCGGTCGCGCTTCTTGTTGCGGGTGTCCATGGAAAGACGGACGCAGAGCCCGGAGACGATGTCGGAGCCGTCGCGCTCGGCGGCTTCGAGGAGGTTGCGGCAGGCGTTGCGCTCCAGGACGTCGTCGCTGTCGAGGAACATCACGTGGCGTCCGACGGTGTATCCGATGCCCACGTTGCGGGGCTCACCGCCCGCGCCGCTGTTCTCCGGCAGCTGGTAGGCCCGCACCCGCTCGGGGTGCTCGGCGGCGATGCGCTGCGCCGTCTCGTACGAACCGTCCGTGCTGCAGTCGTCGACGATGACGACCTCGACGCCGCGCAGCGTCTGGTCGAGCACCGACTGCACGGCGGTCGGCAGCCGCTCGGTGTCGTTGTAGACGATCACCACTACGGACACATCGGGTCGCGCCTCCGGCGTCCCCCGCTCACCTATCGCTCCCATGCGTCCCTCCAGTCAGATGCCAGCTCATCCTACTAATTATCGCTAATGCCCGATTGGCGCTCTTCAGGGGGGTGTGAACGGCCTAGTCCAGATACGCGAAAGGGGGCGCCCCGAGCCGTCAGGCCCGGGGCGCCCCCATCGACGTACGACGGATGTACGAGGACTACGAGTGGGTCCGCAGCAGCGTCCTCATCGTCCGCATCGCGACCGACAGGTTCGCCAGGTCGAACGCGTCCGAGCTCTGGATCTCGTCCAGGGTCGTCCGCGACCGGCTCAGGATCGCCGCGTTCTTCTCCTCCCAGGCCTTGAAGCGCTGCTCGGGAGTGTCCTCGCCGTTCCCGGCGGCCAGCACGTCGGCCGTCAGGGCGGCGTGCGCCGCGTACAGGTCCTCGCGGATCGACGCGCGCGCCATCGACTGCCAGCGGTCGGCCCGCGGCAGCTCGATGATGCGGTCCATGAGCTGGGTGATCCGCAGCCGGTCGGCGAGGTCGTAGTAGACCTCGGCGACGGCCATCGGCTGCTTGCCCGTGCGGTCGGCGATCGCCACGATGTCGAGCGCCGGGAAGGCCGAGGAGAACCCGGCGACGCGCTGGGCGAGCTCGTCGGGGACGCCCACGCCCGTCAGCTCGTCGCGGATGCTCTGGTACCACTCCTGGTCGGAGCCGCGCAGCAGCTTCGGCAGCTCGGTCCAGACCTCGGCGACGCCCTCGCTGAAGAAGCCGATGGTCTCGGCGAGCTGGAGCGGCTGCGGCCGGTTGTTGAGCAGCCAGCGCGTGCCGCGCTCGACGAGGCGGCGCGAGTGCAGCCGGACGCGGGTCTGGACGTCGGCCGCCACCACGTTGTCGAGCGCCTCGACCGCGTCCCAGACCTTGCTCAGACCGAAGATCTCGCGGGCCGCGAGCTGCGCCCTGACGATCTCCTCCAGGGAGGCCCCGGTCTCCTCACGCAGCCGGTGCAGGAACGTCGAACCGCCCGTGTTCACCGTGTCGTTGACGAGGACCGTGGTGACGATCTCGCGGCGCAGCGCGTGCCCGTCGACCTGCTCGGGGAACTTCTCCCGCAGGGCCTCCGGGAAGTACGCGTGAAGGAGACCGCGCAGGTACTCGTCGTCCGGGAGCGTCGTCTGGATCAGCTCGTCGGCCGCTGTGATCTTCGTGTACGCGAGGAGCACGGCGAGCTCGGGCTGGCTGAGCCCGTGGCGGGAGCTCAGGAGCTCACGGATCTGCCGGTCGGTGGGCAGGAACTCCAGTGCCCGGTCCAGGTGACCGTCACGACCCAGGCGGCGCATGAAGCGCTGGTGGGCGTGGAGGAGGGACGGGGACTGGGCGACCGCGTTCGACAGGGCGGTGTTCTGCGCGTAGTTGTTGCGCAGGACCAGGGTGCCGACCTCGTCCGTCATCGCCGCGAGGAACTTGTTGCGCTGCTTGACGGTCATGTCGCCGTTCGCGACGACCGCGTTGAGCAGGATCTTGATGTTCACCTCGTGGTCGGAGGTGTCCACGCCCGCGCTGTTGTCGATGGCGTCGGTGTTGATGTGCCCGCCGGCGCGCGCGAACTCGATGCGGCCGAGCTGGGTCAGGCCGAGGTTGCCGCCCTCGCCGACGACCTTGACGCGCAGGTCGGCGCCGTTGACGCGGATCGCGTCGTTCGCCTTGTCGCCGACGTCGCTGTTCGACTCGGCCGACGACTTCACGTACGTACCGATGCCGCCGTTCCACAGCAGGTCGACCGGCGCCTGGAGGATGGTCTGCATCAGGTCGGCCGGCGTCATCTTGCCGACGCCCTTCTCGATGCCGAGGGCCTCGCGGATGTGGGCGTTCAGCTGGATCGCCTTGGCGCTGCGCGGGAAGATCCCGCCGCCCGCGGAGAGCAGCTCCTTGTTGTAGTCCGCCCAGGAGCTGCGCGGCAGCTCGAACAGGCGACGGCGCTCCGCGTACGAGGTCTCGGCGTCCGGCCTCGGGTCGATGAAGATGTGCCGGTGGTCGAAGGCGGCCACCAGGCGGATGTGCTCGGAGAGCAGCATGCCGTTGCCGAACACGTCACCGGACATGTCGCCGACGCCGACGACCGTGAAGTCCTCGGTCTGGGTGTCGGTGCCCAGCTCCCGGAAGTGCCGCTTGACGGACTCCCAGGCGCCGCGGGCGGTGATGCCCATGCCCTTGTGGTCGTAACCGGCGGAGCCGCCGGAGGCGAAGGCGTCACCGAGCCAGAAGTTGTACGACTCGGCGACCTCGTTCGCGATGTCCGAGAACGTCGCGGTGCCCTTGTCGGCGGCGACCACGAGGTACGTGTCGTCCTCATCGTGCCGGACGACGTCGGCCGGGGGCACGACCTCACCCGCGACGAGGTTGTCGGTGATGTCCAGCAGCGCCGAGATGAACGTCTTGTAGCAGGCCACGCCCTCGGCCAGCCACGCGTCGCGGTCGACGGTCGGGTCGGGCAGCTGCTTGGCGACGAAGCCGCCCTTGGCGCCGACGGGCACGATGACGGTGTTCTTCACCATCTGCGCCTTGACCAGGCCGAGGATCTCCGTGCGGAAGTCCTCACGCCGGTCGGACCAGCGAAGACCGCCTCGGGCGACCTTGCCGAAGCGCAGGTGGACGCCCTCGACGCGCGGCGAGTACACCCAGATCTCGTACGCCGGGCGCGGCGCGGGGAGGTCGGGGATGGCCTGCGGGTCGAACTTCATGGAGACGTAGCTGTGCGGCTTGCCGCCCTCCGCCTCCTGGAAGAAGTTCGTACGCAGCGTCGCCTTGATGACGGTGAGGAAGGACCGCAGGATGCGGTCCTCGTCCAGGGACGCGACCTGGTCGAGCGCGCCGTCCAGCTCCTCCAGGAGCCCGTCGGTCAGCTCGGTCCCGGCGCGCTGGCGGTCCGGGGACATCCGCGCCTCGAAGAGCGAGACGAGCAGCCGGGTGGTGTGGACGTTGTTGCGGAGGGTGTCCTCCATGTAGTCCTGGCTGAAGGTGGAGCCCGCCTGGCGCAGGTACTTGGCGTAGGCCCGAAGGACCATCGCCTGGCGCCAGTTGAGCCCGGCCCGCAGGACCAGCGAGTTGAAGCCGTCGACCTCGGCCTCGCCCGTCCAGGCGGCGGAGAAGGCCTCCTGGAAGCGCTCGCGGCCGTCGTCGCCGAGGTAGTCGCCGTTGCCGTTCTGGGACTTGGGCAGGCGAAGGCCGAAGTCGTAGATCCACGCGTTCGTGCGGTCGGTGCAGCGCAGCTCGTAGGGCCGCTCGTCGGTGACCTCGACGCCGAGGCGCTGGAGGACCGGCAGGACGGCGGAGAGCGAGACCTGGACGCCCGAGCGGTAGATCTTGAACCGTCGCTCGCCGGGGGCGGCGCCCACCGGCTCGTACAGGCTGAGCGCGAAGTCCTCGCGGCCGTGCTTGAGCTGCTCCAGGTGCTGGAGGTCGGCGACGGCGGCGCGCGGTGTGTGGTCGGCCTTGTAGCCCTCGGGGAAGGCGCCCGAGTAGCGGCGGAGCAGCTCGGCGGCGCGCTCCTCGCCGCACTCGGCGGTCAGTGCCTCGCCGAAGCCGTCGGCCCAGGAGCGGGCGGCCTCGACGAGCCGGGCCTCGATGCGGTCGGTGTCGGCGTCGGTGAGCTGCGGAAGGCCGCCGCCCGGCGCGACGCGGACCACGAAGTGCAGCCGGGAGAGGATCGACTCGGTGTTCCAGGCGGTGAAGTCGACGCTGGTGCCGCCGAGCTCCTCCTTGAGGATGTCGATGATCCGCAGCCGGACGCCGGTGGTGTAGCGGTCACGCGGCAGGTAGACGAGGGCGGAGTAGTAGCGGCCGTACTCGTCCTTGCGCAGGTAGAGCCGCAGCCGGCGGCGTTCCTGGAGGTACAGCACGGACGTGACGATGGAGCGCAGCTCGTCGGGCGGAGTCTGGAAGAGCTCGTCGCGCGGGTACGTCTCCAGGATCTGGAGCAGGTCGCGGCCGTCGTGGCTGTTGGGCGAGAAGCCCGCGCCCTTGAGGACCTCCTGGACCTTGCGGCGGATGACCGGCACGCGGCGCACCGACTCGGTGTACGCGGCGGACGAGAACAGGCCGAGGAAGCGGCGCTCGCCGATGACGTTGCCGTCGGCGTCGAACTTCTTCACGCCGACGTAGTCGAGGTAGCTGGGCCGGTGCACGGTGGCACGGCTGTTGGCCTTCGTCAGCACCAGGAGCTTGTGCTCGCGTGCCTTCGCACGCGCGTCCGCGGGCAGCCGGCTGAAGGAGGGACTGACCGGGTGGTCCTCCTCGCCCTCGTGCTTCGGGTCGGCGCGCAGGATGCCGAGGCCGGTGCCGGGCACCGCGGCGAGCGAGTCCTCGTCCGTCAGGTCGTACTCGCGGAAGCCGAGGAAGGTGAAGTGGTTGTCGGCGAGCCAGCGAAGGAGTTCGCGGGCCTCGTCGACCTCCTGGTCGCGCAGGTCGTCGGCGGTCGGCTCGGTGGGGAGCTCATCGGCGATGCGCAGCGCGGCGTCGCGCATCTTCTCCCAGTCCTCGACGGTCTCGCGTACGTCGGAGAGGATCCGGAGCAGATCGGCGGTGATCTGCTTCAGGTCCGCGCGGTCGGTCTCGCGGTCCATCTCGACGTGGATCCAGGACTCGGTGACCGCGTCGTGCGGGCGCTCGGTGCCGAAGTCCTTGCTGAGGACCTCCAGGAGCTTGCCGGTCAGATCCCGTCGTACGACGACCTGGGGGTGGATGACGACGTGGATGCCGCGCCCCTGGCGCGAGAGCTCATTGGTGACCGAGTCGACCAGGAAGGGCATGTCGTCCGTGACCACCTCGACGACGGAGTGGCTGCACGTCCAGCCGTTCTCCTCGACGGTCGGGGTGTGCACGCGGACGTTGGCCGTGCCCTGCGGGCGGTTCTCGGCAAGCCGGTAGTGGGAGAAGGCTGCTCCGAAGACGTCGACCGGGTCACGGTCGGCAAGGTCCTCCGGGGCGGTGTGCAGGTAGTAGCGCTGGAGGAACGCAAGGGCCATGTCCTCGTCAGGAGTGGCCCCGTCGCCCTTCGACCCGGTCGGTGCCCCATTCGGTAGGCGGCCACCTGCCGGGCTGTTCTCAGCTACCCGGGCCGCCCGTGTGAGCAGCTCGGCTTTGGCTTCGTCCAGCTTGGTCTGCATTGTCCTCTGACTCCTGTCGCGCGCCGTTGCGTGACGTAGAAGGAAGTGATCCGACGTAACGCCGCGACGCGGGGTCTCCGGTCGAAGTCGACGTTATGCCGCGGTGAGAGATGAGCGGGCGGTTATCCGCCATTTTCAGCGCTTTCGCTGACCGATGGCCGGGGTGATGTGGCTGGCCGCACCGCGAAGAAGCGTCAGCGACGCCCCGGGCACGGATGTCCTCCGTGTTCCCCGGGCGCAGGGCGGGGGCGTACACGCCCCCGCGGGATATCGCGCTGATCACGGGTCAAGGCTATCGCCCTCCACCCGGGAGTCGTCATGAGCCGTATGTGTACAAAAGCAGGGGTGGAACTTTGACACTCTGCACAGAGACTTTCGCGCCATCTGTCGGCGATGGATGCCCTCGGCAAACCGGTGGGCCCCCTTGGCAAACCGGACGGGCGGATGCACGTTGAGCGGGACGGACGGACAGCGCGCGACGGACGGACCCGGTCCGCCCACGACGACGGGCCGGGCCCGCCCACGATTGGGGAGCGAGCACCGATGGCAGCCAAGATCCTGATAGTGACCGGAGACGCGGCGGAGTCGCTGGAGGTCCTGTATCCCTTCCAGCGGCTGCGCGAGGAGGGGTACGACGTCCACATCGCCGCCCCTGCCCGCAAGAAGCTGCAGTTCGTGGTGCACGACTTCGAGCCGGGCTTCGACACGTACACGGAGAAGCCGGGCTACACCTGGCCCGCCGACCTCGCCTTCTCCGAGGTCGATCCCGGCCAGTACGTCGCTCTGGTGATCCCGGGCGGCCGGGCCCCGGAGTATCTGCGCAACGACCCGGAGCTCCGCAAGATCCTCAAGTCCTTCTTCGACGCGGACAAGCCGGTCGCGCAGATCTGCCACGGCCCGCTCCTGACGGCGGCGATCGGCGGCCTGAGCGGCCGCAGGGTCACGGCGTATCCGGCCCTGGAACTGGACATGCAGACGGCGGGCGCGACGTTCCGTGACGCGGAGGTGGTGGTCGACGGCACGCTGGTCTCGGCCCGCGCCTGGCCGGACCACTCGGGCTGGATGAGGGAGTTCCTCACGGTGCTGCGGGCGAAGGCGCCGGTGACGTAGGCGGGAACCTGGGCGGGACCTAGGCGGCCAGCCGCTCGGCCACCTCCACGGCCTCGGCAAGGCTGTCGACGACCGGGACCCCCACGCCGACCGCCTCCAGACTGGCCCTGCTGTGGGACCCACCGGTGTAGAGCACGGCCTGGGCGCCGACATGCGCCGCGGCGACGGCATCGTCAACGGCGTCCCCGATGACGACAATGCGCTCGGCGGCGGCGACCCCTTCCAGAGCCGCGAGGTGCAGCACCATCCGCTCGGCCTTGCCCGCGTGCGAGGTGTCCGTGCGGCCGTCGATGCGCACGAAGTGCTCCTCGATCCCGTGCCGCCGCACGATCGGCACGAGGTGCTCGTGCGGCGCGAGCGACAGCAACGACTGCGTACGCCCTGCCGCCCGCCGCTCCGCGAGCAGCTCGGCGGCACCGTCGGCGAGGCCGCATGCCTCGGCCCGCGCCCAGTAGTGCTTGTGGAACACGGCGTCCATGACCTGCCACTCGGCGTCCGTGGGCAGCCGCCCCATGAGCCGCTCGTAGAAGAGCGGAACGGGAACGCAGTACAGATCGCGATACCGCTCAAGAGTGATGGGCTCGAGCCCGAGCTCTGCGAACGAGGCGTTCGTCGACTCGATCACCGCATGAATGTCATGCAGCAGAGTCCCGTTCCAGTCCCAAACGATATGCGCCCCGCGCGTCAGCTTCCCCATGGAGAAACGGTACCCGCACCGCCCTCACCCCAAGGCCCCGGCCCACTCCCCACAGCCCCCGGCGCCGAACAAGCCTTTCCCACCCACCCACCCACCCACCCGATTGCCCCGCAGCAACCAGCGATTGGCTGCAGTCGGGAGCGCTCGCGAGGGGACGTGCCGGTATGTCTGCCCGGAGCACGGCTCCCGAAGGCTCCGGAGCCGAAGCAGCCCCGCGGCCACCGGACGATAGCGAGGACGGACATACCGGCGCGGCCCCGCACCCACACACGCACCAGCACCACCCCCGCCCAAGCCCCACAGGGACCCCTCAGCTGATCAGCCCGGGAATCTCCTGCGTCGCGAACCACAGCAGCTCATGATCCTCGACCCCGTCCACAGTGAACCGCGCATCCTCGTCCCCCTGATCCGCGGCCTCCAGAACCCCCACCGCCGCGGCGACGTCCCCCTCCGCGTCCCCCGCGTCCACATGCACGGCCGCGACCTTCTTCAGCCCCAGCACCCCGGCGACCCGCACCTCACCGAGCCCGCCCTCAGGCGACCGCGGCCCCTGCTCAAGCGCCCCGTCCGGCACATCCGCGGCCAGCACAACGCGCCGCCGAGCCGCCCCCGGATCCCCCGCGATCAACCGCAGCGAAGCAAGCGCGGCCCGGCCCAGGGCGGCGTACTCCAGCTCCTCGATGTCGTCCGAGACGTACCACTCACGCAGAGCCGGCGTCACGGCATAGGCGGTCAGCGGCCCAGGGCCCAGCTCGCCCGCCTTGTGCACCTCGGCGAGACGGCTCAGGGTCAGAGGAACGTAGACGCGCATGACGGCCCGCTTTCACAGTCGGATTCACAGTCGGATTCACAGCCGGAGTCTCGGAGTCGAAAAGGTCGCGCAGAAGGCAACCCGACAGACCCCCAGAATACGTGCGGGCGTCCCCCTTCGAGCTGTGCCCCACACCCACCCCCCACGTCACCCGCAACGCCCACCCTTCACCCGGCCCACCCCAACGCCCCCAAGGAACACCGCACCCCCGGCCACCCTGATAGGTGACTCCTCCGCCCCTCGCCCCCACACCCCGCAGCCCCTTGCAGCCCCCGCCTCCACCCCCGTACAAGATCTCCGACGGAAGTTACTCCCCGGTACAACCAAGGCCGGGACAGCGAAGCCGGAGGCGACACGGCATGCACAAGGTAATGACCAGGCCCCGCTCCCGCCCGGCGACCACCCGTCCACCAGGCCGGACAGACCCCCGCCGCCCTTCGGCGGCACGTACACCGGCGCGCCCCCTCAGGACTCCGCCCCAGCCCCCGCCGCACCCCACGGAGCTCTTCACCGAACGCCTGCTCCTGGTGCTCAGCGGCCAGAAGCCGGTCCACTGGGCGGCCCGCCACATCGCCCACACGGCCTTCGACGACGTGGCCCGCCTCGCCGAACTCGCCCCCTTCAACGTGAACGACCGGCGTCCCACGATCCACCGGATCGGCCACTACGAACCCCGCCCCGGCGTCTACGAGGTCTTCGCGAGGATCGGCGCGGGCCCCGCCCTCAGGGCCCTGGCATTCCGGCTGAGTCTCGGCGCGGACCAGAGGTGGCGCTGCACGGCGGTCGAAGTGGGAACGCCCGCCAGATGACAAGAGGCCAACGCGAAGGGGCCGGGCACCAACGGCGCCCGGCCCCTTCGCACTGCTACAGCGTCACGCCACTACTTCTTGCGGCGACGCCCACCCTTCTGAGCCTTACGCCGCTCCGCCCGCGTCATCCCGTCCGACTCGGACCGCACACCCGCGTCCTCGGTCTCGAAGTCCCCTTCGTCGACGCCGCCCTCGGCGTTCGGCGCCTGGAAGTGGAGACGGTCGGGCCGCTGCGGAGCCTCAAGGCCCTTGGCGCGGATCTCGGGACGACCGCCACCGGCGGGAACGGCGTCCTTCTTCTCCAGGGAAGCCCCGGCCTCGGCCGAGTCCGACACCGGAACCTCCTCGACCTGCTGCTCGACCTGGACCTCCAGGTTGAACAGGTAGCCGACGGACTCTTCCTTGATGCCGTCCATCATGGCGTTGAACATGTCGAAGCCCTCGCGCTGGTACTCGACCAGCGGGTCCTTCTGCGCCATGGCGCGGAGGCCGATGCCCTCCTGGAGGTAGTCCATCTCGTAGAGGTGCTCGCGCCACTTGCGGTCGAGCACCGAGAGGACGACCCGCCGCTCGAGCTCACGCATGATCTCGGAGCCGAGCTGCTCCTCACGCGCCTCGTACTGCTGGTGGATGTCGTCCTTGATGGAGTCGGAGATGAACTCGGCGGTCAGACCCGCACGGTCACCCGCGTCCTCCTCCAGCTCCTCGACGGTGACCTTCACCGGGTAGAGCTGCTTGAAGGCGCCCCACAGCCGGTCCAGGTCCCACTCCTCGGCGAAGCCCTCGGCGGTCTCCGCCGCGATGTACGCCTCGATCGTGTCGTCCATGAAGTGCGTGACCTGGTCCTGGAGGTTCTCGCCCTCCAGGACGCGGCGACGCTCGCCGTAGATGACCTCGCGCTGGCGGTTGAGGACCTCGTCGTACTTCAGGACGTTCTTGCGCGTCTCGAAGTTCTGCTGCTCGACCTGCGACTGGGCGGACGCGATCGCGCGCGTCACCATCTTGTTCTCGATCGGCACGTCGTCCGGGACGTTCGCCATGGCCATCACGCGCTCGACCATCTGCGCCTTGAACAGGCGCATCAGGTCGTCGCCCAGCGAGAGGTAGAAGCGGGACTCGCCCGGGTCGCCCTGACGGCCGGAACGACCGCGCAGCTGGTTGTCGATGCGGCGCGACTCGTGGCGCTCGGTGCCCAGGACGTAGAGCCCGCCGAGGTCGACGACCTCCTCGAACTCCGCCTTGACGGCCCGCTCGGCCTTCTCCATGGCTGCGGGCAGCGCGGCGGCCCACTCCTCTACGTGCTCGACGGGGTCGAGGCCGCGCTGGCGCAGCTCCGCCTCGGCGAGGTCGTCGGGGTTGCCGCCGAGCTTGATGTCCGTGCCTCGTCCGGCCATGTTCGTGGCGACGGTGACGGCGCCCTTGCGGCCGGCCTGGGCGATGATCGGCGCCTCACGGTCGTGCTGCTTCGCGTTCAGGACCTCGTGCTGGACGCCGCGCTTGGAGAGCTGCTGGGAGAGGTACTCCGACTTCTCCACGGAGGTCGTGCCGACCAGGATCGGCTGACCGCGGTCGTGCTTCTCGGCGATGTCGTCGACGACGGCGGCGAACTTCGCGACCTCGGTGCGGTAGATCAGGTCCGACTGGTCGGCGCGGACCATGGGCCGGTTCGTCGGGATCGGCACGACGCCCAGCTTGTAGATCTGGTGGAACTCGGCGGCCTCGGTCATGGCCGTACCGGTCATGCCGCAGAGGCCCGGGGTTTCCTTGCCGTCGTGGTCGTGGCGCTTGTAGAGGCGGAAGAAGTTCTGAAGGGTGATCGTGGCCAAGGTCTGGTTCTCGTCCTTGATGTCCACCCCTTCCTTCGCCTCGATCGCCTGGTGCATGCCCTCGTTGTAGCGGCGGCCGGCGAGGATACGGCCGGTGTGCTCGTCGACGATCATGACTTCGCCGTCGATGACGACGTAGTCCTTGTCCTTCTTGAAGAGTTCCTTGGCCTTGATGGCGTTGTTGAGGTAACCCACGAGCGGGGTGTTCACCGACTCGTACAGGTTGTCGATGCCCAGCCAGTCCTCGACCTTGGAGACACCGGACTCGTGGATGGCGACGGTGCGCTTCTTCTCGTCGACCTCGTAGTCCCCGGTCTCCTCGATGCCCTTGAGGGTGTTGCCCGCCTCGCCCTTGGTGAGGCGGGTCACCAACTTGGCGAAGTCGCCGTACCACTTGGTGGCCTGGTCGGCGGGGCCGGAGATGATCAGCGGCGTACGGGCCTCGTCCACCAGGATCGAGTCGACCTCGTCGACGATCGCGAAGTTGTGGCCGCGCTGCACCAGTTCTTCCTTCGACCACGCCATGTTGTCGCGCAGGTAGTCGAATCCGAATTCGTTGTTCGTGCCGTACGTGATGTCGCTGGCGTACTGCTCGCGGCGCTGGGCCGGCGTCATGTTGGCGATGATGCAGCCGACGGACAGGCCCAGGAACTTGTGGACGCGGCCCATCATCTCGGAGTCGCGCTCGGCCAGGTAGTCGTTGACCGTGATCAGGTGCACGCCCTTGCCCGACAGGGCGTTGAGGTACGCAGGGAGGGTGCCGACGAGTGTCTTGCCCTCACCGGTCTTCATCTCGGCCACATAGCCGAGGTGCAGCGCGGCGCCGCCCATCATCTGGACGTCGTAGTGCCGCTGGCCGAGGACGCGCTTGGCGGCCTCACGGACCGTGGCAAAGGCTTCGGGGAGGAGGTCGTCAAGGGTCTCGCCGTCGGCGTAACGCTCCTTGTACTCCTCGGTCAGCGCGCGCAGCTCGGCGTCGGAGAGGCTGACGAAGTCCTCTTCGATGGAGTTGACCTGGTCCGCGATGCGGTGCAGCTTGCGCAGGATCTTGCCTTCGCCTGCACGCATGATCTTCGAGAGGACGGACACGGGGGTTGGTCTCCTTGCCGGTCGGGCCTGGCATGGTCGGTTTACTCATAGGGCAACGGCCATCGTAAGCGAGGAGCGGGCCGCGCCGGGAGGTCTGCCGATACGTCAACGGCCGGGGGGCCTGGAAGGTGCCGGGTTGTGCCGATCAGCGCTCGGCGAAATGCGGGTGAAAGCTCGGCCAAAAGCACTGGCCCACAGGCCCTCACCCCCGCAGAATCGCCGGATGGAGCCCGTCACACTCACCACCGAACGCCTGATTCTGCGCACCTTCACGCCCGCCGACACGGACGAGACGTTCGAAGCCTGCCAGGACGCCGACATCCAGCGCTGGACCACGATCCCCTCGCCCTACGCGCGCACGGACGCGGAGGGCTTCATCACGCGCATGGTGCCGGACGGCTGGCGCCACGACACGGAGTACACCTTCGCCGTACGTCCCCGGGGCGGCGGCCCGCTGATCGCCGCCGCCAGCCTCCACCACCCGCGCTCGGGCGCGTGGGAGGTCGGCTTCTGGACGGCGAAGGAGCACCGGGGCAGCGGCTACATGACGGAGATCGTCCTCGGCCTGGCCAGGTGGGCCTTCACCGACCTGGGCTGCAACCGCCTGGAGTGGCGCGCGGAGGTCGGCAACACCGGGTCGCGCGCGGTGGTGGAGAAGGCGGGCTTCACCTTCGAGGGCACCCTGCGCGGCGCCCTCCTGAACAAGGCCACGCTCCGTGACTGCTGGGTGGGCGCCCTGCTGCCGGGCGACATCGGCCTGCCGTCGATCCAGCCGTACCTGCCGGTCCGGGGCTGAAGGCGCGCCCCTCGGCTCCTCCGCCGACGTGTTCCCGCAGGCCAGGTGGCGTTGTCAGTGCCGCCCCCTATCGTTTCCGGCATGACGAGCCTGCCGCGCCCCGCCACAGACCTCTCCGCCGACGAGGCCCGCCGCATCGCGCTCCGCGCCCAGGGGTTCCTGGGCGCGCCGGACCGCAGGTCCGGTGTGCGGGGCGTGCTGCGGCATCTCGGGGCGGTCCAGCTCGACACCATCTCGGTCCTCGCCCGCTCCCACGAGCTCGTTCCGTACGCCCGCCTCGGCGCCGTCGGCCGCGGCAGGATCGAGGCGGCGTACTGGGACGGGACATCGGGCACAGGCCCCGCCCGGCCGCACGCCTTCGAGTACTGGTCGCACGCCGCGTGCATCCTGCCCATCGAGGAGTGGCCGCACTTCGCCTTCCGCCGCCGCGCCTACCGCACCCGCCCGCACTGGCACCACGACCTGCCGGACGGTGCGTACGACACGGTCATCAAGCAGCTCACCGCCGAAGGCCCGCTCACCGCCACGGAGTTGGGCGGCGCGAAGAACAAGGGCGAGTGGTGGGACTGGTCGGACGCGAAGGTCGCCGTCGAGCGGGCGCTGATGTACGGCGAGGTGGTCTGCACCGAGCGGCGCAGCTGGAAGCGGGTGTACGACCTCGCGGAGCGCGCGATCCCTGACACGCTGCTCCATGACGACCTGGACGACAGGGAGTGCCTGCGCCGTCTGGTGCGTCTGGCGGGAGAGGCTCTCGGCGTCGGCACGCGCGCGGACATCGCGGACTATCACCGTCTCAAGGGCGAGCAGTTCGACGCGGTGGTCGCGGACTCGGGCCTTGTTCCGGTGACGGTGGAGGGCTGGGACAAGCCCGCCTGGGCCGACCCCGAGGCCCTGGCGACGGCCCCGCGCGGCCGCCACCGCACGACGCTCCTGTCGCCCTTCGACTCCCTGATCTGGGAGCGGGCCCGCACGGAGCGGATCTTCGGCTTCACCCACCGCCTGGAGGCGTACGTCCCCAAGCCGAAGCGCATCCACGGCTATTTCGCCATGCCGGTCCTGGCCGGGGGCCGCCTTGTCGGCCGCGTGGACCCCGCCCGCGAGGGCAGCACGCTGGTCGCCAAGCAGGTGTCGCTGGACAGCCCCAAGTCCGTGCCCGCGGTGGCCCAGGCGCTGCGTGAAGCGGCGACGTGGGTGAACTGCGATTCCGTACGGGTCGAGCGGGTGAACCGTCCCGAGCTGACCGCCGAGCTGGTCCGCGCCCTGGGCTGAGCCCTGGGCTGAGCCCGCGGCGGGGGCCTCACCTGATCTCGAGGATCTTCTCCCGCATCGCGTACACGACCGCCTCCATCCTGGAGTGCAGCTGCAGCTTCTCCAGGATGTTGCGCACGTGGTTCTTCACGGTGTTCTCGGAGATGAACAATTCCTTCGCGATGTCGCGGTTGTTCATGCCCGTGGCCACCAGCTTCAGCACTTCGAGCTCGCGCTCGGTCAGCCGCGGCGCGGGCACCAGTCTGCGCTCGTCGGTGCGCTGGATCATCGACTTGAACTCGGTGAGCAGTTTCGACGCCATGGACGGGCTGATCTGCGACTGCCCGTCGGCCACCGCGCGAATCGCCGTGGCCACTTCGTCCGTGGAGATCTCCTTGAGGAGATAGCCCGTGGCGCCCGCCTTGATCGCGTCGTAGAGGTCGGCCTCCTCGTCACTGATCGTCAGCATGATGATCTTCGCGCTGGGCGCGACCTCCTTGATGGAGGTGCACGCCTCGATGCCGCCGCGCTTAGGCATGCGTACGTCCATCAGCACGATGTCCGGCAGCAGGTCCGCGGCCTTGTCCACCGCCTCGGCGCCGTCGCCCGCCTCCCCGACCACCTGGATGTCCTCCTCGGCGGCGAGGACGATCTCCAGGCCCCGGCGGAAGAGCGCGTGGTCATCCACCACAAGGACCCTGATGGGCTCCTTGCGCGGTGCGCCCGCGTCCGTGCCGATACCGATGCCGTCGTCGTCATCGGCATCCCGCATCGGTCCGAAGCTGTCCGCCATCGTTCCTCCCCCTGAAGGCCATGGCCCCTTGTGCGTCGGCTGCCGCCAACCCGAGGCAGCAGCACACCGGTTGGCCGGCTCCGCCCATGATTTCATGCCCGGACGGTCGCGCGGTGCGCACAGGGGTCGCATGATGGTGCCCCTGGGGGCGCACACGCGCTCCAGGGGCACCGTCTCATCTCTCGACCGGCCTGAATCAGCCGCCGAGCGCACCGCCCCCGCCCGCGGACTCGGGCCGCGTGATCATGGGGTCGGTGTTGAGGCGGATGACGCCGTAGTCGTAGGCGTGCCGCCGGTAGACGACACTCGGTTCCTTCGTCTCCGAGTCGACGTACAAGTAGAAGTCGTGCCCGACGAGTTCCATTTCGTAGAGCGCCTGGTCGAGCGACATCGGGGCCGCCACGTGGGTCTTCTCGCGGACCACGAGCGGGCCTTCGCCCTGGATCTCCAGTGAGCCGATCCTCTTGACGGGGATGCCGTCCGGCTCTTCCTCACGTGCGACGGTGCCGTCTCCGTTGAGAGTCGCCGCGTCCGGCACCCGCTCGGCGACCTCGGCGGCGGAGAGCCTGCCGTTGCCGCGCCGGTTGTGGCGCTTCTCGTGCTGCTTGCGCAGTCGTGCGTCCAGCTTGGCCGTGGCCAGGTCGAGCGCCGCGTACGGATCGGTTGCCGAGGCCTCCGCGCGGATCACGGGTCCGCGCCCGCGGAGTGTGATCTCCACGCGGTCGGAACGGTCGGCCTGACGCGGGTTCGCCTCCTTGGACACCTCGACGTCCAGGCTGATCACCTTGCCGTCGAGCTTCTGGATCTTCTCCAGGTTCAGCTTCTCGGCCACGTGCTTGCGGAACCGCTCTGGCACCTCGGTCTTGCGGCCCTTGACGACGATGTCCACGCAGAACTCCGTTCCCGGATCGCCCCGCTTCGGCGGCGGAGCATCTCCCTTTTGCACCAGGCCCCGGTGACACCCGGAGCCTCGGACTCGGTGACTTCCACCTCCTCCTCCCCCACGAACAAGATCTCCACCCCGACCGGCCCGGTTGTTTGCGAAAAACCCGGTGACCGGCATTCCGATATGCGAGGGACGGCGTCCGCCATTCCTCACAACCGAACATATCTCGCCCGGACGGATGTCGTCACCCTCTACCGCCGCATACCTCCATTCAGGTGTATTGACCCTCTCACTACCTGCAACGATGCAACTTCCCAGTCAGTTCCGGTTTATTCCGAAGGAATCCGGTGACGAGGCAACAACAGCCGCGGTGATCGTGTTCTCGCAGGTAATTTCACGGGCTGTTACCAACGCGCCTTGCCCTTTACTTTCCGTGTGTACGTCACGTATTGCGCGCGCGGCCTCCGCCAAAGACGCGCCCGTGGTCATCAGGTCGTCCACGATCACGACCCGCCCGCCGGCCAGCAGCCGCCCGCCACCCGCGGTCACCTCCAGGGCGCCCCGCAGATTCGCCTGCCGCTGACGGAAGTTGAGCCCCGCCTGGTCGGCCACGGCACGCCGCTGGCGCAGCACGCCGACCACCCGGGCCCGCGTCCCGCCCCGCCGCAGCTCACCCGCGGCGGCCAGCGCGATCCGCCGTACGGGATCGTGCCCACGCCTGCGCACGGCCCCGCGAGCCGAGGGCACCGGCACGAGCAGTACCGGAGCGTCACCACCGTCCGCAGCGGTCCCCTCCCGTAAGCCGGCGTCCTCCCACAGCCCCGCACGCACCGCCCCGGCGAGCCCCGCGCCCAGCGGCACCGCGAGCCCCAGAGCACCGCGCTCCTTGTGCGCGAGCAGCACCGCCCGCACCGCGCCCCCGTAGGGCGCCGCCGCGTGCACCACCGGCAGCCCCTGCGGCCGGGGGCGAGGACTCACCCGGCACGGCGCGGCCCCGCACAGGGCCTCGCGGCACCGCGCGCAGAGCGCCGCGCGAGGCCTGCCACAGCCTCCGCACTCGGCCGGCAGCACCAGATCGGTGAGGTCCTGCCACCACCCCGGCATGCCCACCACTGTGCCAAGACGCGAGCGGCCCTGCCACCCCTGTGGACAACGGCCTGTGGACAACTCCACCGCGCGGACGACGCGTTGTTCCGGCGGCGTCACCCCGGATAGACCGACGGCGTCACCCCGGATAGACCGGCGCCGTCCCTTCCTTGACCACCGTCTGCCACTGCGCGCCCGTCGGCAGCCGCACTATCCCGTCGTCCGAGTGCGCCACCAGCGGCTGCCGCTCGTCCTCGGACGCGGCGATCTCCTTCACGCCGGTGAGGCCGGGCAGCGGCGCACCCGCGGGCACCGAGCCGTCGCTCTGCACGTACCGCATCTGCTGCACGCCACCGGACTCGCGCCCGACCACCACGAGGCGGCTGCCGCCCGCCCACGACATGGCGGTGACCTCCTCCATCTGCGGTGCCGCCTGGCGCAGTTCGACCACGGAGATCACCGGCTGCTCACCCTTGGCGCCGGTCCGCTCGACACGGCCGATCCGCAGGGACGTCTTGCCGTCCTTCTTCACGAGCAGCGCGATCCGTACGCCGTCGGCCGACACCCGCACCGCCTCGATCCGCCCGTCGAGGTTCGAGATCTTGACCGGCAGCGGCTCTCCCGCCCCCTGCTCCAGCCAGAGCAGCCGCGGCCGCTTCGGGTCGCGGTCGGCCACCCAGAGGTCGCCACGGCCGTCCCAACTCGGCGTCGAGAGACCGTCCTCCTCCGACTTGGCCTTGCTGCGCACCTCCGGCTTGCCGAGCGGGCCCTCGGAGACCAGCGACCCCATGTACAGCGAGCGCCCGTCGAGCGAGACCCCGGCCGCCCGCTCCTCGTCCCGCGACACGGCGGCCGAACGCAGCGGCTGCTCCCCATTGCCCAACTGCCCCTGCACGGGCTGGGGATCGGCCTTGCCGCCGGCACCGGCCGGCATCCGCACAAGGCGCCGCTTGTCGTCGATGAGGTACTGGAAGTCGGGGTGTTCCGCGGTGCGGCGCGAGGCGACGGACTCGGCCCGCTCCTTGCTCAGGACGCACAGCTGCGAGCCGTTGCGGCGCTGGAGCTCCACCTCCTCGACGCCGGACGACGTCAAGTCCTGGAGCGTGAAGAGCAGTTGCGCTGCCATCTCCGTGCACCGCTCCTGGCCTATGGGATCGGCCTTCGCGTTCAGCGGCACCGTCAGCTTGCCCTGGTCGTCCGGCGCCAGCGTCTTGGTGTCCGCCTTGAGCCGCGTACCCGTCGGGAACCGCGTGCCCACGACCTGCTTGAGCCAGGTGGTCGGCCCGTCGAGCAGCGCCTTGACGGTCTCCGTCACGGGGTCTATTCGCTGGCGTATGTAGACGGGGTCGGCGACGAGCCCTTCCTGACCGCCACCGGGCGCACCGGACGAACGCGTCGCGAAGTAGTACTTGTTGACGGACCAGTAGATGCGCTGGAAGTCGGACTGCCCGAGCACGACGCCCGGCGGCACCCGGTCGATCCGCCACTCCTTGCCGCTCGGCCCGTCCTGCTGGGTGAGGTGCACGACCTGGTTGTACGCGCGGTTGTCCAGCTGGTAGGCGTGCTCCTCGTCCACGGTGGCGACCTTGCGGCCGGTCAGCGGGAACGAACGGCCGGTGTCACCGTCGTCCCCGACGCTGCCCGACCCCGTGCTCGGCCCGTTCTCGAGGACCGTGGTCTGCACATCGGGGTTCCAGCCCTTGGACGCTTCCTTGGTCAGATACTTGCGCGCCATCGCGAACTCAGGGTCGTCGCTGGTCAGCGCCTCAAGGAAGCCCTGGACGATCTCCACGGGACCCGCGTCCTCGCCGGGCGGCATGGCGTACACGCGGACCTGCGACTGCGAGTCCGGCCGCTGGGAGGCGTCGACCGCCTTCAGGTTCCCGCTGTCGGGCATCGAGGCGCACCCGGCGAGCAGCACCCCGCAGGAGCCGAACAGCACACCGGCCCGCAGTGGACGCCGGCGGGCGCGGCGATCGTGGTCAGCGCCCACGAGAGGCCTCCCCTTCCCTTGCGGGATCCGTTTCCGTCTCGCTCACGCGATCGGCGCCGCTCTCGGCATCCGCCCCGGCGTCCGTCGTGCCGTCCGTCGCCGGTTCACCGGAGCCGGAGCCCTGGTCCGCGTCGTCCAGCGGCCGCCGGGGCACGACGCGCGCACCGCTGCCCGGCAACGCGGTGGGGTCCGCCGTCGTGGCCGCCTGGGCGAGCCGCGGCGCGATCGGCGCCCTCGCCGGGACGGGCGGCGGCACCCGCTCCGACACCGAAGGCTGCGCAGGCACCGTGGCGAGCTTGTTCGCGCCGCCGAGCGGGAGGCCCGCGTCGTTCAGTCCGCGGTGACGCCGCGAATCGTCGGGCTCCAGCGGTATCGGCGAGCCCCGCAGCGCCTCGTCCGCCGTGCGCGGCAGCGTCAGACGGAACTGCGAACCGCCGCCCGGCTCGCCCCACGCCTGCAGCCAGCCGCCGTGCAGCCGCGCGTCTTCGAGTGCGATGGAGAGCCCGAGACCCGTACCACCGGTGGTACGCGCGCGTGCCGGGTCGGCCCGCCAGAAGCGGCTGAACACCCTGGTCGCCTCGCCGGGCTTGAGTCCCACTCCGTAGTCCCGCACCGCCACCGCGACGGCGCCGCCCGCCACCGCGAGCCGCACCACGACGTCCTGGCCCTCGCCGTGCTCCACGGCGTTGACCACGAGGTTGCGAAGGACACGCTCCACGCGGCGTGCGTCGGCCTCGGCGACCACGGGCTGCTGGTCCCCGACGATCCGTATGTGCGTCCCCTTGCGCTCCGCCAGCGGCTCCGCGCCGCCCACGACCCGTCGTACGACCTCACGCAGGTCTATCGGCTCGGCCTCCAGGGCCGCCGCGCCCGCGTCGAACCGGCTGATCTCAAGGAGGTCGGCGAGCAGCGTCTCGAACCGGTCGAGCTGATCGGCGAGCAGCTCGGCCGACCGCGCGGTCACGGGATCGAAGTCCACGCGCGCGTCGTGGATGACATCGGCCGCCATCCGTACGGTCGTCAGCGGCGTACGCAGCTCGTGCGAGACGTCCGAGACGAACCGCCGCTGCATCCGCGAGAGCTCCTCCAGCTGCTGGATCTTCAGCTGGAGGTTCTGCGCCATCTTGTTGAAGGCCTCGCCGAGCCGGGCGATGTCGTCCTCTCCGGTGACCTTCATACGTTCCTGAAGGCGTCCGGCGGACAGCCGCTCGGCGATGCCCGCGGCCATCCGTACGGGCGTGACGACCTGGCGCACCACCAGCCAGGCGATGGCGCCGAGCAGCACCACGACGAACAGTCCTGCGGTGGCGAGCGTCGTCCTGACGACGCCGAGGGACTCCTCCTCCTGCGTCAGCGGGAAGAGGTAGTACAGCTGGTAGGGATCGCCGTTCAGGTCGTTCAGACGCTTGCCGATGACCAGGCCGGGCTGTGCGTCACGGCCGTCGTTGAAGACGATCCGCGTATTGCTCTGATAGGCCCTGGTGCCCTTGTCGACGCTGCTGCGCAGGGCCTCGGGCACGCTCTGGATCGGGTCCACGCCCCCGGAGGCTCGCGGCCCGCGCACGCTGCCGCCACCGGCCGTGGAGGTCGGGCTCAGCGTCACTACGTTGAACGCGTTCTGACCGCCGCTGGAGAGCTGCTCCACCAGGTCGGACATCCACACGGCGGTGGGTGGCGTGGCCCCTCCGTCGGGCGTGCCGCTGTCCTGGCCGGAGCGCGGCCGAGCGGAGTTCGCCTCCTCCTGCGCCGCCCTGAATCCACCGTCGGCCTGGCTCTGCGAGGCCTTCACCTTGGCCTTGAGCAGGCCGTTGTTCACGGAGCTCATGACGGCAAAACCGAGCATGAGCACGACACCGAGCGACATCAGCAGGGTCGTGACGACGACCTTCAGCTGGATGTTGCGCCGCCACAGCCGCACGGCGGGCAGCAGCGGACGCCGCACCCAGCGCACGAAGAGCCTCAGGACGGGGCTGCCCTGCACCCCGTCCTGCAACAGCAGACCGCCGTCGAGGAGCCGCCCGAACGTCGAGGCACGCCGTCCCCCAGTCCGCCCCGGACGGCCGCCCGGAGCCGGAGCCCCGGGCGGTGCGGGGGAACTGTCCCGGGACATGTCAGCTCGGTCCGGCCTTGTAACCGACACCACGGACGGTCACCACGATCTCCGGGCGCTCGGGGTCCCTCTCGACCTTCGAGCGCAGCCGCTGGACGTGCACGTTCACCAGACGGGTGTCGGCCGCGTGGCGGTAGCCCCAGACCTGCTCCAGGAGCACCTCACGCGTGAACACCTGCCACGGCTTGCGGGCCAGCGCGACCAGCAGGTCGAACTCCAGCGGGGTCAGCGCTATCGACTGCCCCTCCCGCTTCACGGAGTGCCCCGCCACGTCGATGACCAGGTCACCGATGGTGAGCTGCTCCGGCGCGGGCTCCTCGGACCTCCGCAGCCGCGCCCTGATGCGGGCCACGAGCTCCTTCGGCTTGAAGGGCTTCACGATGTAGTCGTCGGCGCCGGACTCAAGGCCGACCACGACGTCCACGGTGTCACTCTTCGCCGTGAGCATGACGATCGGCACCCCGGACTCCGCCCTGATCAGGCGGCACACCTCGATGCCATCACGGCCCGGCAACATCAAATCCAGCAGTACAAGATCCGGCTTTGCCTCCCTGAAAGCGGCCAGCGCCTTGTCGCCATCAGCTACGAACGACGGCTCAAAACCTTCACCACGCAGCACAATCCCGAGCATCTCGGCCAGTGCGGTGTCGTCGTCGACGACAAGGACTCGTCCCTTCATGCCTGACATCATCCCATTAGCTAATCGTTACCTGGCGTGACCTGGCACACAGCTCGCCAAGGCCCCCAGCTGTCACGGGCGACACGACGCCTTCCTCGGTGACGATCGCCGTCACCAACTCCGGTGGTGTCACATCGAACGCGGGGTTGTACGCCTGGGTCCCCAGAGGTGCCACCGCGATCCCGCCTCCCGTTTCCAGCCCGGCCATCGGCACATAGGGTGCCGTGACCTCCGTCACTTCATGACTCGCCCGCTGCTCCACCTCGATGGAAGCGCCGTCCGGGGTATCCGGGTCCACGGTCGTGACCGGCGCCACCACGATGAACGGAACGTGGTGGTAGCGGGCAAGCACGGCGAGCGGATAGCTCCCCACCTTGTTGGCCACCGAACCGTCCGCCGCGATGCGGTCGGCGCCGATCAGTACGGCATCCACCTCGCCCGCCGCGAACAGCGACCCCGCCGCGTTGTCCGTAAGCAAGGTGTACGCCATTCCGGCCCGCGCCGCCTCATACGCGGTCAGCCTCGAACCCTGCAGCAAGGGGCGCGTCTCGTCCACCCACAGCCTGCGCAGGTGCCCCTTCCGGTGCGCGGCAAGGGCCACCGCGAACGCCGTGCCCTCACCGCCGGAGACCAGCGCCCCCGTATTGCAGTGGGTGAGGATCCGGTGACCGCCACCGGGCAGCATCTCGTCGAGCAGCGCCAGACCGTGCACCGCCATCCTCGCGCTGGCCTCGGCGTCCTCGCGGTGCAGCGCCCGCGCGGCCTCGAGGGCCGCGGCGCCCGCAAGCTCCTGATCGGCTCCGCCCGCGAGCGCCGAGCGGTATGCCGTCAGGGCCCTGCGTACGCCGTGCTCGAGGTTCACCGCGGTGGGCCGGGCCCCCGCGAGCGCGCCCGCCGCCTCGGCCACGTCGAAGCCGCGTACGGCGGCCAGCGCGACGCCGTAGGCACCCGCGATGCCGAGCAGCGGCGCCCCGCGCACCGCCAGCGTGCGGATCGCCTGCACCAGGGCAGGCGCGTCCGTGCACACCAGCTCGGTCTCCTCGCCGGGCAGCCTGGTCTGGTCGAGGAGGACCAGTACGGGGCCCTCGGGCGGCTCGGCCCAGCGGATCACGGGGATCGCCTGGCTCGCCCGGGGCGCCGCCTTGTCTGCGTTCGCTGAGTTCGTCGGGGTCTCGGTCGGCCGTGTGTCCTCGCCTGATTGCGCGTACTGATCAGCCATCCGCCCAGTCTGCCCCGTACCTGTCGGACAATTGAAGGTGTGCAGCCCATACGCTGCCCGGTCACCGCACGGGTGTGCCGTGGCACGATGGCTGGCAACCTGCCGCCGCGACCGCGGACGGGCACCGTGAAGGAGCGACGATGAACGACACTCCGGGCTGGGCTTCGCCCGGATCTGCCCCCTCCGACCCCTCCGACGACGGACAGGACTCCGGCAAGCACCAACCGGCCGAGCCCGCGGACCAGCCCGACGGTCCGGCCTCGAAGTGGTCCAAGGAGCAGCCGCCGCCCGCCCAGTGGTCCGCCCCCAGCCCGCCGGCCGCCGGCCAGACCCCGCCTCCTCCACCGCCGCCGCCCGGCGGCGGCTGGGGCGGCGGACGCCCCGGCGGCCCCGGCCCCGGCGGTCCGGGCGGCTACCCCGGCTGGGGCGCCTGGCAGGGCCCGCCGCCCGCCGCCAAGCCCGGCGTGATCCCCCTGCGGCCCCTCGGCGTCGGCGAGATCCTGGACGGCGCGGTCTCCACGATGCGTACGTACTGGCGCACGGTGCTCGGCATCTCCCTCGCCGTGGCCGTGTTCACGGAGATCGTCGTCATCCTGCTGCAGGGGCTCGTCCTCAACGACAGCGCCTCCACGGAGGCCCTGGACGACCCGAGCGCGACCGTCGGCGAACTGACCCGCGCCCTGGGCGACACCCTGCTGAGCTCCGGCGTGATCCTGCTGATCACCCTGCTCGGCACGATCATCGCCACCGCCCTGCTCACGATGGTCACCAGCCGCGCGGTGCTCGGTAAGCCGGTCACCACGGCCGAGGCCTGGCAGGACGCCAAGCCGCAGCTGCCGAGGCTGATCGGCCTGACACTGCTGCTCCCGCTCATCGGCATGGCGGTCGTCGCCGCGGGTTCCCTGCCCGGCGTACTGATCGCGGTGGCGGGGTCGTCCGACGCGGGCATCAGCCTCGCCGTCCTCGGCGGATTCGCCGCCCTGATCGTCGCGATCTGGCTCCTCGTCCGCTTCTCGCTCGCCTCACCCGCCTTGATGCTGGAGAAGCAGGGCGTGAAGAAGTCGATGACCCGCTCGGTGAAGCTTGTCCGCGGCTCCTGGTGGCGCGTCTTCGGCATCCAGCTGCTCGCCGCGATCATCGCCAACGTAGTGGCGTCGATCATCGTCATCCCCTTCGCCCTCATCGCGGGCGCAGTGAGCGGCGACGGCGTCACCGGCTTCCTCGACAGCGGCACCGGCGATCTCGGCTGGACCTTCCTGATCGTCAGCGGCGTCGGCTCGGTCATCGGCTCGATGCTCACGTTCCCGATCACCGCGGGCGTCACGGTCCTCCTCTACGTCGACCAGCGCATCCGCCGAGAGGCCCTCGACCTCGAACTGGCGCGCGCGGCTGGCCTCCAGGGCGACACCGGCTCCAACGCCCCCGGCACCCCCGGGAGCTGATGCGGTGACGGGGGCAGTGCTGCACGGACTGACGGCGGTCGTCCTCCGCACGGGCGACGACGACCCGCCGGTGACGATCCCGCGCGCCCCCGCGCGGGAGGCGGCCGAACGCGAACTGTCCGACCCCGCCTACCAGGAGAACGCCCCCAGCCTCCTGCAACGCGCCCTGAACCGCTTCTGGGAGTGGGTCGACGACCTGTTCACCGCCGCCTCGGGGGCAACCCCGGGCGGCGGCCTCGGCCTCTTCGTCATCATCATCGCCGTACTGGCCCTCATAGCGGCCCTGTGGTGGCGCCTCGGCACCCCACACCGCGCCCCTTCCTCGTCCCCCGCCCTCTTCGACGACCGCCCGCGCACCGCGGCGGAACACCGCGCCGCCGCCGAGGCACACGCCGCCCAGGGCCACTGGAACCAAGCGGTCCAGGAGCGCATGCGGGCCATGGTCCGCTCCCTTGAGGAACGCGCCCTCCTGGACCCCCGCCCCGGCCGCACAGCGGACGAAGCAGCAGCGGAGGCCTCACAAACCCTCCCGACCCACGCCACGGAACTCCAAGCGGCAGCCCAGTCGTTCGACGCCGTCACCTACGGCGCGCGCACAGCCACAGAGCCGACGTACAACCGCCTGACCACCCTGGACAAGGCCCTCACCCAAACGCGCCCCACCCTGACCAACACCCCCCAGGGACCCCCCAATTGACGGCCCCCCAGGACCCCGGCAACCACAACCCCTCCCCCGCGACCGACGGCGCCAAAGACACCCGCGGGAGCTCGAACCGGAGCAAGAGCGCAAACGGCACCAGCATCGGAGCCACCGCAACCACGGCACCCGGCGCCACACCGACGCCCGCCACGCCCACCGCGCCGACACCCACTGCCGCAACAGCGCCCGAGCCCGCCCCCGGGACCGCCGCACCCACCTCCTCCACCCCCACCCCCCGCCAACTCTGGACCAAAACCCGCGGCATCCTCCTCGCCCTGGTCGTCCTCCTGGCAGCCGCCATCGCCATCGCGGCCGTCCGCTCCGGCGCCCAGCACGGGCGCCTCGACCCGCGCTCCGCCGACCCGTACGGCAGCCGCGCCGTCGCCGAACTCCTCGCCGACCGCGGCGTATCCACCCGTGTGGTCACCACCTCCGAAGAGGCCAGAGCCGCGGCAGGCGAGGACACCACGCTCCTGGTGGCCTCCCCCGACCGGCTCACCGAGCGCCAGCAGTCGCGCCTCCGCGCGGCCACCGAGGACTCCCGAGGCCGCACGGTGCTCCTCGCCCCCGGCACCCCCTCGGTCAGCACTCTCGCGCCGGGGGTCACCGTGGACGCCACCCCCAGCCTCGACTCGACACTCTCCCCCCGCTGCTCCCTGCCCGCCGCCGAGCGCGCAGGCTCCGCCGACGTGGGCGGCCGCCGCTACGACACCCTCGCCCCGGACGCCGAAGCCTGCTACCTCAGCGACGGCCTCCCCAGCCTGCTCCAGCTCCCGGCCGCCGAGGGGCCCGGCGACACCGTCGTACTCGGCGCCCCCGACATCCTCTTCAACGACCGCCTCGACGAGCAGGGCAACGCCTCACTGGCCCTGCAACTCCTCGGCTCCCGCCCCCACTTGGTCTGGTACCTCCCCTCACTCGACGACGCGTCGACCGGCGACACCGCCGACCGCGACTTCTTCGACCTCATCCCCGACGGCTGGCTCTGGGGCACCCTGCAACTCACCATCGCCGCCGCACTCGCCGCCCTCTGGCGCGCCCGTCGCCTCGGCCCGCTGGTCCCCGAACGCCTCCCCGTCGCCATCCGCGCCTCCGAAACCGTCGAAGGCCGAGCCCGCCTCTACCGCAAGGCGAACGCCCGCGACCGCGCAGCCACCGCCCTCCGCTCGGCCACCCGCACCCGCATCGCCCCCCTCCTCGGTGTCTCCCCCGCCCAGGCGCACACGCCCGAGACCCTGCTGCCCGCCCTGTCCACCAGGCTCCGCACCCCCGGCCAGGACCTGCACCCCCTCCTCTTCGGCCCACCCCCCGCCAACGACGCAGCCCTCATCACCCTCGCCGACCAACTCGACGCCCTCGAAAGAGAGGTACGTACTTCATGATGGACCCGACCACTGACAACGCCGGGAGCTCCGGCAGCGCCCGCTCCTCCCTGGAGTCCCTGCGCACCGAGATCTCCAAGGCCGTGGTCGGCCAGGACCCCGCGGTGACGGGCCTCGTAGTGGCCCTTCTCTGCCGCGGCCACGTCCTCCTCGAAGGCGTCCCCGGAGTGGCGAAGACCCTGCTCGTCCGCGCCCTCGCCGCATCCCTCGAACTCGACACCAAGCGCGTCCAGTTCACCCCGGACCTGATGCCGAGCGACGTCACCGGCTCCCTCATCTACGACGCCCGCACCACCGAGTTCTCCTTCCAGCCGGGCCCGGTCTTCACCAACCTCCTCCTGGCCGACGAGATCAACCGCACCCCTCCCAAGACCCAGTCCTCCCTCCTCGAAGCGATGGAGGAACGCCAGGTCACGGTCGACGGCACCCCGCGCCCGCTCCCCGAGCCCTTCCTCGTCGCGGCCACCCAGAACCCGATCGAGTACGAAGGCACGTACCCCCTCCCCGAAGCCCAGCTGGACCGTTTCCTCCTCAAGCTCACCGTCCCCCTCCCCTCCCGCCAGGACGAGATCAACGTCCTCACCCGCCACGCGGAAGGCTTCAACCCCCGCGACCTCGCCGCCGCCGGCATCCGCCCCGTGGCAGGCCCGGCCGACCTGGAAGCGGCCCGCGCGGCGGTCGCCAAGACGACCGTCTCCCCCGAGATCACCGCCTACGTGGTGGACATCTGCCGCGCCACCCGCGAATCCCCGTCCCTCACCCTGGGCGCCTCCCCCCGAGGCGCGACCGCGCTCCTGTCGACGGCCCGCGCCTGGGCCTGGCTGACGGGCCGCGACTACGTCATCCCCGACGACGTGAAGGCCCTCGCCCTCCCCACCCTCCGCCACCGCGTCCAACTCCGCCCGGAGGCCGAGATGGAGGGCGTGACAGCCGACTCCGTGATCAACGCGATCCTCGCCCACGTCCCGGTCCCCCGCTGATGGCCCTCACCGGCCGCACAGCGCTCCTGGCGGCCCTCGGCAGCCTCCCGGTGGGCATCTGGGACCCCAGCTGGACAGGCATCCTCGCCGTCAACACCCCGCTGGCCCTGGCCTGCGCCTGCGACTTCGCCCTGGCCGCCCCCGTACGCCGCCTCGGCCTGACCCGCGCAGGCGACACCTCCGTACGGCTCGGAGAATCCGCCGACATCGAGCTGACCGTCACCAACCCCTCCGGCCGGCCCCTGCGCGCCCAACTCCGCGACGCCTGGCCCCCCAGCAGCTGGCACCCCGGCACCGAAGTCGAAGCTTCCCGCCACCAACTGACGGTCCCACCGGGCGAGCGCCGCCGCCTCACCACCCGCCTGCGCCCCACCCGCCGAGGCGACCACCAGTCGGACCGCGTCACGATCCGCTCGTACGGCCCCCTCGGCCTCCTGACCCGCCAGGGCAGCCACAAGGTCCCGTGGACACTCCGGGTCCTGCCACCCTTCACCAGCCGGAAGCACCTCCCGTCCAAACTGGCCCGCCTCCGCGAACTTGACGGACGCACCAGCGTGCTGACCCGCGGCCAGGGCACGGAGTTCGACAGCCTCCGCGACTACGTCCCCGGCGACGACACCCGCTCAATCGACTGGCGCGCCACAGCCCGCCAGTCCACCGTCGCCATCCGGACCTGGCGCCCCGAACGCGACCGCCACATCCTGCTGGTCCTCGACACCGGCCGCACCTCGGCCGGCCGAGTCGGCGACGCCCCACGCCTCGATGCCTCGATGGACGCGGCCCTGCTCCTCGCAGCCCTGGCCTCCCGAGCGGGCGACCGAGTGGACCTGCTCGCGTACGACCGCCGTGTACGCGCCCTGGTCCAGGGCAAGGCGGCAGGCGATGTACTCCCCTCAGTCGTCAACGCCCTGGCCACGCTCGAACCGGAACTGGTCGAAACGGATGCCAGAGGCCTGACCTCAACAGCTCTCCGCACCGCGACCCGCAGCTCACTGATAGTGCTGCTGACCAGCCTGGACGCAGCCCCCATCGAGGAGGGCCTGCTCCCCGTGCTCTCCCGCCTCACCCAACGCCACACAGTCCTCCTGGCATCAGTGGCCGACCCTCACATAGAGCAGATGTCCAAGGCCCGCGGAACAACAGAAGCCGTGTACGACGCAGCGGCCGCCGCCCAGGCCCACACGGAACGCCACCGCACAGCAGAAAAACTCATCCGCCATGGCGTCACAGTGGTAGACGCGACCCCTTCCGACCTGGCCCCCGCCTTGGCAGACGCGTACCTGTCCCTGAAGGCAGCCGGCCGCCTCTGAAATAGGAAAAGGCCCTTGAAGGGCCTCTAAATACGGTGAACGCAGAAAACCCCCGCACCCAGAGGGTGCGGGGGTTTCCCGTTAATGATAGTTCGGCGGCGTCCTACTCTCCCACAGGGTCCCCCCTGCAGTACCATCGGCGCTGTGAGGCTTAGCTTCCGGGTTCGGAATGTAACCGGGCGTTTCCCTCACGCTATGACCACCGAAACACTATGAAACTGTCAACCGCACCGTAGTCGTGGCCCGACATACGGGGTTGTTCGTGGTTTCAGAACCAACACAGTGGACGCGAGCAACTGAGGACAAGCCCTCGGCCTATTAGTACCAGTCACCTCCACCCGTTACCGGGCTTCCAGATCTGGCCTATCAACCCAGTCGTCTACTGGGAGCCTTAACCCCTCAAAGGGGGTGGGAATACTCATCTCGAAGCAGGCTTCCCGCTTAGATGCTTTCAGCGGTTATCCTTTCCGAACGTAGCCAACCAGCCATGCCCTTGGCAGGACAACTGGCACACCAGAGGTTCGTCCGTCCCGGTCCTCTCGTACTAGGGACAGCCCTTCTCAATATTCCTACGCGCACAGCGGATAGGGACCGAACTGTCTCACGACGTTCTAAACCCAGCTCGCGTACCGCTTTAATGGGCGAACAGCCCAACCCTTGGGACCGACTCCAGCCCCAGGATGCGACGAGCCGACATCGAGGTGCCAAACCATCCCGTCGATATGGACTCTTGGGGAAGATCAGCCTGTTATCCCCGGGGTACCTTTTATCCGTTGAGCGACGGCGCTTCCACAAGCCACCGCCGGATCACTAGTCCCGACTTTCGTCCCTGCTCGACCCGTCGGTCTCACAGTCAAGCTCCCTTGTGCACTTACACTCAACACCTGATTACCAACCAGGCTGAGGGAACCTTTGGGCGCCTCCGTTACTCTTTGGGAGGCAACCGCCCCAGTTAAACTACCCATCAGACACTGTCCCTGATCCGGATCACGGACCCAGGTTAGACATCCAGCACGACCAGAGTGGTATTTCAACGTTGACTCCACGAACACTGGCGTGCCCGCTTCAAAGTCTCCCACCTATCCTACACAAGCCGAACCGAACACCAATATCAAACTGTAGTAAAGGTCCCGGGGTCTTTCCGTCCTGCTGCGCGAAACGAGCATCTTTACTCGTAGTGCAATTTCACCGGGCCTATGGTTGAGACAGTCGAGAAGTCGTTACGCCATTCGTGCAGGTCGGAACTTACCCGACAAGGAATTTCGCTACCTTAGGATGGTTATAGTTACCACCGCCGTTTACTGGCGCTTAAGTTCTCAGCTTCGCACGCCCGAAAGCGCACTAACCGGTCCCCTTAACGTTCCAGCACCGGGCAGGCGTCAGTCCGTATACATCGCCTTACGGCTTCGCACGGACCTGTGTTTTTAGTAAACAGTCGCTTCTCGCTGGTCTCTGCGGCCACCCCCAGCTCACGGAGTAAATCCGATCACCGGTGATGGCCCCCCTTCTCCCGAAGTTACGGGGGCATTTTGCCGAGTTCCTTAACCATAGTTCACCCGAACGCCTCGGTATTCTCTACCTGACCACCTGAGTCGGTTTAGGGTACGGGCCGCCATGAAACTCGCTAGAGGCTTTTCTCGACAGCATAGGATCATCCACTTCACCACAATCGGCTCGGCATCAGGTCTCACCCACATGTCATCCGGATTTACCTAGATGACGGGCTACACCCTTACCCCGGGACAACCACCGCCCGGGCTGGACTACCTTCCTGCGTCACCCCATCACTCACCTACTACCATCTTGGGTCGGCGGCTCCACCACTTCCCTTTGCCCGAAGGCTCCAGGACGGCTTCACGGCCTTAGCATCAATGGGCTCGATGTTTGACGCTTCACAGCGGGTACCGGAATATCAACCGGTTATCCATCGACTACGCCTGTCGGCCTCGCCTTAGGTCCCGACTTACCCTGGGCAGATCAGCTTGACCCAGGAACCCTTAGTCAATCGGCGCACACGTTTCTCACGTATGTATCGCTACTCATGCCTGCATTCTCACTCGTGAACCGTCCACCACTCGCTTCCGCGGCAGCTTCACCCGGCACACGACGCTCCCCTACCCATCCCAGCAGGCGTTGGCCCTATATGCTGGAATGACACGACTTCGGCGGTACGCTTGAGCCCCGCTACATTGTCGGCGCGGAATCACTTGACCAGTGAGCTATTACGCACTCTTTCAAGGGTGGCTGCTTCTAAGCCAACCTCCTGGTTGTCTCTGCGACTCCACATCCTTTCCCACTTAGCGTACGCTTAGGGGCCTTAGTCGATGCTCTGGGCTGTTTCCCTCTCGACCATGGAGCTTATCCCCCACAGTCTCACTGCCGTGCTCTCACTTACCGGCATTCGGAGTTTGGCTAAGGTCAGTAACCCGGTAGGGCCCATCGCCTATCCAGTGCTCTACCTCCGGCAAGAAACACACGACGCTGCACCTAAATGCATTTCGGGGAGAACCAGCTATCACGGAGTTTGATTGGCCTTTCACCCCTAACCACAGGTCATCCCCCAGGTTTTCAACCCTGGTGGGTTCGGTCCTCCACGACCTCTTACAGCCGCTTCAACCTGCCCATGGCTAGATCACTCCGCTTCGGGTCTTGAGCGCGCTACTGAATCGCCCTATTCGGACTCGCTTTCGCTACGGCTTCCCCACACGGGTTAACCTCGCAACGCACCGCAAACTCGCAGGCTCATTCTTCAAAAGGCACGCAGTCACGACTGTATGTGCAAGCACATACAGCGACGCTCCCACGGCTTGTAGGCACACGGTTTCAGGTACTATTTCACTCCGCTCCCGCGGTACTTTTCACCATTCCCTCACGGTACTATCCGCTATCGGTCACCAGGGAATATTTAGGCTTAACGGGTGGTCCCGCCAGATTCACACGGGATTTCTCGGGCCCCGTGCTACTTGGGTGTCTCTCAAACGAGCCGTTGATGTTTCGACTACGGGGGTCTTACCCTCTACGCCGGACCTTTCGCATGTCCTTCGCCTACATCAACGGTTTCTGACTCGTCTCACAGCCGGCAGACTGTGAAAGAGAGATCCCACAACCCCGCACACGCAACCCCTGCCGGGTCTCACACGTATACGGTTTGGCCTCATCCGGTTTCGCTCGCCACTACTCCCGGAATCACGGTTGTTTTCTCTTCCTGCGGGTACTGAGATGTTTCACTTCCCCGCGTTCCCTCCACACTGCCTATGTGTTCAGCAGCGGGTGACAGCCCATGACGACTGCCGGGTTTCCCCATTCGGAAACCCCCGGATCAAAGCCTGGTTGACGACTCCCCGGGGACTATCGTGGCCTCCCACGTCCTTCATCGGTTCCTGGTGCCAAGGCATCCACCGTGCGCCCTTAAAAACTTGGCCACAGATGCTCGCGTCCACTGTGCAGTTCTCAAACAACGACCAACCACCCGCCACCCCACTGGAAACCAGTGAGTACACCGGGGTCGGCATTGAGGTCGGGAACAAGTCCGTACCCTCAGATACCCAACAGCGTGCCCGGCCCAGTCATCCCACCCATTCCGCGTTCCACGCCCCGAAGGACAGTACTTGCGGCCCGAGAAGGCCAACTGTGCCGAATAGTCAACGTTCCACCCATGAGCAACCAGCATCAGACGTTCGCTGATGAACTGGCCTCTGACCAACCGGAGTTGGTAAGAAGTGCTCCTTAGAAAGGAGGTGATCCAGCCGCACCTTCCGGTACGGCTACCTTGTTACGACTTCGTCCCAATCGCCAGTCCCACCTTCGACAGCTCCCTCCCACAAGGGGTTGGGCCACCGGCTTCGGGTGTTACCGACTTTCGTGACGTGACGGGCGGTGTGTACAAGGCCCGGGAACGTATTCACCGCAGCAATGCTGATCTGCGATTACTAGCAACTCCGACTTCATGGGGTCGAGTTGCAGACCCCAATCCGAACTGAGACAGGCTTTTTGAGATTCGCTCCGCCTCGCGGCTTCGCAGCTCATTGTACCTGCCATTGTAGCACGTGTGCAGCCCAAGACATAAGGGGCATGATGACTTGACGTCGTCCCCACCTTCCTCCGAGTTGACCCCGGCAGTCTCCTGTGAGTCCCCATCACCCCGAAGGGCATGCTGGCAACACAGAACAAGGGTTGCGCTCGTTGCGGGACTTAACCCAACATCTCACGACACGAGCTGACGACAGCCATGCACCACCTGTCACCCGACCACAAGGGGGGCCGTATCTCTACGGCTTTCCGGGCGATGTCAAGCCTTGGTAAGGTTCTTCGCGTTGCGTCGAATTAAGCCACATGCTCCGCTGCTTGTGCGGGCCCCCGTCAATTCCTTTGAGTTTTAGCCTTGCGGCCGTACTCCCCAGGCGGGGAACTTAATGCGTTAGCTGCGGCACCGACGACGTGGAATGTCGCCAACACCTAGTTCCCACCGTTTACGGCGTGGACTACCAGGGTATCTAATCCTGTTCGCTCCCCACGCTTTCGCTCCTCAGCGTCAGTAATGGCCCAGAGATCCGCCTTCGCCACCGGTGTTCCTCCTGATATCTGCGCATTTCACCGCTACACCAGGAATTCCGATCTCCCCTACCACACTCTAGCCTGCCCGTATCGACTGCAGACCCGGGGTTAAGCCCCGGGCTTTCACAACCGACGTGACAAGCCGCCTACGAGCTCTTTACGCCCAATAATTCCGGACAACGCTTGCGCCCTACGTATTACCGCGGCTGCTGGCACGTAGTTAGCCGGCGCTTCTTCTGCAGGTACCGTCACTTTCGCTTCTTCCCTGCTGAAAGAGGTTTACAACCCGAAGGCCGTCATCCCTCACGCGGCGTCGCTGCATCAGGCTTTCGCCCATTGTGCAATATTCCCCACTGCTGCCTCCCGTAGGAGTCTGGGCCGTGTCTCAGTCCCAGTGTGGCCGGTCGCCCTCTCAGGCCGGCTACCCGTCGTCGCCTTGGTGAGCTTCTACCTCACCAACTAGCTGATAGGCCGCGGGCTCATCCTGCACCGCCGGAGCTTTCAACCCCCTCCCATGCGAGAGGGGATATCATCCGGTATTAGACCCCGTTTCCAGGGCTTGTCCCAGAGTGCAGGGCAGATTGCCCACGTGTTACTCACCCGTTCGCCACTAATCCACCCCGAAGGGCTTCATCGTTCGACTTGCATGTGTTAAGCACGCCGCCAGCGTTCGTCCTGAGCCAGGATCAAACTCTCCGTGAATGTTTTCCCGTAATCGGGATCGCATCCGCGTTGAGCGGAACCAGGAAGAGGAATAATCTTCCGGTTCACAGCGTCCTCGCTGATGTTCTTCAAAGGAACCTCGTCCCGACCATGACGGCCGGAGACGGGGTATCAACATATCTGGCGTTGACTTTTGGCACGCTGTTGAGTTCTCAAGGAACGGACGCTTCCTTTGTACTCACCCTCTCGGGCTTTCCTCCGGGCGCTTCCCTTCGGTGTTTCTTTTTATTCTTCGTTCTTGCGTTTCCGACTCTATCAGACTCTTTCGTGTCCGATTTCCTCGGTGCCTTTCCGGTTCCCGCTCCGGCCTTTCGGCTTTCGCGTTTCCCTTTCCGGCGGCTCCGACTTTATCAGAAGTTTTCGGCTGGTCTTACCGGCCTAGAGGTTCCGATTTATCGGGTGCGGCTTCTTGGCTTATGAGATTCAAGAAGCAGGCAGATGTTAACTGTCGCCGCTGGACTTGTCCAGCTCTAGGCAACTGTTCGAATCTACCTCCCCAGTCCTTCCGTGTCAACGGTTTTTCTGGGGCGTCGAGGACACTAGCAGGTCAGCAGGGGCGTACGCACATCACGCTGCGGTGGGAACCGTGGCGCTGCGTTCCGCGGGGTCGACGTCGCCTGTGGCTCCGGCTCGTGCCGCTCTGCCGCCCAGGACGTAGACGTACACGAGGAAGGCCAGTTCAGCGGCGATTCCGATGCCGATGCGGGCCCAGGTCGGCAGGCCGGAGGGGGTGACGAAGCCTTCGATGGCGCCGGAGATGAACAGGACCAGGGCCAGGCCTACCGCCATGCCGAGGGCGGCTCTGCCTTCTTCGGCGAGGGCGGTGCGGCGTGAGCGTGGGCCGGGGTCGATGACGGTCCAGCCGAGCCGCAGGCCTGTGCCTGCGGCTACGAAGACCGCGGTGAGTTCCAGGAGGCCGTGTGGGAGGACCAGGCCGAGGAAGGTGTCGAGGCGGCCTGCGTCGGACATCAGGCCGATGCCTACGCCCAGGTTCAGCATGTTCTGGAAGAGGATCCAGATGACGGGGAAGCAGAGGAAGGCGCCCAGGACCAGGCACATGGCCGCTGCCTGGGCGTTGTTCGTCCAGACCTGGGCGGCGAACGATGCTGCTGGGTGGCTGGAGTAGTACGTCTCGTACTCGCCGCCTGGGCGGGTGAGCTCGCGCAGTTCGCTGGGGGCCGCGATGGAGGACTGGACCTCGGGGTGCGTGGCGATCCACCAGCCGATGATGGCCGCGAGGACCGTCGAGAGGAGGGCGGTTGGGACCCACCAGTGGCGTGAGCGGTAGACCGCTGCTGGGAAACCGTGGCTCAGGAAGTGTGTGGCGTCGCGCCAGGAAGCTCGGCGGGTGCCTGTCACGGCACTACGCGCGCGTGCCACGAGGTGGGTGAGGCGGCCGGTGAGCTGCGGGTCCGGGGCGCTGGACTGGATGAGCGAGAGGTGGGTGGCAGTGCGTTGGTAGAGCGCGACGAGTTCGTCGGCCTCGGCTCCGTCGAGGCGGCGCTGGCGGCGCAGCAGGGCGTCGAGTCGGTCCCACTCTGCTCGGTGGGCGGACACGAAGACGTCGAGGTCCATCAGGTGGCTGCTCCTCGTACTGCGGCGCGATGCTGCCTCAGCTTGGCAGACTGGCCGTTCCGAGGGCAGGGCAGGGAAGGGCGGCTGGCGTGAGTGAGCTTGTGACGGGCGAGGCGGTGGCGCTCGAGCTGCGCCCGGCGAAGCTGCCGAGTCGTGGGCTCGCCGTACTGATCGACTTGGTGGTGGCCTGGGCGGTCTACCTGGGGGTGACCGTGGCGATCGTGGCCTCTACGTCTTCGTTGGACGACGCGGCGGTTGCGGCGGTCGCCGTCGCCAGCTTTGTGCTGGTCCTGGTCGGTGGGCCGATCGCGGTGGAGACGCTCAGCCATGGGCGGTCGCTGGGCAAGATGGCGTGCGGGCTGCGGGTGGTGCGGGACGACGGGGGGCCGATTCGTTTCCGGCACGCGTTGGTGCGGGGTGCCGTGGGGGTCGTCGAGATTCTGCTGACGTTCGGGGTCGTCGCGTGCATTGCTTCGCTGGTGTCGGCTCGGGGGCGGAGGCTCGGGGATGTGTTCGCGGGGACGCTTGTCGTGCGGGAACGGGTGCCCGCCGCGCATACGGCTTTCATTCCTCCGCCGCCGCCTTGGCTGGCGGGGCGGTTCTCCGGGCTCGATCTTTCCGGGGTGCCTGACGGGCTGTGGCTCGCGATCAGGCAGTACCTGACGCGGATGGGGCAGTTGGATCCGCAGGTGGGCTGGACGATGGCGGAGCGGCTTGCCGGGGATCTCGCGGAACGTACGGGGGCTCCGGCTCCGGAGGGGGTTCCGCCGGCGGCGTACCTGGCCGCGGTCGTGCAGGAGCGGCAGGCGCGGGACGCTCGGCGGGCGTTCGGTAGTGGGAGTGGCGGTGGTGGGAGTGGCGGTGGCGGTTCGGTTCCTGTCGCCGGGGCTGCGTACGCGGCGCCGCCTCCCCCAGCCCCCGTGCGGGAGCCGCGTGATGTGCCGTCGGCCGTGCGGCGGGACGATGCGGAAGCCGCGTCTCCCGGCACCGGGTTCGTGCCGCCCGCGTAGGGCTGGGGTCCCGCTCAGGCGAACGTCGAGGGTGGGGATTCGAGGTTCTCGAGCTCCATGCCGGGGGCGGAGAGTACGACGTCGCCGGCGATGTGGATGGTGTGCTGCTCGCCGGTGTCCAGGGCTGTGACCTGGTATTCGTCCACGATCAGCGGGCCGTTGTCAGTGGCGTGTGCTTCGCTTTTCAGCAGGGCCCAAGACTGGTCGAGAGTACGGGGGGCGAGGACCGGGTCGGTGAAGGCGACGAGGCGGACGCGGGTCGCGGGGGAAGCGGGAGCAAGGCGGAGGAGGCGTGTGGTCGCGACGAGGAAAGCGGGGGATGTGCCGGTGAAGGCGTGGGCGGGAGCGTTGTCTTCGGTGGCGTGGGTGCCGGTGGGGTCGGTGCGAACCCACGTGACGCCTTTGATCGCCGCGGCGCGGATCTGCCAGTCCCCCGCGTGGAGTTCGAGGCGGATGGGGCGGCCGAGTTCGTCGAGGGCGAGGTCGACGGAGCCGGTGGGCTCGCCTGAGGGCGCGGTCCGCTGCGAGACGTAGCGCCAGCCGGAGGGTCCGGGGGCGCAGTGGAAGTGCTCTTCACCGAGGGGGGTGTGGTCGTGCGGATCGTGAAGCGAATAGTGGCCGCGGGGCATGGGGCTCGGTCCTTGTAGGGGGCGGATTCTCGTCCGGGGGCCGGGGCAGGCTGCCGGTCGTAGGTGGGCCGGGGCCCGCTGTAGGGAGGGGCTGCTCGGTCCGTCCCGGAGCCCAAGGTAGGCCAGCCGTGATGCTGTGACGCTTCGGGGCCGGGGTCCTACGGGTGCGAGCCTGCTGCGTCCCGGCCAAGCCAGCGGCGCCGGGTGGGGAGCCGGGGCCGGGTCCGGCCGACCGAGCTCGGGCCCCCGGAGCCCCCGGCAAGGCGAGACTTCGGCGCGCGCCCTCGGACCAGAGCCCGCGGCCGCGCATGTGGCGCCTCGGGCCCCGGAACCCACGGGCGCGAGCCTGCGCAGACTGCGCCGCTCGCTGCCGGATCAGCAGTGCCCGGCGGGTAGCTGGGGCCAGTTCCGCCAGCCCGTCCCTGCGGCAAAGCGAGGCCGTTGGTGCCGGGCAGAGCCTCGCCGCGCCCCCAGCAAAGCGAGGCCGTTGGTGCAGAGCAGAGCCGTACGCACGGGCGCAGGCCCCCGCCCGGGTGGGCGAGGGCCTGCGGTGAGCGTGGGCCGGGCGGTGAAGTGGCTGCGGCCCGGGTGGCTCAGTAGCGGTAGTGGTCGGGCTTGTACGGGCCCTCTACCTCTACGCCGATGTACGAGGCCTGCTCCGGGCGCAGCGTGGTGAGCTTGACGCCGAGCGCGTCCAGGTGGAGCCGGGCGACCTTCTCGTCCAGGTGCTTCGGGAGGACGTAGACGTCGGTGGGGTACTCCTCCTGCTTGGTGAACAGCTCGATCTGGGCCAGCGTCTGGTCCGCGAAGGAGTTGGACATCACGAAGGAGGGGTGGCCGGTCGCGTTGCCCAGGTTCAGCAGGCGGCCCTCGGACAGGACGATCAGGACCTTGCCGTCGGGGAACGTCCAGGTGTGGACCTGCGGCTTGACCTCGTCCTTGACGATCCCGGGGATCTTCGCCAGACCGGCCATGTCGATCTCGTTGTCGAAGTGACCGATGTTCCCCACGATCGCCTGGTGCTTCATCTTGGCCATGTCCGAGGCCATGATGATGTCCTTGTTGCCGGTCGTCGTCACGAAGATGTCGACCTGGTCTACGACGTCGTCGAGCGTCGCGACCTGGTAGCCGTCCATCGCCGCCTGAAGGGCGCAGATCGGGTCGACCTCGGTGATGATCACCCGCGCGCCCTGGCCGCGCAGGGACTCGGCGCAGCCCTTGCCGACGTCGCCGTAGCCGCAGACGAGGGCGGTCTTGCCGCCGATCAGGACGTCCGTGGCACGGTTGATGCCGTCGATCAGCGAGTGGCGGCAGCCGTACTTGTTGTCGAACTTCGACTTCGTCACCGCGTCGTTCACGTTGATCGCCGGGAACAGCAGCGTGCCGTCGCGGTGCATCTCGTACAGACGGTGGACACCCGTCGTGGTCTCCTCCGTCACACCACGGATCTCAGAAGCGAGCTGGGTCCACTTCTGCGAGCCCTCGGTGATGGTGCGGTTGAGGACCTGCAGGACGACGCGGTGCTCGTCCGACTCGGCGGTGTCCTCGGACGGGACCTTGCCGGCCTTCTCGTACTCGACGCCCTTGTGGACGAGCATGGTGGCGTCGCCGCCGTCGTCCAGGATCATGTTCGGGCCGCCGGTGGGGGTGTTCGGCCAGGTCAGCGCCTGCTCCGTGCACCACCAGTACTCCTCCAGGGTCTCGCCCTTCCAGGCGAAGACCGGGATGCCCTGGGGGTTGTCAGGGGTGCCGTTCGGGCCGACGGCGATGGCCGCGGCCGCGTGGTCCTGGGTCGAGAAGATGTTGCAGGAGACCCAGCGGACCTCGGCGCCCAGGGCGACCAGGGTCTCGATGAGGACGGCGGTCTGCACGGTCATGTGCAGCGAGCCCATGATGCGGGCGCCGGCCAGCGGCTGGGAGGCGGCGAATTCCTTGCGGATCGACATCAGGCCGGGCATCTCGTGCTCGGCGAGGGTGATCTCCTTGCGGCCGAACTCGGCCAGGGAGAGATCGGCGACCTTGAAGTCCTTGCCGTTGATGAGAGTCGACATTGGTGAGCTGCTCCTCGTGGGGTTGATCGAGGGTGGGTGGACATGGCTGACCTGCGACAACGGCACAGAAGAGCGCCGGCGCGCAGCAGCGCAGTCCGTCGGAGGCCCTCTCTCCCTCGGCCGGCGCCCGTACAGGCACCGCCCGACCGCCATCAGCAGCGACGTCTGGCTCGGTCACAAAGCTACACCGATTGGCCCAGCGAGCCCCAGCCCGCCTCCCCGGGGGCCGGGGCGGGCGGGCAGTCGCTTGCAGGGCCGTGGACGGGGCGACAGGCCCGGTCATTCGGGACCTTTGCGCTTTTGAACCTGCGCTCGCGTGTTGCAGGATGCCTTGAGATCGGGAACATTTGCGCGATCTTGTTTGACGAAGGTGTTAGGAGATCCACGTGACCCATCCGGCCGATCCCCCCATAGGCGGGAGCAGCGGCGAGCAGAAGAAGCTCAAGCTGCTCGCCGTGACCGCCTGTCCGACCGGTATCGCCCACACGTACATGGCGGCGGAGAAGCTCTCGCAGGCGGCGGAGAGCCTCGGCATCGACATGAAGGTGGAGACGCAGGGCTCCATCGGGGCCGAGAACGTCTTGACTGACAACGATGTCAGGGACGCCGACGGCATCATCATCGCGGCCGACAAGGACGTCGACCGCGGCCGTTTCGTGGGCAAGCGCGTGCTGTCCGTCGGGGTGTCCGAGGGCATCAGCCGCCCTGAACAGCTGATCGAGCAGGTGCAGAGCGCGCCCGTGCACGGCGGAGGCGGTGGCGGCGGGTCCGCCGAAGCGGCCGCATCCGGAGGCGGAGGCGGCAAGGAGCGGAGTCTCGCGTACAAGGCGCTGATGAACGGCGTCTCGTACATGATTCCGTTCGTCGTGGTCGGTGGTCTGCTGATCGCGATCTCGCTCGCGCTCGGCGGCGACGCGACCGCCAAGGGCTATGTGATCCCCGAGGGCACCTTCTGGGCGCACGTCAACGCCATCGGAGTCATCGGCTTCACGCTGATGGTGCCGATCCTCTCCGGCTACATCGCCTATGCGATCGGCGACCGGCCCGCGCTCGTGCCCGGCATGATCGGCGGCTGGATCGCCAACACCGGCGAGCTGTACGACTCCAAGGCGGGCGCCGGCTTCATCGGGGCCATCGTGACCGGCTTCCTCGCCGGTTATCTGGTGCTGTGGATCAAGAAGGTCAAGGTCCCGAAGTTCGCCCAGCCGATCATGCCGATCATCGTGATCCCCATCGTCGCGACGACGGCACTCGGCCTCTTCTTCATCTACGTCATCGGCAAGCCGATCTCGTGGATCTTCGAGCATCTGACCGACTGGCTCAGCGGGATGACCGGGACCAGCGCGATCCTGCTCGGCGCGATTCTCGGGCTGATGATCGCGTTCGACATGGGCGGCCCGGTCAACAAGACCGCCTTCCTGTTCGGTACGGGCCTCATCGCGACCGGCAACCAGACCGTCATGGGCATGTGCGCCGCGGCGATCCCGGTCATGCCGCTCGGTCAGGGTCTGGCCACGCTGATCAGGCGCCGTCTTTACTCCGAGCAGGAGCGCGAGACCGGCATGGCCGCACTGTTCATGGGCTTGTTCGGCATCTCGGAGGGTGCGATCCCCTTCGCGGCCGCACGGCCGGCGCAGGTCATCCCGGCGAACATGCTCGGCGGCGCCGTCGCCGGTGCGATCGCGGGTCTCGCGAGCGTGAAGGACGCGGTGCCGCACGGCGGACCGATCGTGGCGGTTCTCGGCGCCGTCGGGGGCGTACCGATGTTCTTCCTCGCCATCGCCATCGGCACCGTGGTCACGGCCATCACCACGGTCACCCTGGTCGACATCAGCGAGCGCAAGCGGCGCGGGCAGCCGGTCGTCGATGTCCCGGGCGGTCCCGAGCCGGTGCTCGCCGGTGTGGGCGCCGGAGCCGTCGCCGCAGGCGGTACAAGCACCCCGCAGAAGGCCCCCGCGCCCGCCCCCGCGGCGCCGGCCGCCCCCGAGGAGGACGAGGTCCTCTCCGGCTATCTCACCGAACAGACCGTGAAGGTCCAGCTGGACTCCGCCGACAAGGACTCCGCGATCCGCGAGATGGCGAACCTCCTTGCGTCCACCGGCAAGGTCGACGACGTCGAGGAGCTCGTGCGGACCGCGCTGCGCCGCGAGGCCCAGGGCACCACGGGGCTCGGCGAGGAGATCGCCATCCCGCACGCCAAGACCGATGCGGTGACCTCGCCGGTCGTCGGGTTCGCGCGGTCCGCCGAGGGCATCGAGTGGGGTGCGCTCGACGGTACGAAGGCCAAGCTCATCTTCATGATCTCCGTACCGGAGGCGGCCGCGGGCGACGAGCACCTGCGGATTCTCGCGCTCCTGTCGCGCAAGCTCATGGACACCGGCTTCCGGGAGCGGCTCGAGGCGGCGCCCGACGAGCGGGCGGTCCTCGAAGTACTGCGCGAGGTTCAGTAGCGGCAGCTGCCTGTACGTCGATGGGGCCCCGCACCTGCACGGTGCGGGGCCCCATCGACGTACTCGGAAGATCCGAAGGTCAGTTGCTGCCCGGCGACTTCGCCGGGTTCGTGCCCTCGGCAGCCGCCGTCTCGTCGTAGATGTCCGGCTCCAGGTAGATCACGCGGGCGATCGGGACCGCGGCTCGGATGCGCTCCTCGGCGGCGTTTATGGCGGCGGCCACCTGGGCGGCGGTTTCGTTCTGGTGGACGGCGATCTTGGCGGCGACGAGGAGCTCCTCGGGGCCGAGGTGCAGCGTGCGCATGTGGATGACGCGGGTGACCGTGTCGCCGTCGACCAGGGCCTTCTCGATCTTCTCGACCTCGTCCGTGCCCGCGGCCTCACCCAGGAGCAGGGACTTGGTCTCCGCGGCCAGGATGATCGCGATGAGGATCAGCAGGATGCCGATGCAGAGCGTGCCGATGCCGTCCCAGACGCCGTCGCCCGTCGCGAGCGCGAGGCTGACGCCGGCCAGGGCCAGGATCAGACCGACGAGCGCGCCCAGGTCCTCCAGGAGCACGACCGGCAGCTCGGGAGCCTTCGCGCGGCGGACGAACTGCGTCCACGTGAGCTTGCCGCGCGTGAGGTTCGACTCCTTGATGGCCGTACGGAAGGAGAAGGTCTCGGCGATGATCGCGAAGACCAGGACTCCGACCGGCCAGTACCAGGCCTCGATCTCGTGCGGGTGCTTGATCTTTTCGTAGCCCTCGTAGATCGCGAACATGCCGCCGACCGAGAAGAGCACGATGGAGACCAGGAAGGCGTAGATGTAGCGCTCGCGCCCGTACCCGAACGGGTGTTGCGGGGTCGCCTCGCGCTGCGCCTTCTTGCCGCCGAGGAGCAGCAGCCCCTGGTTGCCCGAGTCCGCGAGCGAGTGCACGCTCTCGGCGAGCATCGACGAGGAGCCACTGAAGAGGAACGCGACGAACTTCGCCACCGCGATCGCGAGGTTCGCGACGAGTGCCGCGACAATCGCCTTTGTTCCGCCTGACGCGCTCATGTGTGCCCGTTGTCCCTTCGACTGCGTACGTTCATCGTCCACCGCTTGCCGGACGGCGCTTTGCCCGCCCTTTGCGGTGGGTCATTGTTGCAGCACGAGGCGCTGGTGGTGAGTCAGGCCACCACAGTGGCACGGAAGAGAGTGCCGACTCCGGATACTTCGGTCTTTTCGTCCGCGGGGACGAACACGGACTGGCCGGGCGTGAGTTGCCCGGCGTCGCCCACGCGGACGGAGCCCGCCGTGCAGAGCAGGATCTGCGGGGTGGCGGCGGTGAGGTCGTGCGGGGCCGCGCCATCGGCCAGGACGAAGCGGGAGAGGCGGAACTCGTCGATCGGGGTGTCGTAGACCTCTTCGCCGTCAGAAGTGGCCTCCGGGCGCAGGACACCGGGGTCGGTGGCCTCGAAGCGGACGATGCGCAGGAGTTCGGGTACGTCGACGTGCTTGGGGGTCAGGCCGCAGCGCAGGACGTTGTCCGAGTTCGCCATGATCTCCACGCCGAGGCCGTCGAGGTAGGCGTGCGGGACTCCGGCGCCGAGGAACAGCGCCTCGCCGGGCTGCAGTCGGACGTGGTTGAGGAGCATCGCCGCGATGACGCCGGGGTCGCCGGGGTAGTGGTGCGCGATGCCCGCGTACGGGGTGTAGGCGCCGCCAAGTCGCTCGGCGGCGTCGGTGACTTCGGTGACGGTCGCCGCCATCTCCTCGGGGTCCGCGGTCAGTACGGCCGTCAGGACCTCGCGCAGGGCGCCCTCTTCGGGCTTGGCGTGCAGCAGATCGACGTACGGCTTCAAGGAGTCGACGCCGAGCCCGGCCAGCAGGTCCGCGGTCTCGACGGGGTCGCGGAAGCCGCAGAGGCCGTCGAACTCCGTGAGCGCGCAGATCAGTTCGGGCTTGTGGTTGGCGTCCTTGTAGTTGCGGTTCGGGGCGTCGATCGGGACGCCCCGGCTCTCCTCGTCCTCGTAGCCCTCCCTCGCCTGCTCCAGGTCGGGGTGCACCTGGAGGGAGAGCGGGGCGCCCGCGGCGAGGATCTTGAGGAGGAAGGGCAGGCGCGGGCCGAACTTGGCGACGGCCGCCCTGCCGAGCTCGTGCCCCGGGTCCTCGTCGATCACCTCGTCGAGCGGGCCGCGCTCGGTGCGCGATGGCGCGCCGGGGTGGGCGCCCATCCACATCTCGGCCTGCGGTTCACCGGTCGGCTCGACGCCGATGAGCTCCGCGATGGCGGTGGTGGAACCCCAGGCGTAGGGGCGGATGGTGTTGGTGAGGCGGTCCACGGAGGGGTTCTCCCTTACGTACGTACGCGATGCGCTGCGGGGTCTCTTGTCATGACCGGGCAGTGGTCATGATCGGTCCCTCGGGGCGAGCGCCAGGTAAACGGCGGCGAAATCCGTGATGGCGATCAGCTCCGCGAGGGTCTCCAGGTCGTCGCCGTCCTCAGGCTCGAGCTCGCTGATCGCGATGTCGTGGCCGTGGGCGAGCTCGCGGGCCGCGGGCGCGGCGCTGAGGCCTCCGGCGTCCACCGGGCGGTCGCGGAGCAGGACGACGCGGGCGCGCAGGTGCTGTGCGTCCTCGACGCGGTCACGGAAGAAGTCGTCGTCGTCCTCGCTCGGGGCGAGGTTGCCCGCGAGCAGGGCGCCGTGCGCGGGCAGTGACTCGGGCAGCTCGCCCGCGACCGCGGGGTGGCCTGCGAGCTCGGCGAGCGTGGCGGCGAAACGGCGGCCCGCGGGGCCCGCGAACCGGCCCTCGGTCCAGATCACCGGGAGGGCCTCGGCGAGTTCGGCGGCGAGCGTCTTGGCGGGGTTGCTGTACGTCGCGACGACGGGCCCGCAGCGTTCCGCGACGTGGTCGAGGCGGTCGGCGATCTTCTCCAGGGTCTCGGCCGGTGCGGTGATCAGGCCGGTGCGGTCCAGGAGGATGAGGAGCGGGGTGAGCAGGGCCCAGAGGGTGGCGGGGGCGGACGCGGCGGCCTCGTCGTCCAGGCGGCGCGCCTCGTACGACTCGGAGGCGCGCTCTCCGTCGTGCGGGGCTTCGTACTCCCCGTACGGCGATGTGGCCATCGCGACCGTGAGGCCGTGCGAGCCTTCGACGCCCTCGGCCAGCGGGGAGCGGGCGGGGGCGACGGCCACGACCGTGCAGCCGCGGCGGTAGGCCTGTTCCGCGAGGAGTTCGAGGCCCGGTTCCGTGCCGTCCGGGGTGGCGATGAGCAGCAGGTCCAGGGGGCCCGCCCAGCCGGGGAGCGCCCAGCGCAGGGCGCCTGCCGCGGGGGCCACGCCGGTGGGGGCGAGGCGGATCACGGGGCAGCCTCCCCCCGCGAGGGTGCCGAGCAGATCCGCCACGCAGGTGGCGGCCGTGCCGGGGCCCGCGATCAGGATGGCCCGGGGGCGGCCGTCAGGCTTGAGCTGCGTGAGCCCGGCCTCCGTGGCGTGCCGCACCGCTGTGCGGACGCGGGCGCCTGCCTCCGCTGCGCCGCGGAGGAGGCCGCGGCGGTCGGCCACGGCGAGGGCCTCGGGGGCGTCAAGGAGCGATTCGTCCAGCATTGGGGTCGGGCCTCCGATTCGCCGGGCGGCGGGGCGGGGCGCCGCCGGTCACACTTCTTGTCGTTTCGCGGGGCGCTGGCGCTGCGCCGGCCTGGGCGGCCTGGGCGGCCTGGGCAGGCTTTACGCCTGGCCTGCGGGGCCTTGCGGGCGGCCTTACGCGGGGCGGCGGGCCTCCTCTTGCGGCGGCCTTACGCGGGGCGGCGGGCCTCGTCGACGAGGAGTACGGGGATGCCGTCGCGGACGGGGTAGGCGAGGCCGCAGTCCTTCGCGGCTGCCGTGCAGACCAGCTCCGTGTCCGCCTCCTTGAGGGGGGCGTGGCAGGCCGGGCAGGCGAGGATCTCCAGGAGGCCGGCTTCGAGCGGCATGGGGTGGGTCCCTTCGAGCGGGTGGGTGCGGGATGTGGCCTGGTCAGCCTACCGCTGGCCCCTGGGCCTTGGGCGGATGTACGGCCGGGGCTTCGCCCCAGGGCCTCTGGGTGGGGCGGGCCGGGGCTTCGTCCCCACCCGGAGGCTGGACAGACCGGGGCTTCGCCCCGGATCCCCGGGTGGGGTGCCGGCCGTTGGGTATCTGCGGCCCGGTGGGCGTTTGTGCCCACCCGTTCCGCCCTGCGGAACGCCTGCCCACAAACGCGAGCCAGGGGCCTTGTGTCAGCCCCTGATGATGGCCAGGGCCTCGTCCCTCGTCCTCTTCATCGTGGCCTCGTCCCTTGCCTCCACGTTCAGGCGCAGGAGCGGTTCCGTGTTGGAGGCTCGGACGTTGAACCACCAGTCCGTGGACGTCACCGTGAGGCCGTCCAGTTCGTCGAGGGTGACGCCCTCCTGGTCGGCGTACCGCGTCTTGATCGCCGCGAGGCGGGCCGTCTGGTCGTCGACCGTGGAGTTGATCTCGCCGGAGCCCGCATAGCGGTCGTACTGCGCGACGAGGGCCGACAGCGGGCCGTCCTGGCCGCCGAGTGCCGCGAGGACGTGGAGCGCGGCCAGCATGCCCGTGTCCGCGTTCCAGAAGTCGCGGAAGTAGTAGTGCGCCGAGTGCTCGCCGCCGAAGATCGCCCCCGTCTTGGCCATCTCCTCCTTGATGAAGGAGTGGCCCACGCGGGTGCGGACCGGCGTGCCGCCGTTCTCCCGGACGACCTCGGGGACCGACCAGGAGGTGATGAGGTTGTGGATGACCGTGCCCTTGCCGCCGTTCCGGGCGAGCTCGCGCGCGGCGACCAGGGCGGTGATCCCCGAGGGGGAGACCGGGTCGCCGTTCTGGTCGACGACGAAGCAGCGGTCCGCGTCGCCGTCGAAGGCGATGCCGAGGTCGGCGCCCTCCTCGCGCACCCGCTTCTGCAGGTCCACGATGTTCTTCGGGTCGAGGGGGTTGGCCTCGTGGTTCGGGAACGTGCCGTCCAGCTCGAAGTACATCGGTACGAGCGTGAGCGGCAGGCCGTCGAAGACCGTCGGGACGGTGTGCCCGCCCATGCCGTTGCCCGCGTCGACGACGACCTTCAGGGGGCGGATGGAGGTCAGGTCCACCAGGCCGCGCAGGTGAGCCGCGTAGTCCTTGAGGGTGTCGCGCTCGGTGAGCGTGCCGGGCGTGGCCGCCGGCTCCGGGGCGCCGGTCCGCGACCAGCCCTCCACGAGAGAGCGGATCTCGGCGAGGCCGGTGTCCTGGCCGACCGGAGCGGCGCCCGCGCGGCACATCTTGATGCCGTTGTACTGCGCGGGGTTGTGCGAGGCCGTGAACATCGCGCCCGGCAGGTTCAGCGCACCCGACGCGTAGTAGAGCTGGTCCGTCGAGCAGAGGCCGATCTCCGTGACGTCGACGCCGAGCGCCGCCGCCCCGCGCGCGAAGGCGCGGGAGAGGCCGGGCGACGACGGCCGCATGTCGTGCCCGGTCACGATCGCCTCCGCGCCCGTCACCTTCGCGAAGGCCGCGCCGAACAGCTCCGCCAGCGTCTCGTCCCACTGGTCCGGGACCACCCCGCGCACGTCGTACGCCTTCACGATCTGGGACAGATCAGCAGTCACGGCCAACCCTCTCTGCAGGTTCTGCGAGTTCAGCGGTTTCCAGGAACACTCGGCGAGTGCTCGTCGGTCACCCCAAACTACCCGCAACGAATGACAACCAGCTGTGAGCCTCGAGTAGGCACCTCAGGCTCTCGTCACGGCAGCATCCAGCCCAGCACCACCGTGCTCTGCCCGACCACGATCAGGCACATCACCAGCAGCAGGCCGAGGCTCCAGGGCAGCACCTTGCGCAGCAGATCGCCCTCCTTGCCCGCGAGTCCGACCGCCGCGCACGCGATCGTCAGATTCTGCGGGGAGATCATCTTGCCGAGCACGCCGCCCGAACTGTTGGCGGCCGCGAGCAGTTCGGGCGAGAGCCCGGATTGTTGAGCCGCCGTCACCTGGAGGGCGCCGAAGAGCGCGTTGGCCGAGGTGTCCGAGCCGGAGACCGCGACGCCGAACCAGCCGAGCACCGGCGAAAGGAAGGCGAGCCCCGCGCCCGCCGCCGCCACGAAGTGGCCGATGGTGGCGGCCTGCCCGGACAGGTTCATCACGTACGCGAGGGCGAGCACGGAGGTCACGGTGAGGATCGCGAACCGCAGTTCGTGCACGGTCGCCAGCCATTCCTTGACCGCCACGCGCGCGTGCACCCCGATGACGGCGGCCGTTCCGACCCCGGCGAGCAGCACGAGCGTCCCGCCCGTCGCCACGAGCGGCAGCGAGAAGAGGTTGCCGCCCACCGGCTCACCGTCGGGAGCGGCGACGTTCAGGAAGGGCCAGTCGAAGGTCTGCGTCGCCTTGGCCAACAGGTCCTTGACCGGCGGGATTTGGGCGACCGAGAAGATGGCGACGATCAGGGCGTACGGGGCGTAGGCGCGCAGGATCTCGGGGCGCGGGTCGTCCTGGTCCAGGTCTTCGCTGCGTACGCCGGTGAGGACGGCGACGCGTACGGGCTCAGCGGCGGGTTTGCGCGCGCTGGGCACCGCCATCAGCGCGCCCGCGCCGGCCAGCGCCGCCCCGATGTCGGCGAGCTGGGCGGAGACGTAGTTGGACGCGGCGAACTGTGCGGCGGCGAAGGCGAATCCGCACACCAGGGCGGGCACCCAGGTCTCGCGCAGACCGCGCCGCCCGTCCACCAGGAAGACCAGGAGCAGCGGCACCACCAGGGCGAGCAGCGGCGTCTGGCGGCCGACGACCGTGGCGACGGTGTCGAGCGGAAGCCCGGTGACCTGCGCGAGCGTCACCACGGGGGTGCCCATGGCGCCGAAGGCGACGGGCGCTGTGTTGGCGACGAGGGCGACGATCGCGGCTTTGACGGGGTCGAAGCCGAGCGCCACCAGCATCACCGCGGAGATCGCGACGGGCGCCCCGAAGCCGGCGAGCGCCTCGAGGAGCGCGCCGAAGCAGAAGGCCACGACGAGTGCCTGGATGCGCGGGTCGTCCGAGAGCCGTCCGAAGGAGCGGCGCAGGATGTCGAAGTGCCGGGTGCGGACCGTCATCCGGTACACCCACAGGGCGTTGACGACGATCCACAGGATGGGGAAGAGCCCGAAGAGGGCGCCTTGCGCTGCGCCGGACGCTGTCTGGCCGAGCGGCATCCCGTACGCGATCCAGGCGACCAGGACGGCGACTGCGAGGCCGATGAGGCCCGCGTGGTGTGCCTTCATGCGGACGGCGCCGAGCAGGACGAGAACGGTGAGGAGGGGCAGGGTCGCGATCAGGGCGGACAGGCCGAGCGAATCGGCCACGGGCTCCAGCTGCTGGACGTACACGGGCGACTCCCCGGTTCCGTTTGCGTATTCCGCGATGCGGAACGTGATCTCTCACGGGTGGGGGAATGGTCATCTCGCCGACATGCGCACGTCAATGGGGCGTGCGGGAGAACTTGTTCAGCGATGAACGACAGGGGTCTCCGGAGAGGGGCGGTTCAGGAATCCGGAGAGGGACGGTTCAAGGAACCGCGAGCGGCGGTTCAGGAATCCGGTGAGCGCAGCACTCGCAGATGGCCGCGGCGCGCGACCTCCATCGGGTCCGCCCTGCGGGCGCCACCGCCCGCCTCCGCCGCGCGCTCCTGCGGGCGGGCCGCCTCACGCACCGCGTTGGCGAGCGCTTCGAGGTCGTCACCGCTGGGGCGGGTGGGACCGGAGGCGTCGGCGAGGCGGACGACCTCCCAGCCGCGGGGCGCGGTGAGGCGCTCGGAGTGCTCGGCGCACAGGTCGTAGCAGTGGGGTTCGGCGTACGTGGCGAGGGGGCCGAGGACCGCGGTCGAGTCGGCGTAGACGTACGTCAGCGTCGCGACGGCGGGACGGCCGCAAGCGGTGCGCGAACAGCGACGTACAGGGCTCACGATGTTGGACGGTACCGCACTCTTGAGCGGGCCGCGACGACTCTCCGCGAGGTCACCCCACCGTGTCGGCCTGTGATCCCCGCCACGGCGCGCTCCCACCGCGCCTCGCTGACCTGCGGTGACACAAGGGGCCTGGGTGACCAGTGGTGTTGAATCCGGTCACCACTTGGCGCAAATCCCGTCATTCATCGCGAGATCGACGGTCCTGGAGAGATACGGAATCGGGCCCAACCCTGGCCGGAATGGTCATCGGGCGACATGCCGCGCGCCGGACGGAAGCCGTACAGAAGCAGTACGGAAGCCCGGCGGAAGCTGTGCGGAAACGGCGATCTCGAGGACTACTCTTCGTCAGTGATGGACGACCCCGTACAGCCCCGCACCGCAGACCCGAGGCCCCGCCGCCGCGACCGCCACGGCAGGGGCATGCGCGGCCCCGTGGCGCCTCCCCAGGTGCCGCTGTCCGCCAGCCGCGCCGAGGTCTTCACCGACCTGGTGCAGGACTCCGTGGAGCGCCTCGAGCGGCGGTGGCCGCAGCTGAGCGAGATCGAATTCCTGGTCCTCGAGGTGCCCGCCCTTGGGCGGGGCGGGGGCGCCGGCGAGGACGACTGGAGCGATGACGTCGTGCCGCTGGGGGGCACGATCGAGGCTTCCGACGACCGTCCCGCCCGGGTGGTCATCTACCGGCGTCCGGTGGAGATCCGGACCAAGGGGCGGGACGAGCGCGCCGCGCTCGTCCACGAGGTGGTGGTCGAGCAGGTCGCCGAGCTCCTCGGGCTGTCGCCCGAGTCGGTGGACCCGCGGTACGGGGAAGACTCCTGAGGGCTCCCCCGCCCCGGCCTGCGGGCCTCTGAGGCCTACTTCTGCAGCACCTTCAGATCCTGTTCCGCCTCCGGCACCGACACCGTGCCCCTGTCGTCCGGCAGGGTCTGGATCGTGAACATCGGGACGCCGTCCTCCGGGTCCTCCAGCATGCGCGAGGCATGGACCTCGCCCCCCGACACCGGTTCCACCGTGAGCGCGTACGTGCCCTTGAGGCCGGTCGGGACGGGGGCCTTGACGCCCAGGGTCGTGCCGCCCTTGACGGTGTACGTCTTGCTCGTCGACGAGCCGCCCTCGCTGCCCTCCGACGCCGTGACCTTCACCTTCCCGGTCTTGCCGGGGGCCACCAGGGACAGCGTGGAGCCCTTGGCCCGGTTGTCGGCCACCGTCGCGCGCGTGCCGATCGTGTTCGTGGCGGGGATGAACGCCGTCTCCTGGTCGGCGCCCTTGCCGCGGGTGACGCGCAGGGCCGCCACCACGGGTGCCGCGTCTTCGGTCGGCGTCAGGATCAGCGAGCCCGCCTCGCCCTTGGTGACGTCGCCGAGGTCGACGGCGGTCGTCATGCCGGACTTGACGTGCAGGTTCGCGTGTCCGGCCGGGCTGATCGAGCCGCTGGGCGCGGCCAGTTGGACCTTCAGGTCGGCGTCGTCTGCGCCGGGCGCGAAGGCGACCAGGCGTACGGACGTGGCGTCCTTGGGGATGCCGGGCAGGACCACGCGGCTCGCGGGGTCGGCCGACGCGGGCAGCCAGTCGCCGCCGAGCTTGTCGTCCGATGACTGCACGGCGGCAGCGACCCGGCCGCTGCGCGCGGTCACGTGCATCGTGAGGTTGGTCTGCTCCTTGGGCGAGAGCGTGGACAGCAGGACCGGGACGCTGGAGTGCGGCTGGACCTGGATCGCCTCCCCCACCTCGGTCTTGAGTGCGCCGTCCTTGCCGTACAGCTCGACGTCGACGACGGCCGCAGAGTCGTCCGGGTTGGTCAGGTGGACGTAGTCGCTGCGGTCCTTGGCGGTGCTCGCGCCCGGGAACCAGAAGTCCGTGTCGGGCGCGGTGCAGTTGGCGCCCTGGATGCCGCGCCCGCTGCCCACGGCGTACTTGGTGGTCTGCTGGACGGTCCAGCCGGGGGCCAGCTTGCCGTCGGCGGTGCCGAGGAGCGCGGGTGACTCCCCTCCGGACTCCTCGCCGGTGACGGGCTTGCCCGGTGTCTTCGAGGCCAGGAAGGGCTTGTCGTCCTTCTTCTTTTCCCTGGGGGCGTCCTCCGGTGTGACCTTCAACGCCCTGGTGGCAGGCAGCAGTTCCGCCTTGCCCGTCGCGCCTGAGGCCTCGCCCTTGGGCGTGAATGCCGTGTACGAGGTCTCGGCGAGGTCGGAGGCGCTGGGCACCGGGCAGAGCAGGCTGGTGCGCTCGACGGGCAGCCGCGCGGCCGCCTTCGCGCCGTCGTCGCCGCTGCCGTCGGGCGTGTTGGCCACGGCGAACCCGGTGACGGCGGCGAGCGCGGCCGCGGCGGCGATCAGGGACTGGGTCGTGCGGTTCACTGCTGGCTCCCGTCGGGGCGCTCACTGTCGGGGCTGTGCGGCGGCTGCGGGGGCTGGGGCGGCATGGGGGGCTGCTGCCCGTACGTGGCGTCGTACGACTGCCCGTACTGCTCGCCGCCGCCCTGTGCTCCTCCGTAGGCGTACGGGTCGTACTGGCCGCCCTGGTAGGGGTCCTGATACGCGGTCTGGTCGTAGGAGCCCGCCCCGTACTGCGCGTCCTGGTACTGCTGCTCGCCCTGATGGGTGCCGTACTCGGCGCCCTGGTGGGCGGGGGCTTCCCACTCGCCGTACGACTGCGACTGCTGCTGGGGCACCGCCACGTACGCCCCTTCCTCCTCCGGAGGAGGAGGCGGAGTGCCGGCGTCGTCCTGCCCGGCGCCTGCCTGCGCGGCCTCCTGCTCGGCCTGCGCGGCCCGCAGCCTGCGGGCCCTGCGGCCCTCGCCCTCGACGGGCTGCGCGGGGATGACGGGCTCGTCGGGGAGGTCGTCGTCCACGTCACGGCGGCGTCCGGGCAGGGCCATGACCACCAGGACCACGGCGAGCGCGCCCTGGGCCCACAGCCATCCCGTGTGGCTCGCGGGCGCGTCGTAGGTGACGTCCAGGCGGCCGCCCGACGCGGGCAGGTCGAAGCCCTGCGCCCAGCCGTCCAGCGTGGTCCTGGTCAGCGGGCGGCCGTCCAGGGTCGCCGTCCAGCCCTCGTCGGCGGCGTCGGCGAGCCGCAGGGTGCGGCCCTCGCCGCCCGCCGGGATGTTCGTGTGCAGCTCCACGGGGCCCGCGGCGACCGGCAGGGGGTCGCCGGACTCGGGCACGATCGCGGCGCGCGCGACCTGCCGGTCCACGCGCCACAGGGCGCTGCCGTCCTCCTGGCTGAGCCGGGTGAGGCCGGGGGTGGAGTCCAGGGTGCGGCTCATCTGGCGGGGCGCGCCGTCGCGTACGAGGACGTAGCGCACGGCGAAGCCACCGAGCTGGTCGGCCTGGTCGGCGCCGGAGCCCGCGAGGAGCCGGGCCACGATCTTGTCGAGGCTCTTGTTCGAGCCGCCCGCGTCGGCGAGCTCGGCGTCACCGAGCCGGGCGCCCGATCCGCGGACGAGCGTGTACGACACCTGAGCGGCCGACTCGCTGTCCAGGACGAGCGTGCGTGCCTGGTCCTGCGTGCCGCTCTCCTCGGCGACGAACGCGGGCACCTGCACCGGGTCACGCCGCTCCAGGGGACCGTCGGCGCCGCGGATCATCCATCCGGCGGCGACGAGCAGCGGCCCGGCGGCCGCCGCGAAGGCGATGAGGACGGCGACCGGCTGGCGCCAGCCGAAGCTCTGCTCGGCGACACGCGTGCGTGCCCCGTCGGCACCGAGCGCGGCGGCGGCCAGGAGCGCGATGCCGTAGCCGAGGGTGGCGGGGCCAGCCCATGCCGAGCCGTTCGAGAGCGCGGCGAAGACCAGCGAGACGAGAGCGACGATCCAGGCGGTGCGGACGGCGAGCTGCCGCTCGGTGCGGAGCAGCGCGGCCAGTGCGGCGAGCACGATGCCGCTGAGCAGCAGCCCGTCCACGGTCCCGGGGCCGCCGGGGCTGCCCCCGAGCAGGTCGAGCCCGGTCGCGGATCCGGTGCCGAACTCAAGGCCCGCCTCACCGAAGAAGCCGAAGGGCAGCAGCGAGAGCGACCAGGGCGCGAGGATCAGGAGCGGGGTGCCGAGCGCGGCGAGGAAGCGAAGGCCGTACGCCATGATGTCGCCCCTGCGCACCACGAGGAGCGCGAGGCCGAGCACCAGGGCGATGGGCCACACGATCGGCGTGAAGGCGGTGGTGATCGTCAGGAGCAGGGCGAACGCCCAGCTGGCGCGCCAGCTCCCGCGCGTGCCCTCCGGCAGGGTGAGGCCGCTCGCCGCGATGCCCGCGCGTGCCATGAGCGGCAGCAGGATCGCGAGGACGGCGGTGCCGATGCGCCCGCCCGCGAGCGCGCCCGTGGCGGCCGGCAGGAAGGCGTACGCGACCGAGGCCCAGGCACGCAGGAGGCGCGACTCGACCAGTGGCCGTGAGGCGAAGTAGGCGGCGAAGCCGGCCAGTGGCACCGAACCGACGAGGAGCACCGTGACCGCGAGGCCGGTGGACCCGAACAGCAGGCTGCTGAGCCCCGCGACGAGCGCGAGGTAGGGCGGCGCCGACTGCGTGCCGCCGGTACCGATCGGGTGCCAGGCGTCGAGATAGCGCGCCCAGAGGCCAGAGGAGTCGCCGGGGGCGGGCAGCAGCGCGCCGCCCGCGAGCGCACCGCTGCCGAGGAGTTCGCGGCAGGCGATGAGCGAGGCGAAGAGCAGCACTACGAAGAGCATCGGCCCCGGCTTGCGGGCCAGGCGCTTCAGCCGTGCGAACTGCTCGACCTGGAGGAAGTCCGCGTCGTCTCCGCCGGGGCCGGACTCGACGGCTCCGTGCCGCCCCGCGCCGGTGACGGCCTCGGGGTCGGAGCGGCCGACGACGCTGCCGGCGACCTGTTCGACGGTGGCGCGCACGGTGGCACCCGGCGGCGGGAAGAGCGGCCGCATCTCGGCGGCTTCGAGCGCCGGCTTGCCGCGCTGCTTGCGGGCGCTGACGATCCGTCCGGGCCGCAGCAGCGTGCCGAGGAGACCGGCGACCTCGTCGACCGCCTGGCCCGGGACCTTGCCGACCAGATACGCGACCGTGCGCAGGAGGGTGCCGAAGACGAGGCGGAAGAGCACCCAGGGCAGCACGGCCGTACGGGCGTTGACGAGCAGGGTGTAGGCGGCGCCCGCCTTGTCCACGCGGTGCGGCGACGTCGACGTACGCCCGACGCAGTCGACGGTGCGGCGCTCGCGCGAGGAGGCCTCGGCGTGCCGCACGACGGCTTCGGGGGCGATGAGGACGCGGTGGCCCGCGTTCTGGGCGCGCCAGCACAGGTCGACGTCGTCCCGCATGAGCGGAAGGCGCCGGTCGAACCCGCCGAGTTCGTCGAAGACGTCACGCCGGATCAGCATGCCCGCGGTGGAGACCGAGAGGACGGGCCGTACGTGGTCGTACTGGCCCTGGTCCTGTTCGCGACGGTCGATACCGGTCCAGCGGCGGCCGCTGTTGGCGATGGAGACGCCGACCTCCAGGAGCTGGCGGCGGTCGTACCAGCCGCGCAGCTTGGGGCCGACGATCGCGACGTCCTTGCCGACCTCGCGTTCGTTCTCCACGACGCGGAGCAGTTCGGCGAGGGCGCCGGGCTCGGGCGCGCAGTCGTCGTGCAGCAGCCAGAGCCACTGTTCGGGCTCGCCGTGGGGCAGTTCGGGGAGGTCGTAGGCGTCGTCGCGCCAGGTCCTGCTGACCGGGTCCCAGCCGCTGGGGCGTTTCAGATACGGCAGCTCTTCCGGGGTCAGCACGCCGGCGGTGCGGTTCGCCTCGTCCACGGCGGTGCCGAAGCCGGAGCGCCGGGCCAGGTGCAGGACGCGGTCGGGGCCGAGTGCCTCGGTGACCAGGCGGGCGGAGTCGTCCGCGCTGCCGGTGTCCGCGGCCACGGCGTTCTGCACCGGGCGCTCCTGGCCGAGCAGGCCGGCGAGGGCGTCGGGCAGCCAGCGGGCGCCGTCGTGGGAGACGATCACGGCGGTGACGACGTGCCGCGGGAACTCAGGGGCGGCAGCGGCGTCGTGGTGACTGGCTGCCGAATGGCTGTGCACGGACATCGAGGTACGGGCCCCGGTTCGATGGACTGCGGTGGACGCCTGCGCTTCATGGGGGCGCCGGGGCGTCTCGGACGGGGCCCCACACTAACGGCTGGCATCACAACAGCCCGCCGCCTGTGGATAACCCACGGGCGACGGGCTGTTCCTTACGTAGGGGTGTGTGGCGTTTGGTCGGGCGAACCAGCTGGTGTTCAGACGGCGGCCTTCTTCAGTCGGCGGCGTTCCCGCTCCGAAAGACCGCCCCAGATACCGAACCGCTCGTCGTTCGCCAGTGCGTACTCAAGGCATTCCGAGCGAACCTCACAGGCGAGGCAGACCTTCTTGGCCTCTCGCGTGGAGCCGCCCTTCTCGGGGAAGAAGGACTCGGGGTCGGTCTGGGCGCACAGGGCGCGCTCCTGCCAGCCGAGTTCCTCGTCCGCGTCCTCGACCAGCAGTTCCTGAACCAGCTCGGTCATGTGCGCCCCTCGTCTGTCTGTGCGTCCCCGTCGTGCTTGCCGTTACCGATTTCGGCTGAACGACACGAGTGAAATTACAAGTGTGCCGATCCGGGCCAGTCAAGCCGAGATCTGCTATTGGGTCCCTTATTCACCCTGCGGAACCAAGGTAATGCGGAAAGTGTTCAAATCGGCATAAACCCTGACACTCGCCAGTGACCCATCCCGAGGCGCCCCGCGGCCGCCCTCATCAGGGAAGGACGTCGCGGAGATCGATCCCGTTGCGACCGGTCCACCGAAGCGAAGGGGATCACATTCGGGTCACGGGAGCACGCCGGGGTTTACGCGCCGGTTGATGCGCCATGTGTCCGGTGCGCCCGGTGCACAAACCTTTCACCGCGGAGAACAACCGGATGAGGTGAAACATATCTCGCATAGCGGACATAGAGTTGACAGGGAAGGTGTGAGCCGCTGTTCTAGTGGGCATGCTCGCAAACTTGGCACTCTCGACGACCCGCACCAGCGGGCTCCTCGGTGCTGTCCACGCGCGCTGTCGCTGTTCCTGCTCCAGCTGTTGAGCGAACCCGCTTCCAGCTGTTGAGCCCGCTCCGGCACTTCATCGCCCGAGCCGCTTCACCCTCCCTCGCGACACCCCAGCACTCACGTTGAGGAACCACCGCACCATGAACAGCGACAGCGACCTCCAGATCGCCGGCGACATCCTCGAAGTCACGCACCTCCTGCAGCCCGCCCGCGAGCACCCGGCCACCGTGGCCGAGTTCGTCGGCCTGGCCCGCACCATCGCGGCCGACCGCGCGCAGTGGGCCCACCTCGTCGAGTACGACGCGACGAGCCGGTGGTACCACCGCCTGCGCACCGGGCCCGGATACGAGGTGTGGCTGCTCTCCTGGGTGCCCGGACAGGGCAGCGGGACGCACGACCACGGCCGCTCCTCCGGCGTACTGACCGTCCTGGAGGGCGAACTGACGGAGCGTACGGAGCGCGGGGAGCGCGCGCTCGGCGCCGGGGCCCAGCGCGTGTTCGCGCCCGGGTACGTCCACGACGTCGTCAACGACGCCCTGGAACCGGCCGTCAGCCTGCACATCTACTACCCCGGCCTGACCGAGATGCCGATGCACGCGGCGCAGTGCGGCCTGCGGGCCACCGTTCCGGCGGCCGGAGATGTCGTAACCGCCTGACGCGTTGTCGTACCTGCCTGACATGCTTGGCCCCATGCGCATTGTGGTCCTGGCCGGCGGTATCGGCGGCGCCCGTTTCCTCCGCGGGCTCAAGAAAGCCGCGCCTGACGCGGACATCACCGTCATCGGCAACACCGGTGACGACATCCACCTGTTCGGGCTCAAGGTCTGCCCCGACCTCGACACCGTGATGTACACACTCGGCGGCGGCATCAACGAAGAGCAGGGCTGGGGACGTACGGACGAGACGTTCAAGGTCAAGGAAGAACTCGCGGCGTACGGCGTCGGGCCCGAGTGGTTCGGGCTCGGCGACCGGGACTTCGCCACGCACATCGTGCGGACGCAGATGCTGACCGCCGGATTCCCGCTCAGCGCGGTGACGGAAGCGCTGTGCGAGCGCTGGCAGCCGGGCGTGCGGCTCATCCCGATGTCGGACGACCGCGTCGAGACGCATGTCGCCGTCACGGTCGACGGTGAGCAGAAAGCCGTGCACTTCCAGGAGTACTGGGTGCGGCTGCGGGCGTCCGTGGACGCGCACGCCGTCGTGCCGGTCGGCGCGGACCAGGCCAAGCCCGCGCCCGGCGTCCTGGAGGCGATCGCTGATGCGGACGTCGTGCTCTTCCCGCCGTCCAACCCCGTGGTGAGCGTCGGGACGATCCTCGCCGTGCCGGGGATCCGCGAGGCCATCGCCGACGCGGGCGTGCCCGTCGTCGGGCTCTCCCCCATCGTCGGGGACGCGCCCGTGCGGGGCATGGCCGACAAGGTGCTCGCCGCGGTGGGCGTGGAGTCGACGGCCGCCGCGGTCGCCGAGCACTACGGAAGCGGGCTGCTCGACGGATGGCTCGTCGACACCGTGGACGCCGGGGTCGTGGAGGGGGTCGAGTCGGCGGGGATCCGGTGCCGGGCGATTCCGCTGATGATGAGCGACATCGACGCGACCGCCGAGATGGCGCGTGCGGCGCTCGCTCTCGCGGAGGAGGTGCGGGCGTGAGCTCTTCCGGGGAAGGTCCTTCGCCGTCGTTCCGTGTCTGGGCCGTGCCCGGACTGCCCGAGGTGCGGCAGGGCGACGACCTCGCGAAGCTGATCGCGGCGGCGGAGCCGGGGCTCGCCGACGGGGACGTACTCCTCGTCACCTCGAAGATCGTCAGCAAGGCCGAGGGGCGGATCGTCGAGGCGAGCGACCGCGAAGCGGCCATCGACGCGGAGAGCGTGCGGGTCGTGGCGCGGCGCGGGACCCTCCGCATCGTCGAGAACCGGCAGGGCCTTGTGATGGCCGCCGCCGGTGTCGACGCATCCAACACGCCTGCCGGGACCGTGCTGTTGCTGCCCGAGGACGCCGACGCCTCGGCGCGTGCGATCCGGGACGGGCTGCGGGACGCGCTGGGCGTGGACGTCGGCATCGTGATCACGGACACCTTCGGGCGGCCCTGGCGCAACGGCCTGACGGACGTCGCCATCGGGGCGGCGGGCGTGCGGGTCCTCGACGATCTGCGGGGCGGCGTCGACGCGTACGGCAATCCGCTGAGCGCGACGGTCGTCGCCACCGCGGACGAGCTGGCCGCCGCGGGCGATCTGGTCAAGGGGAAGGCCGGAGGGCTGCCTGTCGCGGTGGTCCGAGGTCTTTCGCACGTCGTCGGGGGGAGCGGTGGGCCGGGTGAAGGGGCCCGGGTCATGGTGCGCGACTCCCGTGACGACATGTTCCGGCTCGGGACGTCCGAGGCCGTGCGGGAAGCGGTGACGCAGCGGCGGACCGTGCGGGAGTTCACGGACGAACCGGTGGACCCCGGGGCGGTGCGGCGGGCCGTGGCGGCCGCGGTGACCGCGCCCGCGCCGCATCACACGACGCCGTGGCGGTTCGTCCTGCTCGAGTCCGAGGACGCGCGGGTGCGGCTGCTCGACGCGATGCGGGACGCGTGGGTCGCGGACCTTGAGCGGGACGGGAAGTCTTCGGAGTCCATCGCCAAGCGGGTCCGTCGGGGGGATGTGCTGCGCAGGGCGCCCTACTTGGTGGTGCCTTGTCTGGTGATGGACGGCTCCCATACGTATGGGGATGCCCGGCGGGACGCGGCCGAGCGGGAGATGTTCGTGGTCGCGGCCGGGGCCGGGGTGCAGAACTTCCTCGTCGCGCTGGCCGGGGAGCGCCTTGGGTCCGCGTGGGTCTCCTCGACTATGTTCTGCCGGGATGTCGTACGGGGCGTTCTCGGGCTTCCGGGGTCGTGGGATCCGATGGGGGCGGTGGCTGTGGGGCATGCGGCGGTTGAGCCTGCGGCTCGGGCTGGGCGGGATGCGGGGGACTTCGTCCGGGTCCTGTGATGTGGCTCGCCCTGGCGTTGGGCCGGGGCGGCTGCCGGGCTGTTTTCGACTGCGGGGCTGCGGGGGCTTGTCGCGCAGTTCCCCGCGCCCCTTGCGGGGCCCCTCGCCGTTCCCCGCAGCCCCTTAGATCTTGGCTATGTCGAACTTTGGCATGCCCGGCTTTCTGCGCGACGGTGTGTGGCCGCTCAGGAGGATCAGGCGGGCCGCCCTGTGGCGTTGGCCCGCGTAGGGCTCCAGGAGCCGCAGCATCTCCTCGTCGTCCGCCGTGCGGTCGCCGGCCAGCGCGTAGCCGACGATGCCCGGCAGGTGGAGGTCGCCCACCGTGACCGCGTCCGGGGCGCCGTTGCTGCGCTGGATCGTCTCCGCCGACGTCCACGGGCCGATGCCCGGGATCAGTTCCAGGCGGGCCTGGGCCTTGAGGGGCTCCATCCCCGCCGCCTCCTCCAGGCGCGCTGCCACGCGTGCCGCTCGCAGGATCGTCGACGCGCGCTTGTTGTCCACGCCTGCCTTGTGCCACTCCCAGGACGGGATCAGGGTCCAGGTCCTCGGGTCCGGCATGACGTGCATGCGGAGCTGGGCGGGGACCGGCCCTGGGGCCGGTTCGCCGTACTTGCGGACCAGGAGGCGCCATGCGCGGTACGCCTCGTCCGTCGTGACCTTCTGTTCCAGGATCGACGGGATCAGGGACTCCAGGACCAGTCCCGTGCGGATCAGGCGGAGGCCGGGTCTGCGGTGCGCTGTCGCCGCGAGGAGGCGGTGGCGGGGGGTGAAGTCCTCCGGGGCGTCCGACTCGCCAAGCAGCTGCGGGAGTTGATCCAGGAGCCAGGTCGCGCCCTGGCCCCACGCCTCGGCCTCCACGGTGTCGCCGCGCAGGGCCACCCTGAGCGTGCCGGGGCCCTGCGGGGTGCGGCTTGCCCGCCAGGCCTCGCCGGCCGGCGTCGTACGGAACGTGGGGTCCGCGGGGCCCCTGCGCAGGGGGCCTGTCGTCAGGCCCAGGTTCAGGGGATAGGGCGGGGTCCAGGTGCGGGTCTGGCCTGCCGTGGCCTGGCGGGGTATGCCCTGGCTCGCAGCCTGGGGGATCGCCGTTTCGCCGCCGCGCACTGTGGTGCGGGTGGGGGTGGAGCGGGGGGCGAAACGGGATGACATCTGTATGAGGGTAGGGGCTTTTATTTCCCCAACCCCGCCCCTTCCCGAAAACCCGCTGCGCGGGGGCCTTGCGTGCCGTCGATCACCGGCTCCGCCGAGTTCGTCCTCAAACGCCGGACCGGCTGACAATCACTGGTCCGACGAGAACCGCACCGCCCCCGCCGGCAGTCCCGCCCCGCACCACACCCGTACCCCGTCCCGGAGCTCGTTGTCGGCGCCGACGTCCGCGCCGTCGCCGATCACCGCGCCCGCGAGGATCGTGCGTGCGCCCACCCTCGCGCCCGCGCCGATCAGCGAGTCCGTGATGACCGCGTTCGGTTCGATGACCGCGCCCGCGAGGACCGTGCTGCCGTCCACCCGTGCGCCCTCGCCGACCACCGCGTGCTCGCCGACCACCGTGCCGCCGGTGAGCTTCGCGTCCGGGGCGACCATGGCGGTCCGCAGGACCAGGCTGTCGCCGCAGCGGCCGGGGACAGCGGGGGACGGGGCGCGGCCCAGGACCAGGTCCGCCGAGCCGCGTACGAAGGCCTGGGGCGTGCCCAGGTCCAGCCAGTACGTCGAGTCGACCATGCCCTGGAGGTGGGCTCCGGAGGCCAGGAGGTCGGGGAACGTCTCGCGTTCGACCGAGACCGGGCGGCCTGTCGGGATCGTGTCGATGACCGAGCGGCGGAACACGTACGCGCCCGCGTTGATCTGGTCGGTGACGATCTCCTCGGGGGTCTGCGGCTTCTCCAGGAAGGCCTGCACCCTGCCCGTCGCGTCGGTCGGCACGAGGCCGTACGCGCGGGGGTCGTCGACCTTCGTGAGGTGCAGGGAGACGTCCGCTCCCGACTCCTCGTGCGTCGTGACCAGGGCGCGGATGTCCAGGCCCGTGAGGATGTCGCCGTTGAAGATCAGGACCGGCTCGTCGGGTCCTGAGCTCAGGCGCGATGCCACGTTGCGGATCGCGCCGCCCGTGCCGAGGGGCTCGGTCTCCGTGACGTACTCGATGTGGAGGCCGAGCGCCGAGCCGTCCCCGAAGTACGGCTCGAAGACCTCGGCGAGGTAGGAGGTCGCCAGGACGATGTGCTCCACGCCTGCCGCGCGGGCCCGCGCCAGCTGGTGGGTGAGGAACGGGACGCCCGCCGCCGGAACCATCGGCTTGGGGGTGTGCACCGTGAGCGGACGGAGCCGGGTGCCCTTGCCGCCGACCAGGAGGATCGCTTCTGTCACCTGTCGTCTCTGCTTCCTGCTGGGGCCGGCCGAACTTGAGTCGCGGCCGGCCAGTGTATGCAGATGGCTTTGCAGGTCGTGCAGTGCGCTGTGCGGGTCGTGCGGTGTGCTTCGTGGTAGGGGTCCGGCCTCAGCGGCCCTGGTAGCGGGCCGACGCGGACCGGGCGCTGCCCAGCTTCTTGTAGAGGCGGATGCCGGGGCATTCCGTGGCGAATCCGTCGCGGTGCCCGGAGATCACATTGAGCCGGACGTTGCTGCCTTTCTTGTACAGATTCCCTCCCGCGGACTTCAGGTATGTCTTTCCACGCGGATTCGCGCCGTACAGGCCGAGCTTCCAGGCGGTCAGCCGGGCGACGGCGTTCACGGCGGCCGCAGGCGGGCTCGATGACCCGAAGCTGCCGAGGACGGCGATGCCCATGCTGTTGCTGTTGAAACCGAGAGTGTGGGCCCCGAGGACGGGCTTGGCCACACCTCCGGCACGTCCTTCGTAGATGTTTCCGCACTTGTCGACCGCGAAGTTGTAGCCGAAGTCACGCCAGCCGCTGCTCTTGACGTGGTAGCGGTAGATGCTGCGCAGGACGGAGCCCGCCTGTGAGCAGCGGTAGTTGTTGCCGGACGCGCTGTGGTGCACGAAGGCGGCCTTCACGGTCTTCGAGTACCCGAACTGCCTCTCACGCAGCTTCTCGTTCGCACCCCAGCCCTTGCGCGTGATGATGCGCGGCCGGGGTCCCACGTAGGGCCTGGCCTTCCCCGCGGCGTCCTCCGGGCCGCCGCGCGCGGCGATGAGGTCGGACTCCGTCTCCTTCTTGCTGAGCGCGGGGATGACGGAGGCGCCGAGCGGGGCGAGGTCCGCGTTGACCGCGGAGGACGCGGCGGTCTCGGCGGTCAGGACCGGGGAGCGGGGGCCTTCGGGTGAGGGGCCCTGCGGGGGCGGCTCGGCTCCGGGGTCGACGAGTTCGAGACGCAGGCCGGCCGGGAGGGCATGCTCCGCGGAGGGCTGTGTGCCGCCGCGGTGCTCTCCGCGATGCCGCGCCGCCTCGCCCCGTACACGGATCTCGACCCCGTCCGAGTCGCCGACCCACAGCGGTGCCGTGGAGCCGCGGACCTTGCCCGAGGCTCGCTCCGGGTCGTCCGGGTCGGCGGCGTGCTCGTGGTTGTGCGTCTCCACGGGCTGCCAGCCGGACCAGTTGCCGGTGCCGCTCGCACGGGTGCGGACCTGGACGCTGCCGTGCAGTTCGTCGTCCGGGTCGTCCCAGATGACGCCTACCAGGGAGAAGGGCCTGACCTCGCGCTGGAGCAGGCCCTGGTCGGTGGCCTCGCCGCCTGCCGAGCGGTCGGAGCCGAGTGGGGTGAGCGGGAGTGACTGGGTGCTGCCTGGGACGGATTCCGCGGATCGCCCCACGGGCGACTCCGCGGCCGGGGTCGCGGCGCGGGCGCCGGGCGACGGCAGGGTGAGGGGAAGGGCCAGGGCGGCCGCGCACGTGACGCCGATCGAGGAAGCTAGAAATCCACGCATACGTCTGATAGTTGGCATAGGTGGACAATTCTGTCCATTGGGGAATTGACGGGCCGTCGGTTCGTGTCCGCCGAACCGGTGGCCCGCGCTCCCCCGCCGCACCCCGGGGCAACAGAGCACGCGCGTACCCTTGCGCCCGTGAACGCCACCGACCGCACCCCTGCCGACCTGCTGCGATCCGCGCTCGCCGCGGACCCGGGCCGCCCGCTGATCACCTTCTACGACGACGCCACGGGCGAGCGCGTCGAATTGTCCGTGGCCACCTTCGCCAATTGGGTGGCCAAGACCGCCAATCTGCTCCAGGACGATCTCGCCGCCCAGCCCGGCGACCGGCTCGCGCTGCTGCTGCCGGCGCACTGGCAGACGGCGGTCTGGCTGCTCGCCTGTTCGTCCGTCGGCGTCGTCGCGGACGTGGGCGGCGACCCGGCACGTGCCGACCTCGTCGTCAGCGGGCCCGACACGCTGGACGCGGCGCGTGCCTGCTCCGGGGAGCGGGTCGCGCTCGCGCTCCGGCCGCTCGGCGGGCGCTTCCCGCAGACCCCCGAGGGCTTCGTGGACTACGCGGTCGAGGTGCCGAGCCAGGGCGACCGCTTCGCGCCGTACGTGCCCGTGGATCCGGACGAGCCCGCCGTCGCCGTCGGCGGGGCAGGCGAACTGACGGGTGCGGAGCTGGTGGAGCGGGCCCGGGCCGACGCCGCCGCGCTGGGGCTCACGCCCGGCTCCCGGCTCCTTTCGGGGCTTTCGTACGACACCTGGGAAGGTCTGAGCTCCGGTCTGTACGCCCCGCTGGCGGCGGGCGGCTCCGTGGTGCTCTGCCGCCACCTCGACCAGCTCGCCGATGCGGGTCTGGCGAAGCGGATCGAGGACGAGCGGGTCACCGCCACCGCCAAGTAGCCCCTCCCCCGTTCGGCCCACCCGAGCCCCTGGCCCGCAGGCCCCCGGCGTCACGTCGGTCCATGGTCGTAGGAGCGCACCATGCACCGACGTCGCTACGAGGGGTGGCCGTACACGTGTCCGACACCGCAGGCATGCCCGCCGGACCGGAGCGCCCGGGTCCCGACGGCGCCCCGCCTGAGCCACCGGCCACGTACGCACCCGGCGCGGGTTCGAGCCCCACGGGTGCGGGCGTCGCCCGGCGCAGGCGGCGCTGGCTGCGCTGGACGGCCATCGGGGCCGCCGGGCTCGTGCTGGCCGCTGGTGGCGCCGGATGGGCGGTCTACAACAAGCTCGACGGCAACATCACCAAGGACACCGACGCCGCGGCGGAGCTCGCGCGCTACGAGAAGGAGCGCCCGACGCCGCTGGTGCACGACGCGCAGAACATCCTCCTGATCGGCTCCGACACCCGCTCCGGCCGGGGCAACAAGAAGTACGGCCGCGACCCGGGCACCCAGCGCTCGGACACGACGATCCTGCTGCACCTCGCCGCCGACCGGGAGAGCGCGACCGCGGTGTCGATCCCGCGGGACGTGATGGTGGACATCCCCAGCTGCCGCACCGCCGACGGATCGCGGACGCGGGCCCGGTTCGCGCAGTTCAACTGGGCGTTCCAGTTCGGCGGGACGGCCTGCACCATTCGTACGGTCGAGAAGATGACGAAGATCCGCGTCGACCACCACATGGTCGTGGACTTCGCGGGGTTCAAGGACATGGTCGACGCGGTCGACGGCGTACAGGTCTGTCTCAAGGCCCCGATCAACGACAGGGCCGCGCGTCTGAAGCTCCCCGCGGGCCGGCACACCCTCAACGGCGAGCAGGCGCTCGGCTACGTGCGGGCCCGCAAGAGCATCGGCAACGGCAGTGACACCGACCGGATGGACCGCCAGCAGCAGTTCCTCGCGGCGCTCGTCAACAAGGTGCAGAGCAATGACGTCCTGCTGAATCCGGCGAAGCTCTATCCCGTTCTCGACGCGGCCACTTCTTCGCTGACCACGGACCCGGGACTTGCGAGTTTGCGTGGTTTGTACGAACTGGTGCGCGGCATGCGCAACATCCCCACAGAACAGGTGCAGTTCCTCACGGTGCCCCGGCGGTCGTATGTCTACGACGCCAATCGGGATGAACTCGTGGAGCCCGCGGCGGACGAACTTTTCACGCGGCTCCGTACGGACGCACCCCTCCAAGTGACGCGCGAGGAGCCCGAGAGCGCCGCCCAGGGCGAGAAGCCGGACGACCCTTCTCATACGCCGAGCCCCGCTCCCACTTTCCGCGGCAACACGGCCGCCGGAACGACCTGCGAGTAAAGCCATCCTCAAGCGCAAGACCGCCTGCACAAAGAAATAGGGCGGATTGCCCAGTTGTAGGGGAGTGGAATTTGTCACCGGCGTCGTTCGGCGCTGAACTGGCCGGATAGTGTGAGCGATCCGGTGCGCCGGGCCCTTCGTGGCCGCGCACCGCTGGACGACTGACCGAGCGCCTTACTTGAGGGGGGAAAGGCGCCGCGTGGCCCCGACGGAGGACGCAGCTAACCGTGGACGCGCAAGGCCGTGGGCGGGCGGAGAACATCGACCCCGCAGACCAGTGGGTGCTCAACCCGAACACAGGCGATTACGAACTGCGACTGAGCCCTTCCGCAGGGCAGTCGACAGTGCCTGGACCTCGCAGATCACCGCGGTCCACGCCACGCAAGGGAACGCGCGGCCGCGATGGCCGACGCGACGAGCACCGTGACGAGCAGCGCGATGTGCCGCCGCAGCGCAGACGCCGGGCTCCGCAGCCGGAGGCCGCGGGCGGGCGGCGCAAGCAGAAGCCGAAGAAGACCAAGGGCAAGAAGGCCCTGATGTGGACCGGCGGCACGCTCGCCTTCGTCCTGGTCGCGGCGGGTGTCAGTGGGTACCTCTACTACCAGCACCTCAACGACAACATCAACTCGATCGCCGACGACGGCGCGAGCACCGGCGGCTTCAGCAAGGACCGCGCCATCAACATCCTGGTGATGGGCACGGACAAGCGCAGCGGCAAGGGCAACGAGAAGTACGGAGACAAGGGAAGCGTCGGTCACGCCGACACGACGATCCTGCTGCACGTCTCCAAGGACCGCACCAACGCCACCGCGTTGAGCATCCCGCGCGACATGATCACGGACATTCCGGACTGCCCGACCACGATGGAGGACGGCAGCAAGAAGACCATCCCGGGTACGAAGGGCGCCCGCTTCAACGAGAGCCTCGGGCAGAGCGAACGCACGCCGAGCTGCACCATGCGTACGGTCACGAAGATCACCGGGATCGTCCCCGACCACTTCATGGTGGCCGACTTCAACGCGGTCAAGACGCTCTCCAGCGCGGTCGGCGGCGTCGACGTCTGTCTGGCCAAGGACATCGACGACCCGGACTCGCATCTGAAGCTGCCCGCGGGCAAGCACACCATCGAGGGCGAGGACGCGCTGGCGTTCGTCCGCACGCGCCACTCCGTGGGCACCGGCGGCGACTTGAGCCGCATCGAGCTGCAACAGCAGTTCCTCAGCTCGCTGATGCGCAAGCTCAAGTCCAACGACACGCTGACCAGCCCGTCGAAGATGATAAAGCTGGCCGAAGCGGGCACCAAGGCGCTCACGGTCGACTCCACGATCGCGGACATAATGAAACTCCGTGACCTGGGCATGGAGCTCGGCAAGCTCGACATGAAGAACCTCAGCTTCGCGACCGTGCCCGTGATCGACAACCCGGCCGAGAAGGTCCACACGACGGTCGTCGTGAACGAGGCCAAGGCCGACCCGCTGTTCTCCATGATGCGCGCCGACGAGTCGCTGACCGCGGTGAAGAAGAAGGAGAAGAAGGAGAAGGCGGCGGTCGCCGCCCGCCTCAAGGGCAGCAAGTCCGACGCCTCCGAGGTACGGGTCAACATCTACAACGGCAGCGGGAAGACCGGCGCCGCTCAGGCAACTCTCACGTACTTGCAGAACACTGAGGGCATGTCCAAGGCAAGTCAGCTCGGCAACGCGCCGTCCGACCTCAAGAAGACGACGCTGGAGTACGCACCCGACCAGGCCGACCAGGCCCGGCGGCTCGCCGACGTCATGGGGCTCTCCGGCTCCGCGATGAAGCCCGGCAAGAGCGAGAAGAACTCGCAGGGGCTTCCCGCCATCAAGCTGACGCTCGGCAGCGACTTCAAGGGGGCCGGGGTGCCCATCAGTACCCCGTCGAAGGCGCCGGAGGGCATTCAGAAGGTCGAAGCGGACAAGACTGTGTGCGCCAAGTGACCTGAGGCGGCCATTCTGCGTCTAACTGGGCGCAGGATGGCCGTATTTCGGGGTAGCGCGGGGAGGGGCAGGGGATGGGGAGAAGCAGCGTGCGTGGGGAGGGGGCGCGACAACGCGTCCCGCACGCCAGTGATCATGGCCTGGAAGGAGGCCCGTCGCACGAGGGAGGGGAGCCCTCGGCGAGCGGCGGGCACCGCAGGCGTGGCCGTGGGGGCGGTGGCGCGGGCAGTGGCGGTGACGGCCGGGCGCCGCGTCCGAAACGGCGGATACTCCGCTGGTCGGCAACGATCCTTTCGGTGCTGATACTCGGCACGGCCGGCGCCGGATATCTCTGGTACCGCCACCTGAACAGCAACCTGGAAACAGACGACCTGAACCTCGGCGAGCACCGGGCCCCCGAGCCCACGCCGAACGCGGCGGGCCAGACGCCGCTGAACATCCTGCTGATCGGTTCTGACGCGCGGGACTCCAAGGAGAACCAGAAGCTCGGCGGCGCCAAGGAGACCTTCGGGGGCACTCCGCTCGCCGACGTCCAGATGCTGCTTCACCTGTCGGCCGACCGTACGAACATGTCGGTCATCAGCATGCCGCGCGACACGCTCCTCTCCATTCCCAAGTGCACCGACCCGGACGACGGCAAGGTCTACGAGGCCTCCGCGCAGCGGACGATGACGAACCAGACGCTCGGCCGCGGTGGCCCCGGCTGCACGGTCGCCACCTGGGAGAAGCTCACCAACATCCACATCAACCACTTCATGGAGGTGGACTTCGCGGGTGTGGTCTCCATGGCCGACGCCATCGGCGGCGTACCGGTCTGCGTGGACGCCAACATCCACTCGCGCGACAGCCAGGGCCACGGCTCCGGCCTGAAGCTCGAGAAGGGCACCACCGCCGTCAAGGGCGAGCAGGCCCTGCAGTGGCTGCGCACCCGCTACGGCTTCGACGGCGGCACCGACATCAGCCGCGCCAAGGCCCAGCACATGTACATGAATTCGCTGGTGCGCGAGTTGCGGAACAACGCCAACCTGAGCAGCCCCAACAAGCTGCGCAGGCTCGCCGAGACGGCCACCAGCGCGCTCAAGGTCGACGACGGCCTCGGCAGCGTCAAGAAGCTCTACGACCTCAGCAACGAGCTCAAGAAGGTCTCGCCGGAGCGGACGACGATGACGACCATGCCGTACGAGTACGTGGGCGCGCGCGTCATTCCCAAGCCGGGCGACGCCGAGCAGCTCTTCCGCCTCGTACGCGACGACATCCCGCTGGACGGCAAGGGCAAGAAGAAGCCCGCCAAGGAGAAGGTCTCGGACGACCCGGCGGCCGCGGACGACGAGATCGCCGTGCAGGTGCAGAACGGCACACGCACGGATGTCGAACCGCCGGTCAGCGGGCGCGCGAACGCGGTCACGCAGATTCTCGCCGGCAAGGGCTTCACCAGGGCGGCGGCCGACACGGCGACGGTTCTCGCCCAGGAGAAGACGGTCATCAGGTTCCCCAGCGCCGACCTGGAGGGCGATGCCCAGCGGGTCGCCAAGTCCCTTGGCATGAAGCTGAGTTCAGTGAAGAAGTCGACGGACGTCTCCGGGGTCACCCTGGTCGTCGGCGCCGACTGGCGGGAGGGGAACGCACCTCCCAAGTCGAAGCAGGACGACAAGACGCCGGACTCGGCCGAGGCGCTCAACGGCTCGGACAAGAAGGCGTGCATGCACGTGGACCCGGATTTCACCTGGAAGTGAGTCCCGGGCCCGCGGCACGCCGCGGGCCCGTCGGCTGTGCTCAGGCCTCGCTGAGCACGGCCGGACGCCGGGAGGCGATGACCCTCTTGGCGAGGGAGCGCGGGCTGGTCAGAAAGCCCCAGCCCCACGACATGTGCATGGTCGCGAGGGCCACCGGGATCTGGAGGCGCGCCTTCAGCGGCAGGCCCTTGCCCGCCGGCAGTGAGCCCGCCGCGATCGCCGCGAGGTAGCCGGCGGGGACGACGAAGCCCCAGGGCGTGACCAGGGCGCCCACGATGACGCCCGCCGCGATCGCGCAGACCGCGGTCGGCGGAGCGAGGTAACGCAGGTTGATGGAGCCTTCGTGATACCGGGCGACGACGTGCCGCCAGCGGCCGTAGTCCTTGTACTGCTTGGCGAGCGCCTTCACGCTCGGCCGCGGGCGGTACTGCACCTTCAGCTCGGGCGAGAACCAGATGAGGCCGCCCGCCTCGCGGATGCGGAAGTTCAGCTCCCAGTCCTGCGCGCGGATGAACTCTTCGTTGTACCCGCCCTGCTGTTCGAGGGCCTCGCGGCGGAAGACACCGAGGTAGACGGTCTCCGCCTGCTGGGCGGCGCCGCCGGTGTGGAAGGCCGCGTTGCCCACGCCGATCTT